>QEVM01000034.1 GCA_003576805.1 Pseudomonadota bacterium | reverse complement strand
GCGCACGGCCTGCGCCTCCGCCCACGCGCGCGGCGGCGCGGAGCCGGCCGCGCGCGGCGGCCCGATCGCCGCGACCGCGCACACGGCCTCCTCTTCGCCGTCGAGGTCGAGCCAGCGGTGGACCGCGTCGTCCTCGAAGAGCGGGATGCGGCGCACGCCGACCCCGGCGGCGAGCGCCGCGAGCTCCAGGTTCTCGGCGACGTGACCGGTGTCGATCAGCGCGTAGCGGTAGCCGCGGTTCGCGTAGCGGCCCGTGTAGCGGCGGAACACGTTCGCGACGAAGACGTGCGCGGTGGCGTCCTCGATCGGGCCGGCGCCGCACGCGAGCGCGGCGAGCCGCGCTGCGCCGGGTGCGCCCTCTGCGAGACGCACCAGCGTGTCGCCGAGCACGTCGTAGGAGTAGAGCCCGGCGGCGAGCCCTTCGACCGCCGACGCTGCGACGTAGATCTCCGCGGCGTAGAGCGCGCCGGCGGACGGCGCGGCGCGCAGCTTCGTCCCGTTCGGGCTGACGCCCGTGACGCCGTTCGCGAGATGCAGGATGCGCCCGAGCTCGGGGAAGTCGGGCGCGCGCGCGCCGCTCGCGCCGCGCAGCAACGCGCCGAGCGCGGGCGTCTCGCGCCAGGGCGCGCGCGCCAGCGCGATGCGGGGAAGGCCCGGGTACGGCTTGCGCGGCTCGCCGCCGTCGGCGACCGCCAGCCTTGCGCCGAGCGCACCGAGCCGCGTGTTGCGGGTTCGCTCGTGCAGCCAGCGCGCGGTCAGCCGTTCGGATCGCGCAGCCCGCGCGCGACGCGGGATCGCCGCGAGCGCCAGCCCGACGAGCCCTCTCAGGAACCCGCGGCGATCCCACACGGCCGCCTCATCGACACAGGGTCGCGACGGCGTTCGCGAGCAGCCGCAAGCCGAGCTCGCCCGGCGTCAGGATCGACTCGGGATGGAACTGCACGGCGGCGAGCGGCTCGCTCGCGTGCTCGACCGCCATCACGACGCCGTCCTCCGTCTCGGCCGTGACGCGCAGCTCGGCGGGCAGCACGTCGCGCAGCGCGTAGAGCGAGTGGTAGCGGCCGGCGCGGAAGCGCTTCGGCAGGCCCTCGAAGAGCGCGCCGCCGCGCACGTCGATCCACGACGGCTTGCCGTGCATCGGGTAGCCGAGCACGCCGAGCTTGCCGCCGCAGTGCTCGACGAGTCCCTGCAGCCCGAGGCACACGCCGAACGCCGGAAGGTGTCGCTCGCGCAGCGCGCGCAGCGTGCCCGAGACGTCGAAGTCCGCGGGGCTGCCCGGGCCGGGCGAGAGCACGACCAGATCGGGCCGCAGCGCGTCGAGGTCGGCGTGCGGGAAGCCCGACCGCCACGTCGTCACCTCGGCGCCGGTCTGGCGCAAATAGTTGGCGAGCGTGTGCACGAACGAGTCCTGGTGGTCCACCAGCAGGATCCGGCGCCCCTCGCCGACGCGCGTGAACGACGTGCGCGGCGCCTCCGGCACGACGCCGTCGGCGCGGCGGATCGCGTCGAGCAGCGCCGACGCCTTGACGTGCGTCTCCTCCTCCTCGGCGTCGGGGTCCGAGTCGTAGAGCAGCGTCGCGCCGACGCGCACCTGCGCGACGCCGTGCAGGATGCGCACGGTGCGCAGCGTGAGCCCCGTGTTGAGGTTGCCGTCGAAGCCGACGAGGCCGACGGCGCCGCCGTACCACGCCCGCGGCGAGCGCTCGTGGTCCTCGAGGAACTGCATCGCCCACGCTTTCGGCGCGCCCGTCACGGTGACGGCCCACGCGTGGCACAGGAAGGCGTCGAGCGCGTCGAAGCCCGGCCGCAGCGTGCCCTCGACGTGGTCCACGGTGTGGATCAAGCGCGAGTAGAGCTCGATCTGGCGCCGCCCGATCACGCGCACGGAGCCCGGCTCACAGATGCGCGACTTGTCGTTGCGGTCGACGTCGGTGCACATCGTGAGCTCGGACTCGTCCTTCTCGGACGTGATCAGCGTCTTGATCTGCTCGGCGTCCTCGATCGCGTCCTTGCCGCGGCGGATCGTGCCCGAGATCGGGCAGGTCTCGACGCGGCGGCCTTCGACGCGCACGTACATCTCGGGCGACGCGCCGACCAGCCACTCGTCGTCGCCGAGGTTCATGAGGAATCCGTACGGCGCGGGATTGCGCACGCGCAGCCGGCCGAAGATCGCGGAGGGCGAGTCGGGCGCGGGCTCGAAGAAGGTCTGCCCGGGCACCACTTCGAAGAGATCGCCGCGCCGGAAGTACTCCTTGGCGTCGCGCACGACGCTCGCGTACTCGCCGGGCGCGTGGTCCGTGGACGTCTCGACGGCGCCCTGCCCCGCGTACGGCGTCGGCGCACCGTCGCGCGGCAGGCCCGCGGTGCGCGCGCCGCCGGCTTCGAACTCGTAGCGGCGCCGCGTCGCGAGCTCGCGGCGGTGGTCGACGATCAGCAGCTCGTCGGGCAGGTAGAGCACGAAGTCGCGCTGCTCGGCGGGCCGCGCGAGCCGCATGCGCAGCGGCTCGAACTGGAGCGCGAGGTCGTAGCCGAACGCGCCGTAGAGCCCGAGGTGCGGGTCCGCTTCGGACGCGAACAGGTCCACCACCGCGCGCAGCACCGAGAACACCGACGGCTGGCGGCTGCGCTCCTCCTCGGGGAAGCGGCCTGCGGGCATGCGCACGCTGCACGCGATCGAGTCGGGGCCGCGCGTGTGCGCGTCGACCGCGGGCAGCGCTTCGAGCGCGGCGGCGATCGGCGCGAGCAGCACGCGGCCGCGCGCGTTCAGCGCGGTCGCCTCGACGCGCCGCCCGCGCGCCACGAGCACGAGCGGCGGATTCGCGAAGCCCATGTCCCAACGCGTGTAGCGGCCGGGGTACTCGTAGCTGGAGGCGAACAGCGCGCCGCGCCGCGCGTCGAGCGACGCGGTCAGCGCCGCCAGCTCGCGCGCGCCGTCGACGTCCTCGACACTGCACGCCACGCGGATGCCGCCGCGGGTCTCGTAGCTCTGCTGCTCGGTCATCGGGACTCTCCCGCCTCCTCGTCCCGCCGGCGGCCCGTCTCGTGAACGAGAGCAGGAACGAAAAAGGCCGCCTCGGGAGAGGCGGCCTCGAAATCATCTCGAACGAACGGACGCCGCCTCGCTGTCAGGGGCGCCACCACCAGAGCTGGATCGTCGCGTTCGTTCGCATGCGCGCGACCTTCCCACACATCTCCGACCCCGTCAACGGCAACTCCGCCAGCCGCACACGCGAGCCCAAAGCCACCTTCGAAGCGCAACACCCCGCTTCCGCCGTAGCGAGCCGCAGGCGAGCGGGCCGACCCACAAGGCTCGCGGTCGTACCCGAAGCGCGAAGCAACGACAAAGCCAACGCGCCCGTTTCCGCCGTAGCGAGCCGCAGGCGAGCGGGCCGACCCATCAGGCTCGCGGTCGCAAACCAGGATCCGCATCGAGCAGCGCTCCGATCCGCACGAGCGCCTCGTCGACGTCCTCCGCCGAGACGTCGAGGTGCGTGACCGCGCGGAAGCGACCGGGATCGACCGGCAGCACGAGCACGCCGCGCTCGTTCGCGGCGCGCAGGAAGCCCATCGTGTCCGCGACCCGGAACATCACCATGTTGGTCTCGGGCCAGGGATCGACCGGCACGCCGAGCTTCTGGAGCCCTTCGGCGAGTCGCAGCGCGTTCGCGTGGTCGTCGGCGAGGCGCGCGACGTGGTGCGCGAGCGCGTGGCGCGCCGCCGCGGCGACGACGCCCGCCTGCCGCATGCCGCCGCCGAGCTGCTTGCGCAGCCGGCGCGCGCGCTCGATCGCGTCGCGCGATCCGCACAGCGCCGAGCCGACCGGCGCGCCGAGCCCCTTCGAGAAGCAGGTCGCGACGGTGTCGAACGACGCCGCCCAGCGCGCCGCCGGAACGCGCGTCGCGACCTCCGCGTTGAAGAGCCGCGCGCCGTCGAGGTGCGTCGCGAGGCCGGCCGCGCGCGCCGCGCCGGTGGCGGCCTCGAGCCGCTCCAGCGGGAACACGCGACCGCCCGACGTGTTGTGCGTGTTCTCGGCGGTGAGCAGCGTGGTGGGCGCCCAGTGCACGTTGGTCGCCGGGACGATCGCCGCGCGCACGTCGGCGGCGTCGAAGAGCCCGCCGCTCGCGAGCGTCGCGATCTGCACGCCGGCCAGCGCGGCCGCGGCGCCGCCCTCGTAGCGCAGCACGTGCGCCCACTGGCCCGCGAGCACGACGTCGCCGTGGCGCGTGTGCAGCCGGATCGCGATCTGGTTCGCCATCGTGCCCGACGGCACGAAGACGGCGGCCTCCTTGCCGAGCCGCGCCGCGACCTCGGCCTCGAGCGCGTTCACCGTCGGGTCCTCGCCGAACACGTCGTCGCCGAGCTCGGCCTCCGCCATCGCGGCGCGCATCGCGGGCGTCGGGCGGGTCACGGTGTCGCTGCGGAGGTCGATCGCGCGCATCGCGGCGCAGGGTATCGCAGCGGGTCGGGCGGGAGCGGTACGCTCCGTGCGCAAAGGGGGGTTCGCGTGGATTCCAACCGGGAAGATGCCAGCCAAGCCGGCCGCGACTGCGTGCACGGCGGCTGTCTGTGCGGCGCGGTGCGCTTCGAAGTCGGCTTTCCCACCGCGTGGTGCGCGCACTGCCACTGCTCGATGTGCCGGCGCGCCCACGGCGCCGCCTACGTCACGTGGTTCGGCGCGGCGCGCGAGCGCTTCAAGGTGACGGGCGGCGAAGCGAGCCTCGTGCGCTTCCAGTCGTCGGAGCACGGCGTGCGCAGCTTCTGCGGGCGCTGCGGCAGCACGCTCTTCTGCGAGCTCGACGAGCATCCCGGCGTCGTCGACGTCGTGCTCGCCAACGTGACCGACGCGCTCGACCGCCGCCCGCAGCTCCACGTCTTCTTCAGCGACCGCGCGCGCTGGGCCAACGTCGGCTGCGACGGGCTCCCGCGCCTCGGCGGAGCGACCGGCTTCGAGCCGCTGTCCGAGGGCGACGCGCTCGACTGAGCGGTCCTACGCTTGGTCGCGTCGCGGCAGCGCGAGCTTCGACTCGTCGGGATCCGGGCGGTAGAGCACCGCCGTGTGGCCGATCAGGTGGACGAGCGCGGCGCCGCTCGTCGCGGCCAGCTCCGCGGCCAGCGCGCGCTTGTCGTCGGGCGCGCGCATGCGGACCTTCACCAGCTCGTGCGCCGCGAGCGCCTCGTCGAGCGCGCGCCGCACGCCGCCCGTGAGTCCGGCGTCGCCGATCCACACCATCGGCTCGAGGGCCTGCGCGCGCGCGCGCAAGAAGCGCTTCTGGGGGCCGGTGAGGATCGGAGCGGCGCGTTCGGACATCGAAGCGCAGGATAGGGAGTCGCATGGCGGCCGCACTCGCACTCGCGCTCGCCTTCGCGGCGTTCGTGAGCCTGGGACTTCCGGACGGGCTGCTCGGCGTCGCGTGGCCCTCGATGCGCGCGCAGTTCGGGCTCGCGCTCGACGCGCTCGGACCGCTGCTCGTCGCGACCACGACGGGCTACGTCGCGGCGAGCTTCGCGAGCGGCGCGCTGCTCGCGCGCGTGCGCGTGCCGGCGCTGCTCGCGGCGAGCTGCCTCGCCACCGCCGCGAGCCTCGCGGGCTACGCGCTCGCGCCGACGTGGGCGGCGCTCGTCGCGTTCGGGCTCGTCGCGGGCGCCGGCGCGGGCGCGATCGACGCCGGTCTCAACACCTGGGTCGCGGCGCACCACAGCGCGCGCACGCTGAACTGGCTGCACGCGTGCTACGGCGTCGGCGCCGCGCTCGGGCCCGCGATCATGACCGCGGTGCTGCTGCGCGGCGCGCCGTGGCAGCGCGGCTACGCGCTGGTCGCGGGCGCGCAGCTCGCGCTCGCCTTCGTGTTCGTGGCGACGCGCGGACTGTGGGCGGACGGCGCGCGCACGGCGACGGACGCGGCCGGCGCGGCCGACGCCGCGCCGAGCGCGCGCGCCACGCTGCGGCGTCCGGCCGCGTGGCTCGGCATGGCGGCGTTCTTCCTCTATGTCGGGCTCGAGCAGTCCGCGGGCGCGTGGGCGTTCAGCTTCCTCACGGAGGCGCGCGGCGTGCCGATCGACCGCGCCGGCGCGTGGGTGTCGATCTTCTGGGGCGCGCTCACGGCGGGGCGCGTCGCGTTCGGACTCGTCGCGAACCGCGTCGCGCCCGCGCCGCTCGTGCGCTGCGCGATCGCCGGCATCGGCGCGGCCGCGGCGCTCGTCGCGTTCGACCCGTTCCGCGGCGCCAGCGCGGCGGGGCTCGCGCTGCTCGGCTTCGGCTGCGGTCCGGTGTTCCCGTCGCTGATCGCCGCGACGCCGCGGCGGCTCGGCGCCGCGCACGCGGCCAACGGCGTCGGCTTCCAGATCGCGAGCGCGGCGCTCGGGCAGGCGCTGGTGCCGTGGCTGGTCGGCGGCGCCGCGCGCGGCGCGGGGCTCGCGGTGCTGGGACCCGCGCTGCTCGGCCTCTCCGTCGCGCTCGCGCTCGTGCACGAGGCGCTCGCGCGCAGCGACGGCGCACGCGCGACGGGGCGTCGCGCGTCCGTCCGCTAGCGTCGCCGCATGCCGGACGCCGCCGCGACGCGCTGGGATCCCGCCCTCTACGCCCGCTTCGAACGCGAGCGCGCGCAGCCGTTCTTCGATCTGGTCGCGCGCCTGCCGGGCGGCGCGGTGCGGCGCGCGGCCGATCTCGGCTGCGGCTCGGGCGAGCTGACGCGCACGCTCGCCGAGCGCTGGCCCGACGCCGCGATCGTGGGCGTCGACGCGTCGGAGTCGATGCTCGCGCGCGCGGCCGAAGGCGCGGCGCACCCGCGCGTGTCGTTCGCGCAGGGCGATCTGCGCACCTGGGCGCCCGCCGCGCCGCTCGACCGCATCGTCTCGAACGCGGCGCTGCAGTGGGTCGGCGAACACGACGCGCTGCTCGGGCGCTGGGTCGGCTGGCTCGCGCCCGGCGGCGCGCTCGCGGTGCAGATGCCGAACAACGACGGCGAGCCCACTCACCGCATCCTGCACGCGCTCTGGCGCGACGCGCGCTTCGCGGCGGCGCTCGGCGCGGCGCCGCCCGCCGTGCGCGTCCAGCCGGGCGCGTGGTACGCCGAGCGGCTGCTCGCGCTCGGCTGCGAGGTGGACGTCTGGGAGACGCGCTACCTGCACCGAATGCCCGACGCCGCCGCGATCGTCGAGTGGGTGAAGGGCACGGCGCTGCGGCCCGTGCTGAGCCGGCTCGACGGCGCGCCGCGCGACGCCTTCCTCGCGGCCTACCACGAGCGGATCGAGGCCGCGTATCCGCGCGGCGAGCACGGCGTCTGGTTCCCGTTTCCGCGCCTCTTCTTCGTGGCGCAGCGCAAGCCGTGATGGACCCGCGCGCAGAGGCGCTGCTGCACTTCTGGTTCGGGCGCGTGCCGCCGACACCCGAGAGCGTCGCCGCGCGCGCCACCTTCTGGTTCGAGCCGACGCCGGAGGAGGACGCCGACCTCGCCCGCCGCTTCGGCGCGCTGCACGCCGAGGCGCACGCGGGAGAGCTGGACGCCTGGCAGGACGAGCCGCGCGGCGCGCTCGCGCTCGTGCTGCTGCTCGACCAGCTCCCGCGCAATCTCTTCCGCGGCTCGGCGCGCGCGTTCGCGAGCGACGCGCGCGCGCTCGCCGTCGCGCGGGCCGCGCTGGCGCGCGGCGACGACGCCGAGCTCGTTCCCATCGAGACCGCGTTCCTGCTGCTCCCGCTCGAGCACGCCGAGTCGATGGAGGCGCAGGAGGAGAGCGTCCGGCGCGTGGAGGCGCTCGCGCACGGCGCGCCGCCCGCGTGGCGCGAGATGCTCGAAGGCTGGGCGGACTACGCGCGCCAGCACCGCGACATCGTGGCGCGCTTCGGCCGCTTCCCGCACCGCAACCGCGCGCTCGGGCGCGCGTCGACCGCGGAGGAGTCCGCCTTCCTGTCCGCCGGCGGACCTTCCTTCGGACAAGGTGCGACGGACGAGCGCGGGTGAAACTCGCCCGCGTCGGCTTTTCAGAACTCCCTGGGTTTTCCCGCCGCGCTTCGGAGTAGGATGGAGCTTCCTTCGCTGGAGGTCTTCCATGTCCATCGGAACTCGCGCGGCGGCCGAATTCCTCGGCACGTTCTGGCTGGTGTTCGGAGGCTGCGGAAGCGCCGTGTTGGCGGCCGCGTTCCCGGACGTCGGCATCGGTCTGCTCGGCGTCTCGCTCGCGTTCGGCCTGACCGTGCTCACCATGGCCTACGCGATCGGGCACGTGTCCGGTGCGCACCTGAACCCCGCCGTCTCGATCGGCCTCGTCGCCGGCGGGCGCTTCTCGGCGGGCGAGCTCGCGCCGTACGTCGTCGCGCAGGTCGCGGGCGGCATCGTCGCGGCCGCCGTGCTGGCGTTCATCGCGAACGGCAAGGAGGGCTTCGACCTCGTCGCGTCGGGCTTCGCCGCGAACGGCTACGCCGAGCACTCGCCGGGCGGCTACTCGATGGCGTCGGCGCTCGTCGCGGAGATCGTGCTGACGTTCGTGTTCCTGATGATCATCCTCGGCTCGACCGACACGCGCGCGCCCGCCGGCTTCGCGCCGATCGCGATCGGCCTCGCGCTCACGCTGATCCACCTGATCGGGATCCCCGTGACGAATCTCTCCGTGAATCCCGCGCGCAGCACGGGGCCCGCGGTGTTCGTCGGCGGCTGGGCGCTCGGACAGCTTTGGCTGTTCTGGGTCGCGCCGATCGTCGGCGCCGCGATCGCCGGCATCGCGTACCGCGCGATGTTCGAGGAGCGCAGCTAGGCGTCAGCGCAGCGCGCGACGCCTCGCCGCCGCGAGCGCGCCGACCACGACCGCGAGCTCCGCGCCGAGGCCGCACACCGGAGGACGCGCCTCCCAGTAGGGCCAGTCCGGCTGGCACTTCGGGTCGAGCCAGTCGGCGGCGCCGTCGCCGTCGTCGTCGGCGCCGTTGTCGCACTGCGGGTCCTCGAGCGTCGCCTGCGGGAACGGGCAGCCCGGATCGTCGGCGTCCGCGGAGCCGTCGCCGTCGTCGTCGACGCCGTTGTCGCAGACGAGGAGCGCAGAGCTTTCGCTGGCGTCGGCGGCGCCGTCGCAGCCGGGGTCCTCGCCCGCGTCGACGAGCCCGTCGTCGTCGTCGTCCACGCCGTTGTCGCACTCGCCGCAGCCGCGCGTGCCGGGCACGCACAGCGCGACCAGCGTGCGCGGCTCGCGCGACACCTGGTCGCCGACGTCGTGGGGATCGCCGCTGCGCGTGCCGATGCCGTTGCCGACGAGCACCGTGCCGTCCACGATCGTCGCGCCCGACGCGACCGCGTTGGCGAGCAGCACGTCCGACACGAAGCCCGCGTAGAGCAGCTCGCCGGTGTCGGCGCTCCAGCCGCGCAGCTGCGGCGCGAACACCGAGCCGGTGAACGCGACGCCCGGGATCGCGGTCGTCGGCCCGTAGCTCGCGTCGTTGCGGATGCCGTCGGCGTCGCCGTTGTCCCAGACGACCGCGCCGGTGTCCATGTCGAGCGCGTGCATGGTCGGCCGCTGCGGCGCGAACACGTCGAGTCCCGGCGCCGTGCTCGTGTAGATGCGGCGGCGCGCTTCGTCGGCGGCGGCGCTCGCGATCACGCCGCCGATCGCGCCGCCCGGAACCAGCTGCGTGCGCCAGTACGGAAGCTGCGAAGGGTCGGCGTCGTCCCATGCGACGCCGCTCCGCTCGTTCACGCCGTCGCGGTCGATCACGTAGTAGACGCCGTCCTTGCCGCCGACGCCGAGCACGTCGATCGGGCCGCGCTCCGCGTCCGCGATCGCGAACAGGTTGGGCACCGCGCCGAACGCGAGGTCGAGCGGGTCCACCTCGCGCGGCCGCCAGCGCCACACCGCGTTGCCGGCGAAGTCGAGCGCAAAGATCGCCTCGTCGAAGGGCGGCATCTGCGGGCCCGGCTGCTGCGTCGCGGGATCGTCGTCGGTGTCGCAGTTGCTCGACACGCCGTAGATCCGCTGGCGCGCGGGATCGACCGCGAACGACGACCACACGTTGCCGCAGCCGGTCGGCGTGCGGTCGGCGCCGCAGCCCGGGCGCGTCGCGAAGAAGTCCGCGGGCAGGCCGAGCGCGGCGGCCGAGTGGTAGCCGTCGTAGCGCGTGATCGCGTCGCCCGGCAGCGGCCGGCAGGTGGCGCCGCTCTCGAGGTCGAAGAACCAGCGCAGGTGGCCGCTGCGCACGTCGACGCCGTACACGCCGCCCTTGCCCGTCTCGAAGTCGTTCACGTCCATGCCGAACACCGCGGTGTCGGCGACGATCGCGGGCGTGGACTCGATCTGGTTGCGCTCGCCGTCGAAGCCGCACTCGCCGGGCGGCTGGCCCTGCGCGTCGCGGCAGCCGGTGCCGGCCGTGAAGCGCCACAGCTCCGCGCCCGTCGCGGCGTCGAGCGCGTAGAGGACTTCGCCCGAGCCGAGGAAGACGCGGTCGGCGCCGTCCACCGTCTCGATCGTCGCCGAGCCCGCGCCCGGGAAGCCGGCGCCCGGCTGCGCGTCCGCCTGGAAGCGCCACACCTCGCTGCCGTCCGCGAGCCGCACGGCGTACACCACGTGGTTCCAGTCCTGGAAGAAGACGAGCGGCGTGCGGCCCTCGCCGGGCAGCTCGATCGTCGCGACGCTCGGCGACGCCGTGACGATCGCCGTCGTCGGCGCCTCCCAGCGCCGCGCGAGGCGCGCCACGTTGTGCGGGCCCAGGATCGACTCGTCCGGCGCGAAGCCGCTGCGCTGCGGCGTGCGGCCGAGCGTGCGCCACTCGGCCGGCTCGAGGTCGCCCGGCAACATCGTGACGCCGTCGGGAAAGGCGAGTCCGCTGCGCACGACCTTCGGCGCGCTCGGCGCGCCGCTCGCGTCGAAGTCGATGCGGCGCACCGTGCCGTTCGGGCCCGTGTCGGGCGTCAGGATGCTGCCGACGAGGTTCAGGTCGGCGTAGTAGAGGCGCCCCTGCGCGTCGAAGGCGAGCGACTGCGGATGGCCGGTCGACGCGGGCAGCTCCGTGACGTTGCCTTCGGGCGGCGCCATCACGTCGCGCACGAACGCGCCGCTCGGCGAGAACTCCGCGATGCGCGACGTCAGCACGCTCGACACGAACCAGTTGCCGCTGGGCCCGCGCGCGAGGCCGGACGGCGTCGCGACGGCCGGATGCTGGACGAACGTCTCGCGCGCGATGCGGCCGTCGTCCACGAGCGGCGCGCCGGTCGCGTCGGTGCGGCCGCAGCCGCCCGCCGCGTCGGGCCCCGTCGGCCACGCGCCGGAATAGCGGAACACGCGCGCGCCGCGCGGCGACGCGACGTACACGCGGCCGTCGTCGTCCACCGCGACGCCGCTCGCCGCGCCGACGTCGATCGCGATCTTGCAGTAGTTCGTGCTGGCCGCGCCGTTCGGATACGTGCCGGGCGCGCCGGGAAAGACCTCGTACGGCGGGAACCACAGGATCAGCTGGCCGTTGCTCGCGAAGGGATCGCCGATCTCGGTGGTGAAGAGCCGCCCTTGCGCGTCGACCGCGCAGCCGAACGGCTCGGGCTGCGGGCGGAAGCCGGTCGGCGCGAGCTTCCCGATCTGGTTCCCCGCCGCGTCGAAGACGCCGTAGCCGGGCCGCACGGCGGGCTGCCCGGTGTCCTCGCCCATCACGAGGTGGCCGCTCGGCAGCACGCACACCATGCCGTTCACGTCGCGACCTTGCGCGCCCGCCGCGCCGCTCTCGCCCTCGCTCGCGTTGCGGATCAGCACGTCCTGGCGCAGCGGCGGATGGTCGACGGTGTCGACGTCGATGCGCCGCAGCCGGTTGCCCTCGGTGCTGAGCAGCAGCACGCCGGTGTCGATGACGGCCGCGCGCGCGAGCGGCGCCGCGAATCCGAGTGCCGCGAAGACGAGAGCCGCGATCCGCATCGTTCCACCTCCGGAGCCACACACGCGGCGAGACACTATCGCCGATCGGGATCGGTCCTCCCGCGCGCCTCGTCGAAGACCCCGGTCGGCACGGGATCCATGCGCCCCATGCCGAAGCGCAGCAGACCCGGCGCCAGCCGGCGCATCCAGCGCGCCGCGACGAGGCCCGGATTGCGGCCGGGCACGACGACCTCGTGCTGGCGCCGCTCGACGGCGCGCACGATCGCGTCGGCGACGGCGCGCGCCGGCCAGCGCCGGCCGCGATAGCCGGACTGCTCCTGGCGCTTCTCCCAGATCTCGGTGTCGATCGGCCCGGGGTGCACGAGCGCGACGTGGATGCCCGAGCCCGCGAGATCGCTCCACAGCCCTTCGCTCCACGCGCACAGCGCCGCCTTCGACGCGGCGTACGCGCCCTCGCGCGGCGGCACGACGAGCGCGGCGAACGACGACACGTTGACGATCGCGCCGCGCCCGGCGCGCAGCATGTGCGGCAGCGCGGCGCTCGTGCTCCACACGGCGGAGAGGAAGTTGGTGCGCAGCGTCGCCTCGACCTCGTCCGGCGACACGCGCAGCGCGTGCTTGTGCAGCGGCGTCGCGGCGTTGTGGACGAGGACGTCGACGCGCCCGCAGCGCGCCACCGTCTCCGCGACGACGCGCTCCGCGAAGCCGCGCTCCGAGACGTCACCGGCGAGCGCGAAGGAGCCCGGCGCCGCGTCCGCGATCGCCGCGACGAGCGCGCGCAGCTTCTCCTCGCGGCGCGCGACCGCCACCACCGTGTTGCCGCGTCGCGCCAGCCGCTCGGCCGTCGCGCGGCCGATGCCCGACGACGCGCCGGTCACGACGCAGATGCGGCCTCGCAGCTCCACGATGGTCCCCGTGCCACGCGCGTCCCATCAGACCGGAAACGGCGCGCGAGAGCAAGCGCGGCGTGCGCTCCGCGCGCGGCGCGACTCCCAGTCCGTTAGCGCCGCTGCAAGTGTCCGGTTAGCCTCGCATTTCTCCCGAGGAGCGAATGACCGAACGAGATCCCGCCGAGCGCGCCGCCAACGCCTCGCCGCGCTACCCGATCGTGGACCCGTCGCCGCGCTTCCCGGAGCTCGAGCGGCGCGTCCTCCGCTACTGGAAGAGCGCGGACGTGTTCCGCCGTTCGGTGGCGCAGCGGCCCGCCGGCCCCGACGGCGCCAACGAGTACGTCTTCTACGACGGTCCGCCGTTCGCCAACGGGCTGCCGCACTACGGCCACCTCGTCACCGGCTACGTGAAGGACATCGTGCCGCGCTACCAGACGATGCGCGGGCGGCGCGTCGAGCGGCGCTTCGGCTGGGACTGCCACGGTCTGCCGGCGGAGATGGCGGCCGAGAAGGAGCTCGGCGTCAGCGGGCGCGCGCAGATCCTCTCGTACGGGATCGGCCGCTTCAACGAGTACTGCCGCGAGTCGGTGATGCGCTTCACGCAGGAGTGGGAGCGCTACGTCACGCGCCAGGCGCGCTGGGTCGACTTCACCAACGACTACAAGACCATGGACCTCTCCTACATGGAGAGCGTCATCTGGGCGTTCCAGCAGCTCTGGAACAAGGGGCTCGTGTACGAGGCGGAGCGCGTGCTGCCCTACTCGTGGGCCGCCGAGACGCCGCTCTCGAACTTCGAGACGCGCCTCGACGACTCGTATCGCGAGCGCCAGGACCCCGCCGTCACGATCCGCTTCGCCGTCGAGCAGCCGACGTCCGAGCAGCCGACCGAGATCTGGGCGTGGACGACGACGCCCTGGACGCTGCCGTCGAACCTCGCGCTCGCCGTCGGGCCGGAGATCGACTACGCGATTCTGCGTCATGGAGAGCGCCGCATCCTGGTCGCGGAGGCGGCGCGCGAGCGCTTCGCCAAGGAGCTCGCCGGCGCGGAGCTGGTCGCGACGCGCAAGGGCGCGGCGTTCGCGGGCCTGCGCTACCGGCCGCTCTTTCCGTTCTTCGCGAGCACGCCGGGCGCGTTCCGCGTGTTGACCGCCGCGTTCGTCGCGACCGACGAGGGCACCGGCATCGTCCACGTCGCGCCGGGCTTCGGCGAGGACGACCTCGAGGTCGGGCGCGCCGCCGGCCTCCCGGTCGTCTGCCCCGTCGACGACACGGGCCGCTTCACGCGCGAGGTCGAGCCGTGGGCCGGCCACCAGGTCTTCGACGCCAACCCCGAGATCATCAAGGCGTTGAAGGCGCGCGGCGACGTCGTGCGCCACGAGACGATCGTCCACAACTACCCGCACTGCTGGCGCACCGACACGCCGCTCATCTACCGCGCGATGTCGTCGTGGTACGTCGCGGTGTCGAAGTTCGCGCCGCGCATGGTCGAGCTGAACCAGCGCATCAACTGGATCCCCGAGCACGTGCGCGACGGCCGCTTCGGCAAGTGGCTGGAGGGCGCGCGCGACTGGTCGATCAGCCGCAACCGCTTCTGGGGCTCGCCGATCCCGGTCTGGAAGAGCGACGACCCGCAGTACCCGCGAATCGACGTGTACGGGAGCCTCGACGAGCTGGAGCGCGACTTCGGCCGGCGCCCGAACGATCTGCACCGCCCGCAGGTGGACGACCTCGTGCGGCCGAACCCCGACGACCCGACCGGCCAGAGCACGATGCGGCGCGTGCCCGACGTGCTCGACTGCTGGTTCGAGTCGGGCTCGATGCCGTACGCGCAGGTGCACTACCCGTTCGAGAACAAGCAGTGGTTCGAGACCCACTTCCCGGCCGACTTCATCGTCGAGTACGTCGCGCAGACGCGCGGCTGGTTCTACACGCTGATGGTGCTGGCGACGGCGCTCTTCGACCGCCCGCCGTTCCAGAACGTCATCTGCCACGGCGTGATCCTGCACGAGAGCGGGCAGAAGCTCTCGAAGCGGCTGCGCAACTACACCGACCCGCTCGAGATCATGGACTCGCTCGGCTCGGACGCGCTGCGCTGGTACATGGTGTCGTCGCCGGTGCTGCGCGGCCTCGACCTGCGCCTCGACGAGAAGGCGATCGCCGACGTCGTGCGCGGCGTCGTGCTGCCGGTCTGGAACGCGTACTCGTTCTTCTGCCTGTACGCGAACACCGACGGCTACGAGGCGAAGCTCCGCAGCGACGCGTCCGGCGTGCTCGACCGCTACGTCCTCGCCAAGACGCGCGAGCTGGTGGAAGGCGTCACCGAGCGCATGGACGCCTACGACCTGGGCGGCGCGTGCGCGCGCGTCACGGGCTTCCTCGACGCGCTCACGAACTGGTACATCCGCCGCAGCCGCGATCGCTTCTGGCGGAGCGGGCTCGACGACGACAAGCGCGACGCGTACGACACGCTCTACACGGTGCTCGTGACCGTCGCCAAGGTGACAGCGCCGCTCCTCCCCTTCGTGTCAGAGGAGGTCTACCGCGGACTCACCCAGGAAGACTCGGTGCACCTCGCCGACTGGCCCGACGCCGGAAGCCTCCCCGCCGACGCCCGGCTCGTCGCGGAGATGGACCGCGTGCGCGACGCCGCCAGCGCGGCGCGCACGCTGCGCGAGAAGGCGGGCGTGCGCGTGCGCCAGCCGCTCGCGTCGATGACGATCGCGGGGCCGGGCGTGTCGGCGCTCGCGCCCTACGAGGCGCTACTGCGCGACGAGGTCAACGTGAAGGCGGTCGAGCTCGCCGAGTCGATCGACACGTGGGCGCGCTTCCAGCTCCAGGTGAACGCGCGCGCGGCGGGCCCGCGCCTCGGCGGCAGCATGAAGAGCGTGCTCGCCGCCGCGAAGGACGGCCGCTTCGAGCAGATCGGGGACGGCCGCGTGCGCGTCGCCGACCAGGTGCTCGAGCCGGGCGAGTGGCAGCTCCGCCTCGATCCCAAGCCGGGCGTCGCGTGCGAGCCGCTCGCCGCCGGCGACGCGATCGTCGTGCTCGACGTCGCGCTCAGCGACGACCTCGTCGCCGAGGGCATCGCGCGCGACGTGGTGCGCACCATCCAGCAGGCGCGCAAGGAGGCGGGCCTGCACGTGTCCGACCGCGTCCGCCTCGCGCTGGCGCTGCCCGCTGCGTGGCGGCCCGCGATCGCGCAGTTCCGAGCTTGGATCGCGGAGCAGACGCTCGCGGTCGGGATGGAGCTCGTGGACGAGCTGCCCGGCGGCTACGCGCGGCACGAAGCCGAGCTCGGAGAACACCGCGTCGCGATCGGAGTCGCGCGCGCAGAGGAGACCCTCCCGTGACCGATTACTACGCCCCGACGATGCGCCTGTACCTCGAGAAGCTCGTGGACTGGGACCGCTACTTCCGCCTGCGCAGCGGCGGCGCGCCCGACGTCGCGGCCGAGGTCGGCGCCTACCAGTCGGTGCTGGAGACGACCGCGCAGCTCGCGGCCAGCTTCGAGCGCCCCGCGCGCGAGCAGTGGCACGAGCACGCGGAGCTGACGGAGGACGGCGGCGCGCAGCCGCCCAAGCACATCCGCGACGCCTACGACCAGCTCGCCGAGAACGGCCTCGTCTCGCTGATGGTGAGCGACGAGTACGGCGGCGCCGCGCTGCCGGCGCTGCTCAACGGCTTCGTGATGGAGATGCTCTCGCGCGCCGACGCCAGCCTGTTCACGGTCGTGGGCCTCCAGACCGGCATCGCGGGCGACATCGAGAAGTACGGCGACGAGGAGCTGAAGAAGTACTGGCTGCCGAAGTTCGTGGCCGGCGAGGTGCAGGCCTCGATGGACCTCACCGAGCCGAAGGCCGGCAGCGACCTCGGCGGCATCACGACGCGCGCCACCGAGCAGCCCGACGGCACCGTGCGCGTGGACGGCTCGAAGATCTTCATCACCAACGGCGGCGCGGAGGTGCACCTGGCGCTCGCGCGCGACGCCGACACCTTCGACCAGTCGAAGGGCACCACCAACGGGCTCTCGCTCGTGCTGGTGCCGCGCCACCTGCCCGACGGCACCCCGAACGGCGTGCGCGTGCCGCGCCTCGAGCACAAGATCGGCATCCACGGCTCGCCGACCTGCGAGGTCGTGTACGAGAACGCCAAGGGCTGGCGGCTCTACCACAAGGGCCAGGGCTTCCGCGCCATGCTCGACCTCATGAACAACGCGCGGCTCGGCGTCGCGGCGCAGTCGATCGGCCTCGCCGCGGCCGCCTTCCACGACGCGGTCCGCTACGCCGGCGAGCGCGAGCAGTTCGGCCAGCCGGTGGCGAAGCAGCCGCTGGTACTGTCGATGCTCTCCAAGATGGGCGTCAACCTCGAGGCAGCGCGCGCGCTGCTCTACCGCACCTTCGAGCTGATCGACTGGAACATGGCCCGCGAGCGCGCCCTTTCGCGCGGCGACCTGCCGGGCGACGAGGCCGAGAAGCTGCGCACCGCGCTCGAGGCCGACACGAACCGCGTGCGCCTGCTGACCCCGCTCAGCAAGTACTACGCGACCGAGATCTGCAACGACGTGACGCGCGACGCGATCCAGGTCTTCGGCGGGGTCGGCTACACGATGGACGCGGACGTCGCGAAGCTGCACGCCGACGCGCTGATCATGACCATCTACGAGGGCACGAGCGAGATCCAGGCCAGCTTCGCGCTGCGCGAGATGGGCAAGGGCGCCCTCGCGGGCGCCCTCGCCGTGCTGCGCGACGAGCTCGGCGGGATCGCGAGCGACCCGCAGCGCGCGGAGCTCGCCAAGCTGGTCGAGAGCTCGCTCGGGCGCATCCAGGAGTGCGCGCAGGTGCTGTTCACCGACCTGCCCTACGCCCTGCTGCGCGCCAAGATGATGGCCGAGATGCTGATCAACGCGAAGTGCGCGACCGAGCTGCTGCGCCAGGTCGGCGCCGACGCCGCGCGCGCCGACGTCGCCGATGCGTTCGTGCGGCGCCGCATGATCGAGAACGAGTCGATGGCGAAGCGCATCGAGCAGAACCACAAGGGCCGGCTCGAGCGCGACGCGCGCATCCTCGAGCACTTCGCGCGCGCCGAGGCGTAGCGCCGGCGCCCTCTCCCCGCGCTCGCCGCCCGCCTGCCCGCTCAGCGGAGCGGGCGCAGCGGGCGGCGAGGCGCGGGGCGGTCGCGGATCAGTACGAGCCCGGCATCCCGCCGTTGCCGCCCGATCCCATGCCGCCGCCGCTCACGCGGTCGGAGCCCGCGATCTTCACGAGCTTGTTGTAGATCCCGAACAGCAGCAGCGGCGCGGCCCACTGCCCGACGAACAGGCTGGCGTGGCGGCGGTCGCTGAGGTTCAGGATCGCGGACGTGGCCATCGCGCCGAACGCCGCCCAGAGGAACGCGTCCGACGGCAGCTTCGCCGTCTGCTGCTCGATGGCGCGAGCGACGCGGCCCTCCGAGTGTTCCTGCGGCTCCGTGATCGACTGCTGGCGCGCTTCCATGAAATGCCTCCATCCCCGTCGCGTATTCGCGCGATCGGCGTGCACGCGTCGTGCCCGGCGCGGGCGGCAGCGAGCCCTCCGCGCGCGGCGCGCTGCGTTCGAGATTGTTCAATCGCGGAGCGCACGCTGCGCCGCGCGTGCAGCGCGGATCGAACACGGTCGGCTCGGCGCTTGCACCCGACTCGCGCACGGGGACGTGCGCGAGGCTTCACCATGCGCCGCATCGCAACGCTCGCCGCGCTGCTCGCCTGCGCGGGATGGATCGACGCGCCGGCCGCGCGCGCACAGGACGCCGCGGACGGCGGCGCATGGGCGCTGCCGCCGGCGGGAAGCTGCGAAGCGACCTCCGTGCGCGGCGTCGACGGCGACGCGCGCGGCTTCCCGTTCCGCAGCGGCGACGCCGTCACGCCGGAGCGCCTCGCCGCGCTCGCGCGCTTTCTGCCGCGCCCGGTGTGGGAGCAGCGCGAAGCGTTCTTCTTCGAGGGCATGCAGCTCGAGATCGGACCGTGCTTCCGCGACTACTCGCCGCCGCCCTTCTACCAGGAGGCCACCGCGCGGAGCCGCGCGCAGCTGACGTCCGAAGGCGGCCTCGACGGCTACCAGGCGGGCCTGCCGTTCCCGCCCGCGTCGATCGCGCGCGACGATCCGCAAGCCGCGGCCAAGTGGGCCTGGAACGCCGCCTTCCGCTACCAGGGCGCCGGCTTCCGCGGAAAGTTCCGGCTCGTCGACCTCACCGAGGGCAGCGACAGCGCCGAACCCTACGAAGGCGAGATCTTCAAGATCTACCTGACGCACCGCGCCGATCTCGACGGCGGCGCCGTCGAGAACACGAAGGGCGACGACGTCTGGGTGGCGGGCGGCAACTTCACCGCGCCCTACAACGCGCGCGACTTCGCGTGGCGGCAGTTCCGTTCCGCCGACGCGCTGCGCGACGCGGACCAGACCGACGACCTGCGCGCGTACGTCCCGCAGCTCCGCCGCGTGCGGCGCCTGCCGGCGGCGAACGTGGACGGCGTGTTCGTGCCCGCGTTCAGCGTGGGCGCGGTCCCCGATCAGCAGCTCGCGGCGCCGGTGGGTGGCGGCGTGCCGTCGGTCGGCGGCGTCGGCCTCGGCTCGGGCGGCGGCGCGGCGAGCGGCGGCGGCACGGGCGCCGGCGCGAGCTCGATGGGCGGCACGCCCGTCACGGTCGGCGGCGACGTCGAGGGCGCGCGCACCGGCTTCGAGGGCCTCGCCTTCCGGCCCAACCTCTGGGAGTGGCGGCTCGTCGGCGTGGAGGACGTGCTCGCGCCGATCAACGTCGCGCGGCCCTTCTATCCCGAGAACCCGAACCGCAACTTCGGCCCGTCGGGCCTCTCGCTCGCGGACCGCTGGGACCTGCGGCGCGCGATCGTGCTCGAAGCGAAGCGGAGGCCCGAGAGCCGCGAGGCCGAGCGCGGCGGACCCGCGAACAGCAACCGCCGCCTCTGGTACTTCGACCTCCAGACGCTCACGCCGCTCTACTCGATCGACCTCGGCGCCGACGGCGCGACGGCCGGCGTCGCGATCCACGCCGGCCGCTGGAGCGAAGACCGCCCCGACTACCCGCGCTGGCCCGACGACCCGAACCGGCCGGTGCGCGTCGTCGACTCGGTCGCCGCGGTCTACGCGACGCCGGGCGGCCGCGGAAGCTGGCGGCGCGAGTCGAGCGGATTCGTCTCCACGCCGCCGCCCGCCAAGGAGCTCGCGCACATGCAGTCCATCACCTCGATCGAGCAGGGGCGCTGACGTGGCCGGCGAGCGCGCCGACGAGGCGGTCGCGATCGACCTCCCCGGCGAGGCCGCGCCCGAGGCGTTCGAGCACGGCTCGGTGTTCTTCGTCGGCACCGCGACGACGGTGATCCGCTACGGCGGCTTCACGCTGCTCACCGACCCGAACTTCCTGCACGCCGGCGACCACGTGCACCTCGGCTACGGCCTCGAGTCCGAGCGGCTCACCAACCCCGCGATCGACATCGAGGCGCTGCCGCCGCTCGACGCGTGCGTGCTCTCGCACTTGCACGGCGACCACTGGGACGAGGTCGCGGAGGCGAAGCTGCGGCGCGACCTCCCGATCGTGACGACCACGCACGCCGCGGCCGAGCTGCGCCGGCGCGGCTTCGGCCGCACACACGGGCTGGGCACCTGGGACGCCGCGCTGCTGCGCAAGCGCGGCGCCGTGCTGCGCATCACGTCGCTGCCCGCGCGCCACGGCCCGCCGGTCGTGCACCGCGCGCTGCCGCCGACGATGGGCAGCATGCTCGAGTGGAGCGCCGGCGAGCGGCCGCGCCCGCGCTTCCGCATGTGGATCTCGGGCGACACGCTCGTGCACCGCGCGCTCGCCGAGATCCCGCAGCGCTGGCCGCACATCCCGCTCGCCCTGATCCACCTCGGCGGCACGCGCGTCCTCGGCGTCTTGCTCACGATGGACGCGCAGCAGGGCGTGCGCGCCCTGCGCATCGTCGCGCCCGAGCGCGCCATCCCGATCCACTACGACGACTACACCGTGTTCCGCTCCTCGCTCGAGGACTTCCTGGCCGAAGCCTCGAGCGCCGCGCTGAGCACCGCCATCCACGTGCTCGAGCGCGGCGAGACCTTCGAGTTCGACGTCGAGGCCGACGAGCCGGCGCGCGGGCGGCGCGCGCAGGAGCTGCGCGCGCCGGGGTGACGGCAGTTGGACGCTAGGGCGAGTTGATCCGTGCCGGCCCGAAGTTTCCGAAGCCCTGGCCAATGCGCCGGATCACGCAGGTGCAAACTGCGATCACGCCCATCGAGGCCCCCGCGGTCGAGCCGTCCCACCAACCGAGGCGCACCAGCGAGGCCGCCGTCGCCAGCGAAGCCGGCTCCGCCCAGAGCGGCCATCGAAATAGCATCTCGTCGCCGCGCCCACGGACCGCGGTCGTCTCCACTCGACGGCCCCGTGGAACGACGGGAAACAGAGGCAAACCCCGGAATGCCAGCCACTCCAGAGGGGCGTTGACAGCTGTGCCCTCCTCGTTTGGATCCGAAGCCATCAGTGCGTATGCGCGGTCAGCACCCGGATCCCAGCGTAGATTCGGTCCATCACGTTCGGCATGACCTGAGAACAACGCTTGCTCGAGCCAGCCTGCGTCGATGCGGTCGCGGAGTCTCTCGACCGTGTCCAAGAACTGTTGATTGGCAGCTGTGAAATGAAATGCGGTGGGTTTCGTGTTCCCTTTTCCATCGACGGCCACGTCGGTCGCGAATGCCGCGGCATAAGCGGCAGCCTCTCGATCGTCCGCCACCCACGAGGCCACAGCGTTCCTCGCGTACTCGGTGAACACCTTGGGAGGTGGCTTGAGATCTGCCACCCGCTTGGTACCCCTCTTTTCACTCTTCTCGTACTGGAGCCGCCACGGCTGAGGGCCCGCTTGAGTCTCGACATCGCTCAGCACGAGATCCAAGAGGCGCCGGGATTCCACGCCGTCGAGTACGGGAACGATCGAGCCGTCATTCCGGAAACGAAGGCGCACGTTCGAGCGCGCCCGCGCGACGATGCGGATCAGGCCGAGTGCCGCCAGGAAATCACGCGGGTTCGTTCCCGATAGTCCGGTCAGCTCCGTCACGGCTCCTCGCCTCCTCGCTCCTCCTCCTCACTTGCCCGATGATCCGCGAGACGAAGGATGGCCTCCAGCCAGCAGAGTTCGAGCCACCCGTAGCGCTCGACGAGCGACCAGAACCGATCAGCGAGCGGCGAGTCGACACGATGGAGGCGGTTGTCCGAGCTGATGGCAGCGAACTTGATCTCGCCGAAGACCGGACTGTCCACGCTCGGCAGCAGGACTTCCACCGGGTCGTGATCCTGCACGGGAGGCGCGAACGGTCGGCAATAGCCGTGATGACTTCCGACGAGGTGAAGGACGAGATCGAGGTCGTGTGCCTTCTCCGCGACCTGGTCTCGCACCGCCTCGATCATCGCAATCGACTGGACCTCGTGCCGAGCGCCGCGCGGGTAGCCGCTGCGCCGCCATGCGAGGTCTTGTGCCTGCTTCGCACCCGAAGGCATTCCAGACTTCGCCCACGGAGTCTCGTCAACGAAGAGCTCGATCTCGTCCCCACCGCGCAGGAGCAGTTGGAATCGCGGGTCCGCCTTGCCGACGTCGTGTAGCCACGCAGCCAGCGCGACGTCGGACGCGAGTTCCTTCGGCAGACAAAGCAGGTCTGCGTAGCGCCGCGCGAAGCGCTCCACGTCGGCGCTGTGGCGTGACAACGTGATTCCCGTGCGACCAACGTGGTACGAGTCCTCCTCGTCCGAGGTCGTGTCTGCACCATGCTCGACGCTGCCCTCGATCCCTTGCATCACTGCGCGCAGACGGCCTGCCGACAGCCGCGGTGCCTCCACGATCGTCCATGCCGTCGGCTCGAGGTCGCCCCCGACCTCGACCACGGTGCGCCGGAGCCGCCCTGCGAGCGCGCCAAGCCACGCAATGCGCCAAGGCGGTCCGCCCGCTTCTGCAGCAGCTCGCGCGGCGGATCTCAGGTCATCAACGGAGTCGAGCCCGCCGAGGGACAGCGCTGTCACCACAGAGGGGTGTAGGCGGAGTACCGGGCGCCCGCGTGCCAGGAATGCGGCGCGCTCTGCGAGATCCACCACGGGCGCCGTCGCGCTCGGATCGAAAGTTCCGGAACTCAATCCGCCTCGGAGCGCGGGGACCACGATCGTGTCGCCGGGTCGAAGTCCGGCCGCATCAACCACCTCGCTGTCGCCTCCGCGCCAGCGAAGCACACGCCGGCCCGACCTCGCGATCGACCTCGATTCGCCAGCGGCGCATGGGACGTCGGCGAACTCGGTCGCCGAAGCCTCTTCCGCGAGCCAACGACGCGCTGCCGCGAACGGTACCGAGACGGCTTCCAGAGCAGACGGCCGCACGGCCTCCACGATCGCGGTCGCTGAACCGTCGTCGCGGTTCAGATGCTCCTCGAGGAGATCGACGCGCCAAACCACTTGCACATCCGCAGGCCCCGAGTCGGGCCCGTGCAGGAACAACGACACGTCGGGTACGACGGCAGGCTCGGGCGACGTTTGCATCCACAAGTCGAGGTAGGCCGGCAGCAGAACCGGGGCTCGAGCGCGCGGCGCTGCCAGCGGACGGACGTCCGAGGGGATCGGGCATGCCTCGGTTCCGAAGTCGACGATCTTCTGCCTTCCCGCGGCATGCTGGTTGAGCCAGTTCCACGTCGCCGGCAGTGCGGGTCCATAAATGGGGTCGTCGTTGGCACCGTCCTTCACGTGGAGCACGACTGCTTCGGATCGACCGTACGCCCCCGCACGATCCAGCCGGCCGAAGCGCTGTCGAAGTGCGTCGAAGCTCGCGGATTCCGTGACGAGCGCATCGAAGTCGAAGTCCGCGCCGGCTTCGATGCATTGAGTCGCCACCACGACCAGCGTCCGCCGCGACAGGCCGCGATCACGGCCGGTGGTCAGGCGTCCACGATGCAGATCGAGTAGATCGTCACGGTCGAGAGGTCGCATGCGTCCGGTCAGCAGCAACACGTCGGCGCGTTCATTCAGCGACCTACGCATCGCCGATTCGATCGCTTGGGCCGCCGCGACTCGATTGACGACGATCGCTACCACGGCGTGGCGTTCGATCAGTGACGCTGCCTCGTGAACGCAGCTCGCGATCAGCGCCTCTCGGTCCGAGACCGCCGCGAGCCGAGCGGGCTTCGATGCATGAAGCCGCCGCCCGAGTGGGGACGCTGGAGCTCGCTCATCCTCGTCCAGTCGAAAGAGCTCACCCGGCACATCGCCGGGAGTCGCGGAGAGCATCGCCCACTGGAGCGGGCGCACTCCTTGCGGTCGCTCACGCGCCGGGCGAAACGCCCCGAGATTTTCCAGCGTTTCGGCAAAGGGCTGCGAGAGGTGCACCTCGTCCAGCAGGATCAGCGTGTCGGTACCCAGCAGGCCGGCATGGACTGGCTTCATGCTGCGCGAGACGCCATAGCCCTGAATCAACAGCCTTGAGCCGAGCTGGTCCACCGTGGACGCGAGAATCAGAGGCTGATGCGGCGTGCGCGCCCAACCGTCGTCTTTCACGATCCCGCCGCGGAGCGTGTAGACACCGAGCGGTTCTTCGTCCTCGCCTGCCAAGCTTCGCAACGCAGCAGCGACGTCGGCCGCAATGCCGCTCGTCGCCTCGGTCAATTTCCGGAGCAGCAAGCGTCCGCGCTCGGCCGCTTGGTCCACGACGACGCGGCGGTCGACGACCATCGCGATTCGTCGTGCGCACCAACGGTCCTCCGGTGCCCGCGCCGCGTCGAGCGCAAGCGCGAAGAGCGCGATGTCTATGCAGGTCGTTTTGCCCACCCCGGTCGGCAGATCGAGCACCCGTGGCCAAGCGCGCCGCGCGTCGACCTGCTCGATCAGGCGTTTCTGCCACGGGAAGGGTGGCGTTCCATGCACCGCGAGATGGAACGCGTCGAAGTCCTCTACTCGGAGCGGCATCGATCGTCTCGGTCGAACACCGGCAAGCACAGACCCAACCCGAAGTAGCGCCCCGCCCCAAGCAGGACCGGACCACGCACCGCTTGGTCGAAACGGATCTCCGCGTGGACACGCGCACGCGTCGGACGGCCCGGCCGGTCGGGCCACGGCCGAAACTCGCGCACGTGTTGAGCGCCGGGAAGCAGAGGTGCGAACCCGATCTCGACGGAGATCGGACGCGGCAGGCCGATCCGCTCACAGGCATCGGCGATCGTGCGCTGCGCTTCGATGGACGCGCGATGCGCAGTACCCGAGGCGTTGCTCCGCAAGTTGCCTGGATGTCGGTCCAACGCGATCGGCGTCGCAGTGATGAACCGGGACGCGCGCCTCGACCACCGGGCCGGAGACAATGCGAGCTTGTCCGAGGTCTGGACCCGGGCGAGACGAAGGGGTGGCAGCCGCTCGCCCGCGAGCTCCACGAGGCCGTCTCGCGCAGTTCGCCTTTCCCATGCTGCGATCAGACGAAGCAGTCGCCGCCGCTCCGCGTCCTCGACGTCGCGGGGCAGCACGATCGCGCATCCCTGCAGCGTACCGTCACCATGGGGGTGCCCCACGAACGGGCACGGGACGAACGCAACGTGCGGTCGATCGCTGGGCCGCCCGTCCCGGTCGTGACCCGACAGGACGTCGGGCAGGGACTCCGAGCCGTTCGCCTCGATCAGGGCAGCACGCAACGCACGGGCGACATCGACGCCGCGTGACGACAACGGCCGTGCGCCTCCGCGGCGTTCGTAGAGGATCCAGTCGTCGGTGAAGACGCTGCGCGGCGCTGGCATTGCGGCCGCAACCATCGGCGGTCCGTAGCGCTGAGGGCGAGCGGGGAGCACGCGGCTCTTCTCCTCGCGATGCCACTCGAACTCCGCTTCCAAGCGCGCGAGCTGCCCCTCTCCGACGACGCGCAGTAAGTACTCGCCGTCCTCAGTCGGCACGAGCGTCGGCTCGATCGCATGGTCCGTGACCCGACACCGCACGAGCGACGACGAGTGGCCGAGGCGCGTCACGCGAGCGCAGAGTGCATCGAGCGACGCACGCACAGGCGCCTCCGGTTGCGCCTGCCAGGCGAAGGAGAACGTGCCGCGCGCCGGTACGGCCACCGGAAACGTGCGCATCTGACGGATCCTACGGTCTGGCATGAGAGCCGAGGCGGCAGCGAGGTCGACCTTCGACGGGCTGTCAGTAGGAGTCAACGCCTTCGACACGGACAGCGCGAGCTTTTTCTCGGCCGCTGCTAGCGCCTTCCGTGCAGCCTTCACGGCGCGCGCATCGCCAGCCGAGCCGGCGCCAGTCTCCGCCATGGCAAGCGCGGAGCGTGCATCGACGACCGCCTGAACCATGGGCCAGACGTCGCCTACGACCGAGACGTCGTTGACGGGAACGAAGACGTCATGGACATCGCGACGCCCGAACTCGTCGTCGACCTCGAGATCCACCTCCAGCCACGGCGGCGGCTGGCGCTCGAGCCAAAGCAGCGCCACCCGCTCCTCGTCATCGACGGGGTCGCGATCATGGAGCGCGGCGACGAGCGCCGAGAAGAACCTCGCCGGATGAGGCGGCCACTCCGATCGTCTCCGGTCGTCGTGTGCGGTCGCGGCATAGCGCCCAGTCAAGAGATCCACCTCGACGGTAAGCACTCAGGTGCCCTCGACCTCGGCTCCACTGGCAGCCAGCTCGCGACTCCTCACGACGAGATGCTTGAGCTTCTCCGAGGGCTGAAGCTCAGCCAGCGTCTCGCCCGGATGGAGTTGGGCTGCGCCGCGCTTAAAGCGGAGCGCATCCGGCAGTGCCGCGACCGCCGCTTCGTAGAGTGCGATGGCGCCCTCCAGATCGAGCTCGAAGGGAGCCGCCACTCCGTCCTTGCCGATCGCCGAGAGAGCGAGCGCGCCACCGTCTCGCGGGACGAGAAGACATCGAGAGCGGAGATCGTGACCGCGCTCGTCCATTGCGAGGATGGCGAGAAGCCCCAGTGCGGCGAGCGCCGTTCGTGCCTCGATGTCGCCGCCGCCGAACGAGAGCCGACGCAGCGCGGCGAGCGAAAGCACGACCGTCTGCTCGGCGCGGTCGATCGTGACACCGCCCGCGAGCTCGTCGATCGTCGGCGGCACGTTGCTGTGATTGACCTCGGAAACTCGTCCATCGCCGCGCTTCATAGGCGCGCCCTTCTCTCGGCGAGCCTGCTCCACGTCGGTCGTCCAGCCTTCAGCGGGATTCTGGTGCTGGTAGATCTGAGCTGCCTTCGTCACGATGCCGGCCGGGTCGATCCGGCTCGAAGTCTTGACACCGAATTCCGCGCCGAACCCGACGATTTCGGACACGAGAGCGCGGGCGAACTTCGCGCCGAGGCCACCTTTGGGGCCCGTGCTGTCCCAGAGTCCGAAGAGGAGACCGGTGGGACACACGCGGAACAGCGGACCTGCATTGCGCAGGGAGGAGTCCGTGAAGGATTTGCCCAGGTCCGAGAGACGGAACAGCACACCATCGAGAAGGCTGTCGCGCAGTAGTGCGTCCGCGATCCGGTGCGGGGCCGAAAGCGACGTCACGACGCCGACGTCGGGTGCGACGTCCGCCATGCTCACGGTGATCACGGGCAGCGTGATCTTCTTCGCCGCCCACAGAGCTTCCAACGCCTCCTCCATGCGGTTGGCTTGGCTCTGCACCGAGTCGAGCAAGACGCAGCGCTCGACTTCGCCGCCCGCTGAGCGGCGCTCCTCCCGAGCGTACTTCGCGCCGCGCTCCTTGACGCGGTCGCTCACGCTGTGCGTCGGCGGGAATACCTTGTCTCCGCATCCGCCAGCGGGCTCGAGCACCGCCTTGCCACGGATCGCGACAGGACTTCCGGCAACTGTTTCGCGGAGCTTTTCCAGAGTCATGACAACAGCCATCTGCCCCCTCCCCTACTCGCATTGCTTGTTCGGTGCGCGAATCAGATCTGCGCGAGTCCACAGCGTCGCGTCGACGTGTGACGCGTGCGGTCACAATCGACTCCTATCCCACGCTCGGATGCTTCCACGGGCCCGATGCTACTCGCGGCGAGGCGGTCCCGTAAACCCAGAAAGCGCATGACTGGAAGTCGCGCTTCGGTGTTGCAATCGGTACGCCGATGAGCCCGATCGTGATGACCGACGATGTGACCGACGACCTCCCGCTGATCCCGGCCCGGATGCTCAACGAATTCGTGTACTGCCCGCGCCTCGCGTTCCTGGAGTGGGTCGAGGGCGAGTTCGCGCACAACGCCGACACGGTCGAAGGATCGATCCGTCACGCCAGCGTCGACCGAGTCGGATTCCGCAATCGGCCTCGACGAGCCGAGCGAGACGAGACGTCCGGGGAGCGCGCAGCCTTCCCTCTCCTCCAGCTCCGCTCGGTCGAGCTGTCCGATCCCGCGCTCGGCCTCGTCGCCAAGATCGATCTCGTCGAGATCGACGGCGGCCGGGTGCAGCCAGTCGATCTCAAGAAGGGCAAACGACCGCACGTCGAACGCGGCGCCTACGACCCGGAGCGCGTGCAAGTGTGTGCGCAAGGGCTCTTGCTCCGTGCCCATGGGTACGCCTGCGACTCGGGGGTCCTCTACTTCGCAGGCTCGAACGAGCGAGTTCAGGTCGACTTCGACGACGAGCTCGTCGCCTTGACGACTGCGCAGCTGGCCGAGCTGCGCGCAGCGGCTCGCGAGCTCACGCTTCCGCCACCGCTCGACGCCAGCCCGAAGTGCGTCCGCTGTTCGCTGGCGCCGATCTGCCTACCCGACGAGACGCGCTTCCTGTGCGGATCCGGTCAGCCGCCGCGGCGGCTGCTTCCCGCGGACGAGCACGCGTACCCGCTCTACGTGCAGCAGCCCGGCGCGCTGGTGCGCAAGAAGGATGAGACCCTCCAGGTGTTCGACGGCGATGAAAAGCTCGGCGAAGCGAGGATTCGGGAGGTGTCACAGCTCGTTCTGATGGGCCGCGTGTCGGCCACCGAAGCCGTCTACCAGGAGCTCTTGCAACGCGGCAAGCCGATCGTTCACCTCTCGAGCGGTGGCTGGCTCTACGGCGTCACCCAAGGCTTGCCGCACGCGAACGTCCGGCTCCGGCAGGAGCAGGTTCGTGCGGCCGACGATCCGGCGCGTTCGTTGCGCATCGCGCGGGCAATCGTCGCAGCGAAGCTCACCAACCAGAGAATCTTCCTCCGCCGCAACGCTCCAGACGGAGCAGTCGACGACGTGCTCGCCGGCATTCGAAACGCGGCGGGCGCCGCCGAGCGCGCCACTGACGTCGATGTGGTACGCGGTCACGAGGGATACGGCGGACGCCTCTACTTCTCGCGGCTTGCCGCGCTCATCCGGTCGAACCGCGAGTTCGCGGAGCGATTCGAAGCCGAGGGACGGACCCGGCGCCCTCCGCGCGACCCCGTGAATGCGCTCCTCTCCTTCGCGTATTCGGCGCTGGCGCGCGAATGGACGACGGTTTGCCTTTCCGTCGGCTTCGATCCCTTCCTGGGCTTCTACCACGCGCCGCGTTACGCGCGTCCCTCGCTCGCGCTCGATTTGATGGAGGCGTTCCGCCCGCTCTGCGCCGATTCCGCGGTGATCCGCGCGATCAACAATGGCGAAATCGGGTCCGCCGACTTCGTCGAGCGCATGGGAAGCGTCAATCTGACGCCGGCTGGCCGCCGCAAGTTCCTGCGCAGCTTCGAACAGCGGCTCGGCCACGAGGTCACGCATCCCGTGTTCGGATACCGGATCAGCTACCGCCGCGTGTTCGAGGTGGAGTGCCGGCTTCTCGCGCGGCACCTCCTCGGTGAGCTCGCGACCTTCCGTCCGATGACGACGCGGTGATCCCATGCGGAAGCTCCTGATCGTCACCTACGACATCTGCGATCCGAAGCGGCTCCGAAAAGTGTTCAAGACGATGAAGGGCTTCGGCCAACATCTCCAGCTTTCCGTGTTCCGCTGTGACTTGACCGACATGGAGCGCTTCGAGATGATCGGTGCGCTCCAGCGGATTGTGCACCGCGATGAGGATCAAGTGCTCGTCATCGAGCTGGGGCCGAGCGAAGGGCGGAAGCACCGGGTCGAGTCGATCGGACGTCCGATCCGGAAGGAGCGTCGCGAAGCTCGAATTTTCTGAAGGGCCAGCGCGCGCCGAAAGCACGCGAGCGCTGCCTCGGGCAGCCGTAACGCGCGAGCGCTCGCGAGCGCGAGAGGTCAACGAGAGCCAGCGATTGAGAACCAGAGTTGCGGATTCCCCAGCGAACATTCAGGCCCCGAAGCCCCACGGCTCCTGCAGCGCTCGCTTCACGAGCCGATTGCGCCGCAATATCGATCACCTACGAGCGAGCAGAATCCGCGGCAGTGATGCCGCGGCCCAATTGAAGCTTCCGCAGCCGCAGTGCCTCGGCGTCAGCAGCCTCGAATCCGCGGCAGTGATGCCGCGGCCCAATTGAAGCGGCGAGTCCCATCGCAGGCTCACCCGGCTCGTGTGGAATCCGCGGCAGTGATGCCGCGGCCCAATTGAAGCACAGCGGTCGAAGTCCTCTTGGTCGAGAATCGTCCACCCGAATCCGCGGCAGTGATGCCGCGGCCCAATTGAAGCTACAACCGAGTTTGAAAGACCTACGCGAGTTTGCGAGAATCCGCGGCAGTGATGCCGCGGCCCAATTGAAGCACGTCCTGGCTGGCGGCGAGCCACCCGCGCTCGATCGAATCCGCGGCAGTGATGCCGCGGCCCAATTGAAGCAACGAGAACGTCGATGCGCTCCTCGCTCAGCGGACAGAATCCGCGGCAGTGATGCCGCGGCCCAATTGAAGCGGGATCACCACGCGGGCCTCGTTGCCGGCCTGGTCGAATCCGCGGCAGTGATGCCGCGGCCCAATTGAAGCGCGAAGTTGCTGCCGAGCGCGCGGCGGCGGCCGGGGGAATCCGCGGCAGTGATGCCGCGGCCCAATTGAAGCGCTCATCACGAAGTGACGGTCGGCCCACTCCGAGAGGAATCCGCGGCAGTGATGCCGCGGCCCAATTGAAGCGTGGACCTCTACGCCCCCGACTACGCCAAGGCCAAGGAATCCGCGGCAGTGATGCCGCGGCCCAATTGAAGCCAGTGGGAGGAGACGCGGCAGGGCTCCTCCTGCTCGAATCCGCGGCAGTGATGCCGCGGCCCAATTGAAGCCCACTACTCCGACGCGACCCGAGCCGAAGACCCGCACGGAATCCGCGGCAGTGATGCCGCGGCCCAATTGAAGCGACAGGGTTTTAACCCAATGGGGGCGCGGACTTAGGGGAATCCGCGGCAGTGATGCCGCGGCCCAATTGAAGCAAGCCACGCGGCGCGGTCGGTGCTGTCGCAGACGAGAATCCGCGGCAGTGATGCCGCGGCCCAATTGAAGC
>QEVM01000269.1 GCA_003576805.1 Pseudomonadota bacterium | reverse complement strand
CGTCTCCACCGCCGCGGGCGCGTCGGCCGGCGGCTCGGGCGCGGGCGGCGCTTGCGGCGCCGGCGTGCGCGCGGCGCGGCTGCCCAGCGGCAGGCCGACTCGCTCCAGCCACTCGAGCAGCGCGCCCGGCAGCGCCGGCGGCTCGAGGTAGAAGTCCGCTCCGTACAGCTCGTTGGGCGAGCGCCGGTAGCGATCCTCCTTGTGGATCGCGCCCATCAGGCAGACGTGGATCGTGCGCAGACTCTCGTTGCGCTTGACCAGCTCGCACACCTGGAAGCCGAACATCTTGGGGAGCGCCGCGTCGAGCACGACCACGCGGGGCAGCGCGCGCTGGATCGAGAGGATCGCTTCGACGCCGTCGTGCGCGACGAGGACCTGCAGGCCCTCGCGCTCGAGCGCCTCCGCGATGCGCTTGCAGGCGTCCGCGTTCGGGTGCGCGACGAGCACCAGGCGCTCGCGGTCGAAGCGCGGCTCCTGGGGAGGCTCGACACGCGGTTGCGACGGAGCGGCGGCTTCGACCGGCGCCGCCACGGGCGCGGGCGGCGCAGCGGTCTCCGACACCGGCGCGGGACGCGGCGCTTCGGCGCGCGCGGGCGCCTCCGCGACGGCCGCCGGGGCGCCGGGCAGACGCACGCGGAAGACGGAGCCGCATTGACTGCAGCGCAGGCGCGCGCCGTCCGGACCGAGCCGGTCGGGCTCCACCCGGTAACGGGTCTGGCACTTCGGGCACGCCGCGATCATCAGCCCCTCTCCTCGTCCGTCCTCGTCCGCTCGCATCGCGCCGGGCAAAGCTGCCGGTGCGCGAGGCATGCCGATTCCCTGCTCGTATCGGTCGGTGCTCGCCGGGACTGAGCCCCGTCGCCCCACCCGCGGCTCGTCCGCGCGTGACGCCACGGCGCGGGGGGAAGCCGCAGCGGCTAGCCCTCGGCGCCCGCCTCCCTCGCACGATCCTCGATCTCCGACCGGTACACGCTCTCGAGCACGTGCTCGAGGGCGAGGACGAGCACGGGCGGCGCGCCCGCTCGGCGCACCACGGCGCGCACCGCGTCGTAGCCCGCCTGCGCGACGAGCGCCGGCGGCGACTGGACGTCGGACGCCGCGACCGGCAGCACGTCGGCGGCCGCGGACGCGCGCAGGCCGAACACCAACCCCTCGACCTCGACGATCGCGATGCGCGTGCTGCGGCCCTCGCGCGCGGGCTCGCCGCCGAGCGCGCGGCCGAGGTCGACGACCGGCACGATCGCGCCGCGCAGGTCGATCACGCCCTCGACGAGCCGCGGCGCCTTCGGCAGCGGCGTCGGCGTCTGCGCGCGCACGATCTCGCGGATCTGCTGCACGTCGATGCCGAAGAGCTGGCCGTGCACCTCGAGGCAGGCGAGCTCGACGTGCGAATCGGCGCGCGTCTCGTTGGCGTTCTGCACGGCCCGCTACTCGCCCGCGACGTCGAGCAGGCGGTCGACGTCGAACACCGAGACGAAGCGCTCGCCGTACGGCGCGAGCGCCGCGACCGTCCCGGCGTCGCGCTCCGTCGGCGGGCGCAGCGCGTCCTCGCGCAGCCGCAGCACCTCGCTCACGCGATCGACCAGGACGCCGGTGAGCTGGCCGTCTTCGCCGTTGAGCACGATGACGCGTCGGCGCGGCGACGCGCCCTGCGCGGGCGCGAGGCCGAGCCGCAGGCGCAGGTCGACGACCTGCACGATCTCGCCGCGCAGCGACAGCACGCCGCGCACGCAGGCGGGCACGCGCGGCACCGGCGTGATGGGACGCAGCCGCACGATCTCGCGCACCCGCTCGACGGGCAGCGCGTACGCGTCGTCACCGAGCCACAGCACGAGCAGCTCGGCCTCCGCCGCGCTCTCGTCGGCGCCTTCGCCGCGCCCGGCGGCGGCGCGCGCCAGCAGATCGAACCCGCTGCGCGCCGGCGCGGAGACCGGCGCGCTCACGCCGCCTCCCGGCGATGACCGGAGTCTTCGACCAGCGCGGCGACGTCGATCACGAGCACGGTGCCCTGCTGGCCGAGCTCGGTCGCGCCCGCGATGCCGCGCACGTTGCGGATCGGGCCTTGGATCGGCTTGATCACGGCGTCCTGCTGGCCCTCGAGGCGGTCGACCAGCACGCCGACGCGCGCGTCGCCGAGCCCGACCACCACGACCGCCTGCCGCGCGCCCGTGGCCGGCGCCGCGAGTCCGAACTCCGCGTGCAGCCGACGCAGCGGCAGCGGCTCGCCGCGCAGGTTCAGGAACTCGCGGCCCTCGCTGCGCTGGATCGTCGGCGCGTCCACGAGCAGCGTCTCCAGCACCGCATTGAGCGGAATCGCAAAGCGCTGATCGTCGACGCCGACGAGCAGCGCCTGGATGATCGCGAGCGTGATCGGGAGCGTGAACGACACCGTCGTGCCGCGGCCCGGCTCGGAGTCGAGCTGCACGAGCCCGCCGAGCGCGTTCACGTTCTCGCGCACGACGTCCATGCCGACGCCGCGGCCGCTCGTCTCGGTGACCTCCGCCGACGTCGAGAGGCCCGGCGCGAACACCAGCTCGAGGAGCTGCTTGCGCGAGAGGCTCTCGTCGCCGGCGAGCAGGCCGAGGCGCACGGCGCGCGCGCGCACCGCGTCCGCGTCGATGCCGCGGCCGTCGTCCGCGACCTGGATCACGACGTGGTTGCCGCGCTGGAAGGCGTCGAGCCGGATCGTGCCGACGGCGGGCTTGCCCGCGGCGCTGCGTTCGGCGGCCGGCTCGATCGCGTGGTCGAAGGCGTTGCGCACGACGTGCATCAGCGGGTCGGCGAGCTGCTCGACGATCAGCTTGTCGAGCTCGGTGTCGCCGCCGCGGATGTCGAGCGACACGTCCTTGCCCGAGTCGCGGCGCAGGCGGCGCACGACGCGCGAGAGCTTCTCGAAGACCTGGCGCAGCGGCACCATGCGCACCTCGAGGACGCCCGCCTGCAGGTCGGCGAGGCGCCGCTCGAGCGCCTTGTGCACCTTGCCGAGCTCGCGGCCGATCTTCGCGGTCGCGGGATCGCGCAGCAGCCGCTCCGCGATCGCGCCGATCGCGCCGCGCTGGATCACGAGCTCGCCGACGAGGTTCATCAGCTCGTCGAGCTTGCGGATGTCGACGCGCACGGTGTCGCTGATCGACTTCAGCGACTCGAGCTCGCCGTTGCCCTCGCCCGCGCGCGGCGGCTCGCTCTCGGTCGCAGCGGCGTCCGGCTGCGGACCGGGCGGCTGCGGCGCGGAAGTCGCCGCGGCGCTGCGCACGCCGGCGCGCAGCTCGCGCACGGTGGCGCCGGCGACGTCGATGCGGCCGCGCAGCTCCTCGGCGGCGACGTCGCTGCCCACCAGCAGCGAGAAGCGGATCTGCGAGTCGGCCGAGTCGCCGGGCGCCGGCAGCGTCGAGATCACCTCGCCGCCGTCGCGCACGGCGCGCGTCAGCTCGGAGAGCCCTTCCTCGAACGAGAGGATCTCGAAGCTCGCCTCGACGAGGTGGATCGCGCAGCCGCGCCGCAGCGCCTCGCGCAGCCGGTGCTCCTCGTACTCGGTCAGCGCGCGCAGCAGCTGCGGATCGAGTCCGTCGAGCTCGTCGGGCGGCGCGGGCGGCGCGGGCGCCTCGAGCGCGGCTTCGATGCGCGCGATCATCGCGCGGACGGCGGCCTCGGCCTCGGCGGCGTCGCCGTCGCCGCCGCCGACCAGCCCGGTCACGAGCTCCACGGTCTCGTCCAGCAGGTTCAGGGCCGGCGCGTCCGCTGCGAGGCGTCCCATGCGCAGCCCGTCGAGCACGTCCTCGAGATGGTGGGCGAGCTCGCTCATGCCCTCGAAGCCGAACATGCCCGCGATGCCCTTGAGCGAGTGCGCGGAGCGGAACAGGCGGTTGGCGAGATCCGCGTCGAGCCGGCCGCGCGCGCGCGCGTCGGCCAGGTCGGCGAGGTCCGAGCGCATGCGATCGAGGATCTCCTCGACCTCGGAGACGAACTCGCGCGCCGCTCGGCTGCGCGCCTGCCCTCGGGTGCGACGCGCCGCCATGGCGGGCTACGCCTCGCGCGCCTTGTCGAGCAGCTCGCGGGCGGCGCGGCGCAGCGCTTCGGGATCGAAGGGCTTCACCAGATACGCGTCGGCACCGAGCCCGAGGCCCTTCTCGCGATCGCGCTCCGAGCCCTCGGTGGAGATGATCAGGAGCGGGATCGAGCGGTACGCCGCGTTGCGCTTCACGAACGAAATCAGCTCGAGCCCGTTGATGTCGGGCATGTTGATGTCGGTCACGATGAGGTCGTACTCGCCGCGCGGCAGCTCGCGCAGCGCTTCGAAGCCGCTCGCGGCTTCGGTGATCTTGACCGGCGCGCCCAGCTCCTCGAGCGCCGACACGACCAGCGATCGCATCGTCGGCGAGTCCTCGACGATCAGGATTTGGTGCACGCGGCCTCCCCTCCGCCCCGCGGCGCAGACGCGTCGGGCCGTCGACGCTATCGGACGCCGCCGGCGCGGTCTTGAGGCGGAGGACTAGCGCTCGGGGAGCTGCGGCGCGCGCTCGGCCCGCTCGAGCGCGCGCTCGAGAACGGCGCGGTCGAGCGCGAGACCGGCTTCGTGCAGCATCACCTCGATCGCGCCCGCGTCGGGGAGCGGCCGGCCGCTCGGCGCGTTGTCGGCGTAGAGCAGCGCCGCGACCTGCTCGCCCGCTTCGATCGGCGCGAGGAAAATCTCGGCGGGCGCGGGACCGCCGAGCCGCGCGACGAAGGCGCGATCGGCGGGATCGCCGAGCGCGCTGCGCAGCGGCGCGCGGCTCTCGAGCAGCTTGCGCAGCGCGGGCGTCGCGTCGGTCTCGACGCACAGCTCCTGCACGGCGCCGGCCTCGACACCGTTGTGCGACACCGCCTGCGCTTCGCCGTCGCGCACCCAGAACACCACCGCGCGGTCGAAGTGACGGCCCGCGAACGCCAGCACGAGCCGCAGCACGTCGGACGGCGCCTGCGGATCGCGCAGGCGCGCGCTCCACTCGCGCAGCGTGCGGATCGGGTCGCCGTCGTCACGCGGCGCGCTGGCGCGCGGCGCGGCCGGCCGCCGGCTCACGCGCGCCACCGCCTCGCGCAGCTGCTCCGCCAGTGCGGCGCGCTGGTCGCGCGCGCGGTCGTCGG
>QEVM01000033.1 GCA_003576805.1 Pseudomonadota bacterium | reverse complement strand
GCCAAGCCTCCGACGCAAACGTCCTCTGATGAGCCACGTCATCCCCCCCGGCTCTCTTCTACCATGCCGGGCGGCTTTTTCAGAGGTTCCCTAGCGCGCGACGGCGCCGGCTGCGCGATCCACGAACGCCACCAGCTCGTCCGCGCCGAGCGCGTTCGGGAGCAGCACGAGCCGCGCGACGCCGAGGTCGCGGTAGCGCTGCACGGCGTCCGCGTCGGGAATGCCGGGCGGCGGCGTCACGGTCAGCTCGAGCGGGCCGAGCGCGGCGGGGCGCAGGGCGCGCTTCGCCGCCTCGGCGAGCCCCGCGACCTGCTGCGCGGCGCGCGCGGGATCGAGCGCGAAGCCGTACCAGCCGTTCGCGCGCAGCACGGCGCGGCGCCAGGCGGGCGGCGTCATCGCGCCGATCACGAGCGGCGGGTGCGGCTTCTGCACGGGACGCGGCTGCGCGTCGACGCCCGCGAAGCGCACCGTCTCGCCGGCGAACGCGGGCTTCTCCTGCGTCCAGAGCGCCAGCATCGCGTCGAGGTACTCGTCCATGCGCGCGCCGCGCTGCGCGAAGTCCGCGCCGACCGCGTCGAACTCGGGCTTCAGGTACCCGACGCCGACGCCCAGCACGAGCCGTCCCTTCGACAGCACGTCGAGGCTCGCCATCTCCTTCGCGAGCACGACGGGATTGCGCTGCGGCAGGATCACGATGCCCGTCGCGAGGCGCAGCCGCGTCGTGTGCGCGGCGAGGAACGCGAGCGCGACGGCGGGATCCAGCATCGGCGTCTGCGCGGGCACGGGCGACGGCGGCGCCTGCGGATCCGGCAGCACGACGTGCTCGCCCGTCCAGACCGACTCGAATCCCGCGTCCTCGGCCGCGCGCGCGACGCGCACCGCGACCTCCGGCTGCGCGCACGGCCCGAAGTTGATGCCGAACAGGCCGAGCTTCACGGCTGCGCCGCGCTGGCCGTGCGCTGCGGCGGCTCGACCGCGGTGGACTCGATCACCACGTCCTCCCGCGGGCGGTCCTCGGGTCCCCAGCGGCCGTACTGATCGCGCTCGACCGCGACGATCCGGTCCGCCACGTCCATGCCCTCGACGACGCGCCCGAACGCGGTGTGCCGGCCGTCGAGGTGCGCCGCGTCGCCGACCAGGATGAAGAACTGGCTGCCGCCGGTGTTCGGTCCGGAGTTCGCCATCGAGACGACGCCGCGCACGTGGCGAATGCCGCTCGGCTCGTCGTCGATGCGGTAGCCGGGGCCGCCGCGCCCGTCGTTGCGCGGATCGCGATCGCGCGAGAGCGGGTCGCCGGTCTGGATCATGAAGCCGGGGATCACGCGGTGGAAGGTGATGCCGTCGTAGAAGTTCGTGGTCGCGAGCTTGGTGAAGTTCTCGACCGTCTTCGGCGCGACGTCCGCGCGCAGCGCGATGCGGATCTCGCCGAAGCCGCGCACGCGGATCACGCCCGTCGGCAGCGTGTCGAGCGGCGGCTCGGGCGCCTCGGCCGGCGCCGCGGGCTCGGTCTGCTCCTGCTCGCCGCAGCCGGCTGCGGCGAGCGCGAGCGCGATCGCGACGGCGACGCGCGCGAGATGCGAGGCGCGCAGCATGTCTCCTCCTCCCGTGCGCGTTGCGGCGATGCGCGCGCGCAAGGTAGCGGGGCGCCGTGCTCCGAGGAGCACGACGCCCCGACCTTTGGGCAGGGAAGGGAGTCACGTGAGGAGGCGCGGAGCTCCGGGCCGTCCGCTCGGAGGGGGAAGAGCGATCCGGCCCGGAGCGTCGTCCCGAAGCGAGTCGGCGGGGGAACACCGAGCACGGCTTCGTCGGGGCGACCACCGCGCCTCTTCACGAGCATCGACGCAACACGGGCGCGAAGGATTCAAACGCAGGTTGTGCGAGAGGCGCTGGCGCGCGCTGTGATAGGGTCGCGCGTCATGCGATCGACAGGTTCGGTACGCGGTCTCTTGGTCGTCGTGTTCCTGGCGTTGCGGGTCGCGCTGCCGGACGCGCACGCGGCCGCACCGGCGCCCGCGGTCGGCATGCGCGGCATGGTCGTCGCGGCCGAGAAGCACGCGGCGGCTGCGGGTCTCGCGATGCTGCGCGACGGCGGCAACGCGATCGACGCGGCGGTCGCGACGGCCTTCGCGCTGGGCGTGACCGAGCCCTACCACTCGGGCATCGGCGGCGGCGGCTTCCTGCTGATGCGCCTCGCCGACGGGCGCGTCGTGGCGCTCGACGCGCGCGAGACCGCGCCCGCCGCCGCGGCCCCCGACATGTATCTGCGCCCCGGCGTCGCCGCGGACGCGTCGCGCAGCGGGCCGCTCGCCATCGCGACGCCGGGCCTCGTCGCGGGGCTCGCCGAAGCGCTCGCCGCGCACGGCACCAAGCCCCTCGCGGAGGTGATGGCGCCGGCGATCGCGCTCGCCGAGCACGGCTTTCCGATCTCGCTGCGCCACGCGCGCATGCTGGAAGCGTGGAAGGCGATGGGCCACGCGGCGCGCTTCCCCGAGACCGCTGCGATCCAGCTGCCGCCCGCCGGGACGCCGATCGCGCCCGGCTGGAAGCTGGTCCAGCCCGAGCTCGCGAAGACGCTGCGCGCGATCGCGCGCGAGGGTCCCGCGGTCTTCTACCGCGGCCGCATCGGCGCGGCGATCGCGGCCGAGGTGCAAAAGCGCGGCGGGATCCTCGGCGCCGACGATCTCGCGGGCTACGCGACGAAGCGCCGCGAGCCGCTGCGCGGGACGTATCGCGGGCTCGAGATCGTCTCGTTTCCGCCGCCGTCGTCGGGCGGGATCGCGCTCGTCGAGATGCTGAACGTGCTGGAGGGCTTCGAGTTGCGGCCGCTCGGCGCCGGCTCGTCCGCCGCGATCCACCGCATCGCCGAGTCGATGAAGCTCGCGTTCGCGGACCGCGCCCACTATCTCGGCGACCCCGACTTCGTGCCGGTGCCGGCCGAGCGGCTCGTCTCGAAGGAGTACGCCGCGGCGCTGCGCAATCGATTGCTGCCGTCGCGGCTCGAGCGCTGGCCGTGGACCTGGGGCCGCGACGAGGTCGCGATCCGGGTCGACGGGCCGGGGCTCGGCGAGCTGCCGCTCTCGCACGGCGGGACGACGCACCTCTCCGTGACCGACGCCGCCGGCAACGCGGTCGCGCTCACGCAGACCGTGAACCTGCTGTTCGGCTCGGGCATCACCGTCGCCGGCACCGGCATCGTGCTGAACGACGAGATGGACGACTTCTCGGTCGCGCAGAACTCGCCGAACGCCTTCGGGCTCGTGGACGTGCTCGGCCGCAACGCGGTCGCGCCTGGCAAGCGACCGCTCTCGAGCATGACGCCGACGCTGGTGCTCGAGGACGGCCGCGTGCGCATCGTCGCCGGCAGCCCCGGCGGCCCGCGCATCATCACGACCGTGCTGCTCGCGCTCGTCAACATGATCGACTTCGGCCTCGATCCGTCCGAGGCGATCGCCGCGCCGCGCTTCCATCACCAGTGGGAGCCGGACCAGCTCTCGGTCGAGGCGGCGATCCCCGCCGACGTGCTGGACGCGCTGCGCGAGCGCGGGCACGCCGTGAAGGTCGCCGAGCGCAACTGGTCGAGCGCGCAGGTGATCGCGATCGACCCGAAGACCGGCTGGCATCTGGGCGCCAGCGATCCGCGCAGCGACGGCGCTGCGCTCGCGTACTGATGGCCCCGATGGACGCGTGGATGGACGTCGAGACCGCGCGGCGCGCGTCCGGCTTGCGGCTCGTGCTGACGGCCGGCGTGCCGGGCCCGTGGAGCGAGTCCGCCAAGGGCCTCTTCCACGTGAAGCGCGTGCCCTTCGCGCGCGTGCGGCAGGTGGTGAACGGCGACAACGCGGCGCTGCGCGCGTGGGTCGGCCGCGACGACGCGCCCGTCGCGGTGTGGAACGACGAGCCGCCGCGCCACGGCTGGCAGGACATCGCGCTGCTCGCCGAGCGCATCGCGCCCGAGCCGCGGCTGCTGCCCGAAGCGGTCGACGAGCGCGCGCTCGTCTTCGGCCTCGGGCGCGAGCTGTGCGGCGAGCTCGGGCTCGGCTGGTGCCGGCGGCTCATGCTGGTGGATCAAGTGAAGCAGCTGGCGCCCGACCTCCCGATCGCGCGCTACCTCGCGAGTCGCTATGGCTACGAGCCCGCGGCGGCGGCCGCGGCGCCGCAGCGCGTGGCCGACATCGTGACGGCGTTCGCGCGCCAGCTTCGCGCGCAGCAGGAGCGCGGCCTCCGCTACCTCGTGGGCGGATCGCTCTCCGCGCTCGACGTCTGGTGGGCCGCGTTCGCCGCGATGCTCGATCCGTTGCCGCACGAGCTGTGTCCGATGGGGCGCGACACGCGCGCGGCCTACGCCGTCCGCGATCCCCGCGTGCGCGCGGCGCTCGATCCCGCGCTGCTCGCGCACCGCGACCTCGTCTACCGCGAGCACCTCGAGCTGCCGGTCCGGCTCGACTGAAGGCGCGCGCCTAGAGCCCCCACTCGAAGCCGACGACGACGCGGTCCGCCTCGTCGAACTCGCCGAACACGCCGTCGCGCGTGCCGTAGAAGACATCGAAGCCGAGCCACACCTGGAGGTCGTCGTGCACCGCGTACTCGACGCGCGGGCGCACCAGCCCGTCGCCGTCGTGCAGGCCGTGGATCCAGATCGCCTCGAGCGTGAGCGTCTCGTTGCGGAAATGGCGGCGCGCGAGCAGCGTGACGTCGCTGTCGAGCCGGTCGCGCAGCATCGAAGGGCGGTGATCGGTGAGCCAAGTCTGGAAGAGCTGCACCGACAGCAGCGTCTCCGGAATGCCCCACCAGTCGAGGCCCACGACCCAGCCGAACTCGCTGGTGCGGCGCACGCCGTCGCGGTCGCCGAGGTCGTCGACCGGCACCCAGCGGTCGAGCTGCGCCGCGAACTCGCCGCGCACCGTGAGGTTGCCGAACGCGCTGCTCGCGGTGCCGCCGAGCACGGCGCTGCGCTCGAAGCCGGGCTCGACGCGCACGCGCGGCGCGCCGGACGCGACGTCGATCGTGCGGAACGGGATGGGCACGTCGTCGTGGTGCCAGAGCGCGTTGGCCGAGAGGTCCCATCCCTTCCAAAAGCCGGCGAGCCGCGCGCCGACGTCCGAGTCGCGCAGCGCGTCGTCGGGGCGGTCGGGCTCCTCGATCTCGACGTCGATCCCGCGCGGCGGGCGCGGCCCGACGAAGCGCGGCGCGCGGAACGCGAACACGCCGTCCGCGGGCGGCACGTCGTGCGTCGTCGGGTCCGGGATCCAAAGCAGCTGGAGCTGCGCGTCGCCGATCGGGATCTCGGTGTTGACGGTCCAGAGCGGGATGCGCGAGTCCTCGAAGGCGGGCAGGATGAACTCGTGGAACTCCTGCGGGTTCACGACGTCGAGCACCTTCAGCCCGTCGGCCTGGCCCCAGACGATCTGCTGCTTGCCGACGCGCAGCCACGCCGGTCCGATCTCGCCCTGCACGTACAGCTCGCGCAGCTCGGCGTCGGCGCGGTCGCCGAAGCCGAGCCGCCGCGTGTACGGCGCGACCTCGGGCTGATCGGGCGGACCGGGCTCGAGCTCGTCCATCGCGTCGGCGCGGATCCGCGCGATCGCGCCGAGCTGGAAGCGGTGCGGCAGGTCGAGCCGCAGCTCGGGCTCGAGCCGCAGCTCGAGCTTCTGCGCGTCGCCGTCGCCCGTGCCGGTGGCCCACTCGACGCCGAGCGTCGCGGTCAGCATGCGCTCGCGCGCGGGATCGACCTCGCCATCCTGCGCGGACGCGGCCGGCCCGAGCACGATCGCCATCAGCGCGCCGCACGCGGCTCGCCGCGCCCCCCGCATCGCCTTCCCCCCGGCGCGCAGTGTACCCGCGCTTGGCGCGCTGCGGGGTGGTCGGTACGCTGCGCGCTCCCGCACGTCGGAGGGTTCTCATGATTCGGCGCAGCTCCCGCACTCTCGCAGCGCTCGCGCTCGCCATCGCGACGCTCATGGTCGGCGCGACCGCGCGCGCCGCCGATCCCCAGCCCGAAGCCAAGCCCGCAGCCAAGACCGAAGGAGGTTCGAACGTGGTGGTACTCGAGACGACGCTCGGCAACATCGAGATCGAGCTCGACGCGCAGAAGGCGCCGGTCAGCACCGAGAACTTTCTCGCCTACGTGGACGCCGGCCACTACGACGGCACCGTGTTCCACCGCGTGATCCCCGGCTTCATGATCCAGGGCGGCGGCTTCGACGCGCAGCTCGATCAGAAGCCGACGCGCGGGCCGATCCAGAACGAGTCGGGCAACGGGCTCACCAACCAGCGCGGCACGATCGCGATGGCGCGCACCAACGACCCGAACAGCGCGACGGCGCAGTTCTTCATCAACACCGTCGACAACGACTTCCTGAACCGCCCGCCCGGCTACGCGGTGTTCGGCAAGGTGACCGCCGGCATGGACGTCGTGGACAAGATCGCCGCGGTGAAGACCGGCTCGAAGGGAATGTTCCCGAAGGACGTGCCCGTCGAGGCGGTGGTGATCACGAAGGCGCGCCGCAAGTAGCTTCTCCTCCGCACCGGTGAACGCGCGGAGGTCGAGGCCATGGGCGAGCCGGCTGCGACCGCCGCGATCCTGGCCGCGGCCGGCGTGTTGCTCGTGCTCGCCGGCCTCGCGAGCCCGCTCTCGAACCGGCTCGGCGTGCCGGTGCTCGTCGTGTTCCTCGCACTCGGCATGGCGGCGGGTTCGGAGGGACTCGGCGGGATCCCGTTCGACGACTACGAGCTGGCGTTTCGCCTCGGCACGATCGCGCTCGTCCTGATCCTCTTCGACGGCGGGCTCAACACCGATCCGACCGTCCTGCGCCGCGCCGCCTTGCCCGCCGGCCTGCTCGCCACGATCGGCGTGGTCGCGACGGCGGCGCTCGTGGCGCTGGGCGGGCTCGCACTCGGGCTCGAGCCGGTCACCGCGCTGATCGTCGGCGCGGTGGTCTCGTCCACCGACGCCGCGGCCACCTTCGCCGTGCTGCGCAGCAGCGGCGTGCGGCTGCGCGAGTCGACGGCCGCCACGCTCGAGGTCGAGTCCGGCCTGAACGACCCGATGGCGATCCTGCTGACGACGATCGCGACGGAGATCGCGCTCGAGCACGCGGTCGGGGCCGGAAGCGTGGCGCGGCTCCTCGTGGAGCAGTTCGGGGTGGGCGCCGTCGTGGGGGTCGGGTTGGGCTTCGCCGCGCGCGGCCTGCTGCGATCGGTGCAGCTCCCGGCGGCCGGTCTCTACCCGGTGCTCACGCTCGCGATCGCCTTCCTGTCCTTCGGGGTCGCCACGCTGCTGAAGGGGAGCGGCTTCGTCGCGGTCTACGCGACCGGCCTCCTGCTCGCCGCCGGGCCGCTGCCGTATGGGGCCGGCGTGCGCCGCGTGCACGACGCGCTCGCCTGGCTGTCGCAGATCATGATGTTCACGCTGCTCGGACTGCTGGTCTTCCCGTCCCGATTGCTGCCCACCCTCGGCGTGGGTCTCGGGCTCGCGCTGCTGCTCGCATTCGTCGCGCGCCCGCTCGCCGTGGCGCCGGTCCTCGCGCTGCTCCGCGTCCCACGACACGAAAATGCGTTCATCAGCTGGGTGGGCCTGCGCGGCGCGGTCCCGATCATCCTCGGCGCCTTTCCGGCGGTGTCGGGCTATCCGCGCGGCGACGAGATCTTCCACCTCGTGTTCTTCATCGTGCTCGCGACGAGCTTCGTGCCGGGCGCGACGGTCGGCTGGGTCGCGCGCAAGCTCGGCATCGCCGACCCCAGCCCGCCGCCGCCGCCGGCCAGCCTCGAGCTGGTGTCGCTCCGCGACCTGCCCGGGGAGTTCGTCTGGTACCACGTGGCGCCGGCCTCGGCGGTCGCCGACTCGTACGTGCGCGACCTGCCGATGCCCGAAGGCTGCCTCGTCACGCTCGTCGTGCGCGGCCGCGACGTCGTCGTGCCGCGCGGGAGCACGATGTTCCGGGCGGGCGACCAGGTCTGCGTCTTCGTGCTGCCCGAGGGTCGCCCCCTGCTCGACCTGCTCTTCGGTGGCGCGCCGGAGGAGCGCTGAGCTACGGGCGGATCGCGGCGAGCGCGTAGGCGTCGAGGCGGAGGACGCGCCGCGCCACGCGCAGCACGGCCTCGGCGTCGACCGACTCCACCCGTTCGGCGTAGCGGCGCTGGGCGTCGGGCCCGAGGCCGTAGCGCGCGTCCGCCGCCATGTGGGCGGCGCGCGCGGCGGCGCGCTGGCGGTCGATCTCGAAGTTGCCGACCAGATAGCGGCGCGCGCGGTCGAGCTCGTCGGCCGGCGGCGGCGCGTCGAGCAGGTTGCGCAGCTCCGCGAAGATCGAGCTGCGCGCCTCCTCCAGCTTCTCCGGCGCGGTCGCGATGTACACCGCGAAGAGTCCCGGCGCGAGCCCTTCCAGGTTCATCGCGTTCACGGCGTACGCGAGGCCGCGCCGGTCGCGCAGCTCGAGGAAGAGGCGGCCGCCCTGGCCGGCGAGGATCTGCGAGATCACCTCGAGCGCGTAGCGGTCGGGGTCGTGCAGCGAGAGCCCGCGGAAGCCGACGACGAGGTGCGCCTGCGCGCGGTCCTTGCGGAGCTCGACCTCGCGCGGCGCGTCGGGCGCGGGCTCCTCGGGCGGCTGCGACCACGCGAACGCGCCGCCGTCGAGGTCGCCGAGCCGGCGCGAGATCGACTCCGCGACCGCGTCCGGATCGACGTCGCCCGACACCGCGAGCGCGAGATTGCCGCCGCGCACCCAGCGCTGGTGGTGCGCGAGCAGGTCCTCGCGCGCGAACGAGGTCACCGTCTCGGTGTTGCCGAGGATCGGCAGCCGGTACGGGTGCGCGCGCCAGAGCGTCTCGCCGAACAGCTCGAAGACGCGCGCGCCGAGCCGGTCCTCGCGGCGCGCGAGCGCGGCGAGCGTGTCCTTGCGCTCGCGCTCCAGCTCGTCCGACGCGAACGCGGGCTCGAGCAGCACCTCGGCGAACAGGTCGAGCGCCGGCTCGAGCCGCTCGGAGAGCGCCTCGAGCCCGAGCCCGAAGCTGTTGCGGCCCGCGTAGGGATCGATCTCCGCGGCGATCGACTCGACCGCGTGCGCCAGCTCGGCGGCGCCGCGCCGGCGCGTCCCGCGCATCCACATCGAGGTCGTGAAGTGCGTGAGCCCGGCGGTGCGCTCGTCCTCGACGAGGAGGCCGCCGAGCAGCGCGGCGCGCACGGCGACGACCGGGACCTCGCGGCGCGGCTCGACGTGGAGCAGCGCGCCGCTGGGAAGCTGGTAGCTCACGATCTCGGGCGTCGTGGTCGCGCGCGCGGCGCGCGGGACTCCGCTCGCGGCGGCGACCGCGGCGGCCGACACGCGCTGCGGCGCGAGCGCCACGCGCGAGCCGCGCTCGACGCCGCGCGCGAACGCCTGCGCGACCGCCTTGTCGTCGATCTCGCCCGGCGCGCCCTCGGGCACGACCGCCGCGATCGAGGTGCGCTCGGGCACCAGGTAGCGCCGCGCGACGCGCAGCAGGTCGTGCGCCGTCGCGCCGCGCACCGCCGCGAGGTAGTCGCGCTCTCGGCGCCAGTCGCCGGTCATCACGTGGAACGAGCCGCGCTTGCGCGCCTGGCCCGACACGCTCTCGCGTTCGAAGTGCTCGCTCGCGAGGAAGTTGGCGCGCGCCTTCTCGAGCTCGTCGGCTGCGACGACCTCGCGCCGCACCGTCTCGATCTCGCGCGCCAGCGACTCGATCGCCGCGGGCAGCCGCTCGGCGTCGAGGTCCGCCGACACGCCGAACATGCCGGGATCGAGCGGCGTGTAACAAGAAGCGTCCACGCCGTCGACGGCGCCGTCGTGCTCCTTCACGCGCCGCACCAGGCGGCTGCTCTCGCCCTCGCCGAGCACGAACGCGAGCAGGTCGAGGTACGGGGTGTCCGGGTGCGCGAGACCGACCGCCGGCCAGGCGAGCTCGAGCGTCGCGCGCTCGAAGGGACGCCGCAGCAGCAGCGAGCGCAGCGCCGTCTGCGGCGGCTCGGCCGGGCGCGCGCGCCGCGCGCCCGCGGGCTGCGCGTCCGCGAACGCCGCCGACACCTGCGCGGCGAGCGCGCGCGCGTCGAAGTCGCCGCACGCGACGACGAGCAGGTTGTCGGGCGCGTACCAGCGGCGGAAGAAGCCGAGCACGGAGTCGCGGTCGAAGCGACCGACACTCTCGCGCGTACCGAGGATCGGCGCGCGATACGGGTGGGTCTGGTACGCGATCGCGAACAGCGCCTCGGCGCAGACGTGGTGGGGCGAGTCGTCCGAGCGGCCGATCTCCTCGATCACCACGTCGATCTCGCGCGCGATCTCGTCGGCGTCGAAGCGCGAGCGCCGCACCATGTCGACGAGCACGTCGATCGCGACGTCGAGGCCCGCGGTCGGGACGGTCGCGTGGTAGACGGTGGTGTCGTAGCTCGTGTAGGCGTTGACGCGTCCGCCGACGCCCTCGATCTCGCCGGCGACCGCGCCGACGCCGCGCCGCTCGGTGCCCTTGAAGAGCATGTGCTCGTGGAAGTGCGCGAGGCCCTCTTCGCCCGGGCGCTCGTCGGCGGAGCCGACCTTCGCCCAGATCTGGAACTCCGCGACGGCCGCGAGGTGCGACTCGTGGAGCAGCAGGCCCAGGCCGTTCGGAAGGACTTCGTGGAGGACTGCGTCGGAGGGCTTCGGCGGCAAGGTCGGCGCAGGATAGCCGCGGCTCGGAGAGGCCGCCTTTCGCGCGGAGAGGGCGTCCGCGACCCTGCGCGGCGTGGATCTCGGCGTCTACGTGCACGTGCCGTTCTGCGAGCGGATCTGTCCGTACTGCGACTTCGCGGTCGTGCGCGCGCCGCAGCTCGCGCGCGAGCGCGAGGACGCGTTCGTCGCGGCGCTGCTCTCCGAGTGCGAACGCCGGCTGCCGCTCTTCGGCGCGACGCGACTCGCGAGCCTCTACCTCGGCGGCGGCACGCCGTCGCGGCTGCGCGCCGATTCGGTCGCGCGCGTGATCGAGCGCGTGCGGCGCGCCGTGCCCGCTTCCGACGCGGCGCTCGAGGTGACGCTCGAGGTGAACCCGAGCACGACCGAGCGCGCGCGCCTGCCGGCGTTCCGCGAGGCCGGCGTGAACCGGCTCTCGATCGGGCTGCAATCGCTCGACGACGCGACGTTGAAGCGCCTCGGCCGCGCGCACCGCGCCGCAGAAGGGCGCGCGACGTTCGCCGCGGCGCGCAGCGCCGGCTTCGACGACGTGTCGGTGGACCTGCTGTTCGCGGCGCCGGGTCAGTCGCTCGCCGCGCTCGACGCCGACCTGGCGGCGTTCGCCGCACTCGCGCCGCAACACGTCTCGGCCTACGCACTGACGCTCGAGGCGGGCACGCCGTTCGAGCGCGCCGCGCACAGCGGCCGCCTCGCGCTGCCGGGCGACGACGAGGTCGCGGAGATGCTGGAGCGCGTCGCGCTGCGGCTCGGCGCGGCCGGCTTCGCGCGCTACGAGGTGTCGAGCTTCGCGCGGCCCGGCTTCGAGTCGCGCCACAACCGCCGCTACTGGGAGCGGCGGCCGGTGCTCGGCATCGGGCCGGGCGCGTGGTCGAGCGAGCCGCCGCGCGCCGACGCGCCCTTCGGCGCGCGCCGCGCCAACGAGCGCGATCTCGACGCGTGGCTCGCGCGCGTCGCGGCGGGCGGCGAGGGCGCGAGCGGCCCGCCCGAGGTGTTGGACGAGGCGACCGCGCGCGGCGAGGCGAGCTTCCTCGCGCTGCGCACGGCGGCCGGCCTCGACGCGCGGCGCTTCGCCGCCGAGTTTGGCGCGCCGCCGCGCGCTTTCTACGCGGACGCGATCGACGAGCTCGTCGCCGCGGGCCTGCTCGACGAGGGCTGCGGCGGCAGCCTGCGGCTCACGCCGCGCGGGTTCCTGCTCTCGGACACGGTGTTCGCGCGCTTCGTGTGAAGCCGCGCGCGTGGCAGCCCCGTCCCTCGTCGGCTAACTCCTGTTGCAGTTTCGAGGAGTTGCACCGATCGCCATGTCCTCGAGAGCAATCCCCACGCGAGCCTTGCCGGAGCCGACGCCCGAGCTGAGCGAGCGCCAGGCGCTCGTGCTGCGGGCGATCGTCGCGGCGTACGTCGGCGAGGCCGCGCCGGTGGGCTCGCGCTCGCTCTCGCACGTGCTGCCGATCGCGCTCTCGTCGGCGTCGATCCGCAACACCATGGCGGAGCTGGCCGAGCTCGGGCTGATCGAGAAGCCGCATCGTTCGGCGGGCCGCGTGCCGACCGCGAGCGGGCTGCGCGTCTTCGTGGACCGGCTCGTCCCGCGCGGGCTCGACGACTTCGAGCGCCGCGACCTCGCGGGCAGCGTCGCGGAGTCCGATCCCGAGGCGCTGCTGCGCTGCGCCTCGAAGCTGCTCTCCGAGCGCACGCGCCAGCTCGGCTTCGTCACCGCGCCGCGCGGCGACACGCTCGTGTTGCGGCACGTCGCGCTGGTGCGCCTCTCCTCGAGCAAGGTGCTCGCCGTGCTGGTGTCGGAGACGGGCGCCGCGCTGCGGCGGATCCTCGCGGACGAGGAGAGCGGCGACCAGATCGAGCTCGACCGCCTCGCAGCGGCGCTCAACGAGCGCGTGGCCGGGCGCACGCTCGGCGAGGTGCGCGACGCGCTCGCACGCGAGATCGTGGCGCTGCGCTCGCACGCGCAGGGCGTCCTCGAGCGCGCGCTCGTGCTCGGCTGGCGCGCGCTCGACGCGCAGGGCGACGACGACCCCGGCGACCTCGTGATCGCGACGCGGCTCGCGCTGCTCGACCAGCCCGAGTTCCAGGATCCCGAGCAGGTGCGCCAGCTCTTCGGCGCGATCGAGGCGAAGGAGTCGCTGCTCGCGATCCTGCGCAAGATGCTCGAGGCGCGGAACGTCACGATCGCGTTCGGCGAGGAGCTCGGCGAGCCGGAGCTGCGCCGGCTCGCGCTCGTCGCCGCGCCCTACGGCGCGGCCGGCGCGCCGCTCGGCGTGCTCGGCGTGATCGGCCCGCGCCGGATGGACTACCCGCGCGTCGTCGCGCTGGTCCAGTATTTCTCCAAGCTCGTATCGGAGCGCCTGCTGCCGTGAGTCGCGACCGCGATCAGAGAGATGGAAAGAAGGGCGGCGATCCCGGCGAGGGCTGGGAGGGCTTCGCCGAGGAGACGTCGGAGGGCACGCTCGCGCCGAGCCCCGAGCTCGAGGCTGCGCTGCGCGAGGCCGAGGCGTCGCACGACGCGCGCGTCGCGTCGCGGCAGGGTCGAGACGTTGCGGGGGATTCCGCCCGCCAGGAGCTCGAAGCCAAGCTGGCCGAGGCCGAGCGCGAGCTCGCGGAGGCGAAGGACCGCCATCTCCGGCTCGCGGCCGATTTCGAGAATGCCCGCCGCCGCAGCATCCGCGACCGCGAGGAAGCGGCGCTCTTCGGACACCAGAACGTGGTCAAGGACCTGCTTCCCTCGGTCGATAACCTGGAGCGTGCCATCGACCACGCTCGCCAGAGCGGGGAAGGAAGTCAGGGAGGTCTGCTCGAAGGGGTCGAGCTGGTGCTGCGCGAGATGGTCTCGGTGCTCTCGCGGCACGGCGTGGAACCCATCGAGGCCCAGGGCCAACCGTTCGACCCCGCGCTGCACGAGGCGATGGCGCAGATCGAGGATGGATCGGTGCCCGCCAACACCGTCGTGCAGGTGTTCCAGCGCGGCTACCAGCTGAGGGGTCGATTGCTCCGGCCGGCGCGCGTCGTGGTGTCCAAGCCGCCGGCCGAGGCGGAGCCCGCAGCGAACGCATCGAGCTGATCCGGGGCTCCGCCGACGGCGCCCCGACGACGCAGACGAAGGGGCGCAGGCGCGAATGGGCAAGGTCATCGGGATCGATCTCGGGACCACGAACTCCTGCGTCGCACTCATGGAGGGCGGCGCGCCCCTGGTCATCGCGAACGCCGAGGGCGCTCGCACGACGCCGTCGATGGTCGCGTTCACCGACACCGGCGAGAAGCTGGTCGGGCAGATCGCGAAGCGGCAGGCGGTCACCAACCCCGAGCGCACCGTGTTCGCCGCCAAGCGCCTGATCGGGCGCAAGTTCGAGTCGGGCGAGGTGCAGCGCTTCTGCAGCGTCGCGCCGTTCGGCGTCGAGGCCGCCGAGAACGGCGACGCCTGGGTGCGCGTCCAGGACCGGCTGTGTCCGCCGCAGGAGATCTCGGCGCTGGTGCTCGCGAAGATGCGCGAGACGGCGTCGGACTACGTCGGCGAGCCCGTGACCGAAGCGGTGATCACGGTGCCCGCGTACTTCAACGACGCGCAGCGCCAGGCCACCAAGGAGGCCGGCCGCATCGCCGGCCTGAACGTGCTGCGCATCATCAACGAGCCGACCGCCGCGGCGCTCGCGTACGGCCTCGACAAGGGCGAGAGCCAGCGCATCGCGGTCTTCGACCTCGGCGGCGGCACCTTCGACGTCTCGATCCTCGAGCTCGGCGACGGCGTCTTCGAGGTGCGCAGCACCAACGGCGACACCTATCTCGGCGGCGAGGACTTCGACGAGCGCGTGGTCGCGTTCCTGATCAAGACCTTCCAGGAGCAGACCGGCATCGACCTCTCCAGCGACAAGATGGCGCTGCAGCGGCTCAAGGAGGCGGCGGAGCGCGCCAAGCACGAGCTCTCGTCCACGCCGTCCACCGAGATCAACCTGCCCTTCATCGGCGCCGACGCGAGCGGGCCGAAGCACCTGAACCTGACGATCACGCGCGAGCGGCTCGAGGCGCTCGTCGCGGACCTGATCGAGCGCCTGGTCGAGCCGTGCGAGCAGGCGCTGCGCGACGCGGGCCTCTCGCGCGACGACATCGACCACGTCGTGCTCGTGGGCGGCATGACGCGCATGCCGCGCGTGCAGGAGAAGGTGCAGGAGATCTTCGGCAAGCCGCCGCACAAGGGCGTCAATCCCGACGAGGTCGTCGCCGCGGGCGCCGCGATCCAGGGCGGCGTGCTGAAGGGCGAGGTCGCCGACGTCCTGCTGCTCGACGTGACGCCGCTCTCGCTCGGCGTCGAGACGCAGGGCGGCGTCTTCACCCGCATCATCGAGCGCAACACCACGATCCCGACCCGCAAGGGGCAGGTGTTCTCCACGACCGAGGACAACCAGAACGTCGTGCGCGTGCACGTGCTCCAGGGCGAGCGCGAGATGGCGGCCGACAACCAGACGCTCGGCCGCTTCGAGCTGGTCGGCATCCCGCCCGCGCCGCGCGGCGTGCCGCAGATCGAGGTGACCTTCGACATCGACAGCGACGGCGTCGTGAACGTCTCCGCCAAGGACCTCGGCACCGGCAAGACCCACGCGATCCGCGTCACCGCGGGCAGCGGGCTCTCCGAGGACCAGATCCAGAAGCTGTGCTCCGAGGCCGACTCGAACAAGGAAGCGGACCGCCGCCGCCGCGAGCTGGCGGAGCTGCGCAACCGCGGCGACGGGCTGGTCTACTCGACGGAGTCGACGCTCGCCGACTACTCCGAGCACGTCGTCGGCGAGGAGCGCGCGGAGCTCGAGACGGCGCTCGCGCGCACCAAGGCCGCGCTGCAGGGCCAGGACGCCGAGGAGCTGCTCGCCGCGGTCGACGAGCTCACCGCGCTCTCGTACAAGATGACCGAGCAGCTCTACTCGGCGCTGGGCGGCGGCGACGGCACGTCGTAGGCGCGCGCCGCGCGCGCACCGCTGCGCGGCGCCTTCCCCATCGTAGAAACGCGCGCCGCGGATCGCGCCCGCGCGGCTGCGCATCCCGCCTCGCGCTGGCGAGCGCTTTGCAGCCTCCCCGTGGAGGAGGCGAACGATGCACTGGCGGAGCGCTCGTGGGCGCGGCGGCTCCCGCACCCTGCTCGCCGCCGCGATCGGCGCGGGGCTCGCGTTCTTCTTCGACCCCGTCCAGGGCGGCCGGCGGCGGGCGCTGCTGCACGACGGTGTCGGACGCCGCGCGCGCCGCGTCGCGGAGCTCGGCGGCAAGGCGGGCCGCGATCTGCGCCAGCGCGCTGCGGGCCTCGTGGCCGAAGCGCGCGCCGCGGTCGCCAGCGAGGGCCCGGTGGACGACCGCGTCCTGCGCGACCGGGTTCGCTCGCAGATCGGACGCGTCGTCTCGAACCCAGGTGCGATCGAAGTCGAGGCGCGCGAGGGCTGCGTCACGCTGCGCGGGCGCGTCGCCCGGAGTGAACGCGACGAGCTGGTGCGCGAGGCGTCCTCGGTGCGCGGCGTCCGAACCGTGACGTCGCAGCTCGAGAACGCGGGGCCCGATCTGCAGCGGCACGCGCGCCCCGCGCGCCGCGGATCGTTCGCGCAGACGCCGCTCGCGCGGCTGGCGTTCGGCGGCCTCGCCGCCGCTGCCGCGGTCTGGGCGACCGCGCGAACCGGACTGCTGATTCCCGCGCTCGCGGTCGGCGGCGTCGCGCTCGCCGCGCGCCGCGCCGGTGGGCGCATCTCGCGCGGAGACGGCGCACGCGGCGAACGCCGCGGTGCGTGCGGCTCCGCGAGCGGACGAGGAGGTCGAAGCATGGCGACGAAGATCCAGGACGTGATGACGCGCGAGGTGGTGGCGCTGCAGCCGGACGCGACGGCGCAGCAGGCGGCGCGTCTGATGAAGGAGCACGACATCGGCGACGTGCTGGTGTGCGAGGGCGAGCGGCTGCGCGGGATCGTGACCGATCGCGACCTCGTGATCCGCTGCCTGGCGGAGGACGATCGCCCGACGGAGCGGCGGGTCGGCGAGATCTGCTCGGGCGAGCCGGTGCGGCTCTCGCCGCAGGACGACGTCGACCGCGCCGTCGAGCTGATGCGGCAGCACGCGGTGCGCCGCATTCCGGTCGTCGAGGGCGATCGACCGGTGGGCGTCGTGTCGATCGGCGATCTCGCGATGGAGCGCGACGAGCGATCCGCGCTCGCGGACATCAGCGCCGCGCCCGCGAACCAGTAGACGCCGGGCGAACGGCGCACAGAGTTCGCTCGGCGAGGAGGAGGGCGACGACCCTCCGTTCCAGCAGAGGAGGACGACCATGCGAGAACGACAGCAGCAAGGTGGCGGCGACGGCAGCGAGCTCGAGCGCAGCCGCAGCGGCGGCGTTCGTGATCTCGGGCTGCCGGGCGTGCGGCTCGGCCAGATGCTCGACGATCTGTTCGGCTCGTCGGCGCTGGGCTCGACGCGCGGCGGCTGGCCGGCCGTCGACATCGACGAGAGCGAGGACGCGTACTGCGTGTGCATGGAGATCCCGGGCGTGCGCCGCGAGGATCTCGAGGTCGACATGGAGGGCGGCATGGTCACCGTGCGCGGCGAGAAGCGCCGCTCCGAAGAGACCGGCCGCGCGCGCTGGAGCGAGCGCTCCTACGGGGCGTTCGTGCGCAGCTTCAGCCTGCCGTCGGAAGTCGACCCGGAGCAGGCGAGCGCCACGTTCGAGGACGGCGTCCTCACGCTGAAGTTCCCGAAGCGCGAGAGCGCGCGTCCGCGCCGCATCGAGATCCAGTCGGGCCGGCGCGGCTCGAACGGCAGTGGCGCCGAACGCGCCTCCGAGCGCGGCGAGTCGCAGTCGGCGAGCTGAGCTCCGCGCAGAGTCTACGAACGCCATCCGCAGTGCGGGCGCCGCGCGAGAACGACGGCTGCGCGCGGCGCTCGTCGGCTCGCTTCTTGCTCCGTCGGCGGGAAACGGAGGACGCCATGCGAGCCGGCTCTGCGAGCGCCCGGCTTCCGACCCCGCGGATCTCACGGCGCGCGCTGCGCGCGCTGCGGCCGCATCCCGTCGAGTCCGCGCGCGAAGCGGGGCTGCGCTACGTCGACACGGCGACGCCGGGCATCCGCCGCGTGCGCTCCGGCCGCGGCTTCCGCTACGCCGACGCGGCGGGGCAAAGCGTCCGCGACGCGGCGACGCTCGCGCGCATCCGCGCGCTCGCGATCCCGCCCGCGTGGACCGAGGTGTGGATCTGTCCGCTCGCGAACGGGCACGTGCAGGCGACCGGCCGCGACGCGCGCGGGCGCAAGCAGTACCGCTACCACGCGGCCTGGGGCGCGATCCGCAACGAGACGAAGTTCGGCCGCATGGTCGAGTTCGCGCGGGCGCTGCCGCGCATCCGCGCGCGCGTCGAGGCCGATCTCGCGCGACCGGGCCTGCCGCGCGAGAAGGTGCTCGCCGCGGTGGTGCGGCTGCTCGAGCGCTCGCTGATCCGCGTCGGCTGCGACGAGTACGCGCGCGCCAACGACGCCTACGGCCTCGCGTCGATGTGCGACGAGCACGTTCGCATCGCGGGCGCCGAGCTGCGCTTCCGCTTCCGCGGCAAGGGCGGCCGCGAGCACGGCATCGTGGTGCGCGACCGCCGCCTCGCGGGCATCGTGCGGCGTTGCCGCGACCTGCCCGGGCAGGACCTCTTCCAGTACGTGGACGACGCGGGCGCGCCGCAGTGCATCGGATCGGGCGACGTCAACGCCTACCTGCGCGAGGTCGCGGGCGCCGACTTCACCGCGAAGGACTTCCGCACCTGGGGCGCGACGCTGCTCGCGGCGGTCGAGCTGGCGCGCGAGGCGCCCGCGGCGAGCGCGCGGGCGCGCGCGCGCGCCGTCGGCGCGATGCTGCGCAGCGTGAGCGAGCGGCTCGGCAACACCGCGGCGGTGTGCCGCAAGTACTACGTGAATCCGTGCGTCGTCGAGGCGTACGAGGCGGGCGCGCTGCACGGCCGCATGGACGCGGAGGTCGCGCCGGGGCATGCGAGCGAGGCGCTCGAGCGCGCCGAGCAGGCGCTCGTCGCGCTGCTGCGGCGCGCGAACGGCGCGCAGCGCGAGGCCGCGTGATGCCCGGCTCCGATCCGGCGCACTGGCTCGACGCGGCGCTGCACGGCGAGGCGGACGTCGAGGCGGTGCGGCGCGCGGCGCTCGGCTGCCAGGCGTGCGACCTGTGGAAGCGCGGCACGCAGACGGTGTTCGGCGAAGGCCCGGCGCGTCCGCGGCTGCTGCTCGTCGGCGAACAGCCCGGCGACAAGGAGGACGAGAGCGGCCGGCCCTTCGTCGGGCCGGCGGGACGCCTGCTCGACGCCGCGCTCGAGCGCGCCCGCATCCCGCGCGGCGACGTCTGGGTCACCAACGCGGTGAAGCACTTCAAGTGGAAGGCGCGCGGCAAGCGGCGCCTGCACGAGAAGCCGAGCCCGAACGAGGTGCGCGCCTGTCAGCCGTGGCTCGCCGCGGAGATCGCGCTGCTCGCGCCCGACCTGGTCGTGTGTCTGGGCGCGACGGCAGCGCAGTCGCTGCTCGGCCCGCGCTTCCGCGTGACCGCGCAGCGCGGGCGGCTGTTGTCGGCGCCGCTCGCGCCGCGCGTGCTCGCCACCGTGCACCCGTCGTCGCTGCTGCGCGCGCCCGACGCCGAGACCCGCGCCCGCGAGCTCGACCGCTTCGTCGCCGACCTCGCCCAGGCCGCCGCGCTCCTCGAGCGCGGCTGAGCTCCGGCACGGGGCGTAGCGAGCCAACGGCGACCGGCGAGGCTCACTCGGGCTTTGCGATGCGCGCCGAGCCGTACGAGACGCGGTAGAGGATGCCGTTGACGTCGTCGGAGACGAGCAGTGCGCCGTCCTTGGCGAGGGCGACGCCGGCCGGCCGCCCGAAGTGCGCGCTGCCGTCCTCCACGAGGAAGCCGTGCAGGAAGGGCTCGAAGCGCACCGGCCGCCCGCCCTCGAAGATCAGCGCGACGACTTCGTAGCCGACCGCCGGCTTGCGATTCCACGAGCCGTGCATCGCGACGAACGCGCTGCCGCGGTAGCGGTCCGGGAACGTGATGCCGTCGTAGAAGACGAGCCCGATCGGCGCCGCGTGCGCCTGCGTGCCGAGCACGGGCGGCTCGGTGGCCTTGCAATACTCCGCCTTGGTGGCGCCGCGCTGCGCGGCGTCGCCTTGCGGCTCGCGCATCGACGGATCCGGCGTGCGGTCTCCGAAGCAGAAGGGCCAGCCGTAGTCGCGGCCTTCCGCGAGCTGGTTCAGCTCTTCGGGCGGGACGTCGTCGCCGAGCCAGTCCGTGCCGTGATCCATGCCCCAGAGCGCCTGCGTCTGCGGATGCCACGCGAAGCCGATCGTGTTGCGCAGCCCGCGCGCGAAGAGCCGGCGCTCGCCGCTCTCGACGTCGACACGCAGCAGCGTCGCGTGCTCGGCATTCGACTCCTGGCACGCGTTGCAGCTGCTGCCGACCGACACGTAGAGCGCGCCGTCGGGTCCGAAGCCGAGCGTGCGGTTCGGGTGCTGGCCGCCGTCGGGCAGCCCGTCCGCGACCACGCGCGCGCGCCCGTCGCGCGCCGAGCGCTCAACGGCGAGCACCTGCGTGGGCGTCGCGAGGTAGACCTGGTCGCCGCGCAGCGCGATGCCGTGCACTTCGTCGAGTCCCGACACCAGCGTGCGCCGCGACGGCGGCTCGTCGAGGTCGCGCGCCTCGAGCACGAGCACGTCGTCCTGCTGCGGCCGCGTCACGTAGATCTCGCCGTCGGGCCCAACGGCGAGCATGCGCGGGTGGCCGAGGTCGCGCGCGAACGCGCTCACGGCGAAGCCCACCGGAACGCGCAGCTTCGCGATGCGTTCCTCGGTCGCGGGCGTGGACGCGGGCCGGAACACGTGACCCTGCACGCTGGCGTCCGTCTGTGCGTGCGCCGCGACAGTCACGGACAGTGCGAGCGCGGCGCCAAGAGATGCGAGTCGCAGGAGATCCATCGAGTCCTCGCGCCGTCCCGAGCGCGCTCGCGCGCCCTCGCAGCACTCGATGAGTGCAACGCGCGTGCCTCCTGCGCCCCTTGAGGGGTGGGGGGTCCGTGCCTAGGCTTGCCCCGCACTCCATCCCAGCGGGGGCTCCTTGCAGAAGCGCGACTACTACGAAGTCCTCGGCGTCGACCGCGCGGCGGATGCGGACGCGCTCAAGAGGGCGTATCGCGCGCTCGCGCTCAAGTACCACCCCGACCGCAATCCCGGCGACTCCGCCGCCGAGGAGAAGTTCAAGGAGGCGAGCGAGGCGTACGCGGTGCTGTCGGATCCCGACAAGCGCCGCGCCTACGACCGCTTCGGCTTCGAAGGCGTCGGCGCCGGCCAGCCCGGCTTCGAGAACATGGCCGACTTCGGGGCGTTCGGAGACGTGCTGAACGATCTGTTCGGCGATCTCTTCGGCACGCGCGGCGGCGGCGGCCGCCCGCGCCGCGGGCGCGGCCGCCGCGGCGCCGACCTCCGCTACACGATGGAGGTCGAGCTCAAGGAGCTGCTCGAGGTCAAGGAAGCGACGATCGCGATCCCGAAGATGCGGCCGTGCGCGATCTGCGGCGGATCGGGCGCCAAGCCCGGCACGCGACCGGAGACCTGCTCGCGCTGCCGCGGCAGCGGGCAGCTGATGTTCCAGCAGGGCTTCTTCCGCATCAGCCGCCCGTGCGACGCGTGCGGCGGCGCCGGCGAGACGGTGAAGGAGCGCTGCACGAGCTGCCGCGGCGCCGGCCGCACCGAAGGCGAGCAGACGCTGCACGTGAAGATCCCCGCCGGCGTCGAGCACGGCACGCGCCTGCGTCTCGCGGGCGAAGGCGAGGCCGGCATCGAGGGCGGACCGCCCGGGGACCTCTACGTCGACGTCGCGGTGAAGCCGCACCCGCTCTTCTCGCGCGACGGCAGGGACCTGCACTGCCAGGTTCCGATCTCGTTCGTGCAGGCGGCGCTCGGCGGCGAGATCGAGGTGCCGACGCTCGACGGCAAAGTGCCGCTGCGCGTCCCGGAAGGAACGCAGTCCGGCAAGACGTTCCGCCTGCCCGGGAAGGGACTGCCTTCGCTCGGCAGCCGCGCGCGCGGCGACCAGATCGTGCAGATCTTCGTCGAGGTGCCGACCAAGCTCACCGATCGCCAGCGCGAGCTGCTCGAGCAGTTCGCGACCGAGAGCGGCACCGACGTGTCGCCCGTCACCAAGGGCTTCGTCGAGAAGCTCCGCGATCTGTTCGGCTGATCGTGCGACCGCGCCGTCGCCTCGTTCCGGCCCTCGCCGTGGCCGCCGCGCTGCTCGTCTCCTGCGCCGTGCCGCGGCCGCGCGTGCTGGGTCCTTCGGATGCCGAGCGGCGCGCGTACGACGGCGCGATCGCGACCGCGCGCCGCGACGCGAGCCAGGGCCGCACGCGCCTCGCCGCGTTCCTCGAGCAGTACGCCGACGGCTCGCTCGCCGACGACGCCGGCGTGGCGCTCGCCCGCCTCGAGCTGCGCGCGAACCGGCCGCAGGAGGCGGAGCGCTGGCTCGTGCGGGTGCTGCGCGATCACCCGAAGGGCGACCGCGCCGACACCGCGCGCGTCGAGCTCGCGAAGCTCGTCGCCGCACGCGGCGACGGGGAGCGCGCCTGGCGCATCGCGCGCGACGTGCGGCTCTCGCTGCTGCGCGACGACGAGCGCGCGGACGCCTACCGGCTCTTCGCCGACCTCGCGAAGCAGCGCGGCGACGCGGCCGCCCGGCTCGATTGGCTGGCGCGGCTGCGCTCGGCGACGCGCAGCCCCGACGCCGTCGTCGCGATCGACCGCGAGATCGCGGACGCGATCGCCGCGCTCCCGCTCGACGCGCTGACGAGTGCCGGCGCGCGGCTGGGCCGGCGCGCGCCGGCCGCGTCCGTGTGGCTGCGCGCGGCGGATCTGGCGCTGCGCGGCGGCGACCGCGACACCGCGGTGCGCGCGTTGGCCGAGGCGGAGAAGCTCTCGCTCGGCGACGCCGAGGCGCAGCAGCTCGCGCGCTTGCAGGCGCAGCTCGCGATGCGCACCCAGCCGGCCGGCGGCGACGCGCCTCCGCCGCTCTCGTACGTCGCGACCGACCCCGGCGTGGCGCCGGCGAGTCAGGCGTCGGGCGCGATCGGCGTCGTGCTGCCGCTCTCCGGTCCGCTCGCGAAGGTCTCCGAGGACGTGCTGCGCGGCGCGCTGCTCGCGAGCGGCGTGTTCGGCGCGGACCCGGCGAGCGCGAGCGGGCTGCGCGTCGTCGTGCGCGACACCGGCGGCAAACCGGATCGCGCCGCCGCCGCGGTGCGCGAGCTCGGCCAGCGCGGCGACGTGCTCGCCGTGGTCGGCCCGCTCACGAAGGAAGAGGTCGACGCGGCCGGCGGCGCGGCCCAGGAGGTGGGCGTCCCGCTGCTCGCGCTCACCCGACACGAGAATGCGGCGCGCGAGAGCGCCGAGGTCGTGCGCTTCGGACTCACGCGCCGCATGGAGGCGGAGGTCCTCGCCGACCACGCCGTCCGCGCGCTCGGGCTGCTGCGCTTCGCGATCCTCTATCCGAAGGACGAGTACGGGCGCGAGTTCGAATCGCTGCTGTGGCAGGCCGTCGAGGCGCGCGGCGCCCGCGTCGTCGCCGTCTCGGGCTACGCGCCGAACGCCACCGACTTCACCAAGCCGATCGCGCGGCTGCTCGGCCCGCAGGCGGAGCGCCCGGCGGACCCGTCGATCGCGACGCCCCCGCCGCCGCCGCTCGTGGACTTCGACGCGCTCTTCATCCCCGATGCGCACGACAAGGTCGCGCCGATCGCGCTGCAGCTCGTGGCGAGCCAGGTGAGCGGCGTGCGCCTGCTCGGTCCCAGCGGCTGGCACCACCCGGACCTGCTTCGCATCGCGGGCACGGCGGTGGACGGGGCGTTCTTCACCTCGGGGTTCGACCCGACCCACCCCTCGTCGTTGATCCGCGAGTTCGTCGATCAGTACCAGGCGGCCTACGGCGCCGCGCCCTCGCCGTTCGCCGCGCAGGGCTTCGACGCCGCCAATCTCGTCGGCGTCCAGCTCGCACGCGGCGCGCAGACGGCCGGCGACGTGCGCAGCGGCCTCGTCGCGACCCAGCTCTATCCGGGCGTGTCCGGGGTCACCACGATCGATGCGACCGGCGACGCGCGCAAACGGCCCTTCCTGATCGAGATCCGCGCCGGCCAGATGGCCTCGCTCGAATAGCGCGAGCGCAAGGGGGCGCTCCAGCCGGTCGATACGCCGGGAGCCAAGGAGGGCCCCTTGACCCGGCCGCAGCGCCCCGCGCCCGAGATCCCGTCGATCCGCGTCCTCCTCGTCGAGGACGACGCCGTCGACGCGCGCGCGCTGCGCCGCATGCTCGAGGCCGCGCGCGAGGCGCGCTTCGAGATCGCCGAGGCGCGCAGCGTGGAGGACGGACTGCGGCGGCTGCGCGACGAGCGCTTCCAGGCCGTGCTGCTCGACCTCTCGCTCGAGGAGGGCGACGGGCTCGAGACGTTGGCGCGCGCCCGCATCGCGGCGGCGAGCGTCCCGATCATCGCGATGGCGCCCGAAGCGGACGAGGACTCCGCCGTGCAGGCGCTGCGCTTCGGCGCGCAGGACTACCTCGTGAAGGGCGCGAGCGACGCGCGCGTGGTGGTGCGCACGCTGCGCCACGCCGTCGAGCGGCACCGCATCCTGACGGACCTCGCGTCGGCGCGGCAACGCGAGCACTACCTCGCGATGCACGACGCGCTGACCGGGCTCTCGAACCGCTCCGCCTTCCTCGACCAGCTGCGCCGCGCGCTCGGATACGCCGCTCGCCACCGCAAGCGCGCCGCCGTGCTGTTCCTCGACCTCGACCGCTTCAAGAGCATCAACGACACGCTCGGCCATCCCGTCGGCGACGAGCTGCTGAAGGTGGTCGGCGAGCGGCTCGCGCGCTCGCTGCGCCAGACGGACCTGGTGGCGCGGCTCGGCGGCGACGAGTTCCTGATCGCGCTGCCCGACGTCGAGCGCGACCACGACCCGGGCCGCGTCGCGAGCAAGCTGGTCGCGGCGCTGTCGCAGCCGGCGCGGATCGGCGGCCGCGAGTACCGCGTCGGCGCGAGCGTCGGCATCGCGCTCTTCCCGCGCGACGGCGCCGACGCCGACGTGCTGATCCGCAACGCCGACACCGCCATGTACTGCGCGAAGGCCGAGCACGGGCGCGGCTACTCCTACTACGCCGAGGGCATGAACGAGGTCGTCGCCGAACGGCTCGACCTCGAGCAGGGGCTGCGCGAGGCGATCGAGCGCGGCCGCTTCGTGCTCCACTACCAGCCCCAGGTCGACGCCGCGACGGGGGCCGCCGTCGGCGCCGAGGCGCTGCTGCGCTGGCGCGACCCGGCGCGCGGCCTGATCCCGCCGGCCGCGTTCGTGCCGATGGCCGAGGAGACGGGAATGATCGCCGCGATCGGGAAGTGGGCGATCGAGCGCGCCTGCGCGGACGCGGTGTCGTGGCGCTCGCGCGCGCCGCTGCGCGTCGCGGTCAACGTGTCGAGCAAGCAGCTCGTCGATCCCGACTTCGCCGACGGCGTGGCGCGCGCGCTGCGCGAGTCGGGCCTCGCGCCCGAGCGGCTCCAGATCGAGATCACCGAGAGCAGCGTGCTCGAGCAGCGCGGCCCGACGCTCGCGACGCTCCAGGCGCTGCGCCGCCTCGGCTGCGCGGTCGTGATCGACGACTTCGGCACGGGCTACGCCGCCCTGACCGCGCTCCGCTGGCTGCCCGCCGCCGGCCTCAAGATCGATCGCTCTTTCGTGTCGAACCTCACCACCGAGGCGGCCGACGCCACGATCGCGACGGGCCTGATCTCGATCGCGCGCGGGCTCGGGCTCGACGTTCTCGCGGAAGGCGTCGAGACGCTCGAGCAGCTCTTGTTCCTGCGCGCGCACGGCTGCTGCGCCATGCAGGGCTATCTGCTCGCCAAGCCGGTTCCGAGCGAGGACTTCCAGGCGCTGCTCGACGCGGCGCCGTGGGAGGACGTGCTCGACGAGGCCGAACGCGAATAGGCGCGCGCCGCGCGGCGTCGCGGCCCTGCAGCGCGCGTGCTACGCCCCGCGCGATGCTGGATCCGCTCGACGACCTGCTCGATCTCCTCGACCTGGAACAAATCGACCTCGACCTCTTCCGGGGCCGCAACGAGCAGGCGCGGCCCGGCCGCATTTTCGGCGGACAGGTGGCGGCGCAGTCGCTGGTCGCCGCAGGCCGCACCGTGCGCGATCTGCTCGCGCACTCGCTGCACGGCTACTTCCTGCGCCCCGGGGATCCGGCGGTGCCGGTCGTGTTCACGGTGGACCGCATCCGCGACGGCAAGTCGTTCGTCACGCGTCACGTCGTCGCGCGCCAGCGCGGCAAGGCGATCTTCAACATGTCGGTGTCGTTCCAGGAGCCCGAGCGCGGCTACGAGCACCAGATGCCGATGCCGGACGCGCCCGATCCCGAGTCGCTGCCGACGCGCGCCGAGCTGGTGAAGCGCCACTTCGACGCGATCCCCGAGAGCGACCGCCAGTGGGTCGCGCAGCCGCGCCCGGTGGACGTGCGCCACGTGCGGCTGCCGACCTTCTTCGGCGGCGCCGCCGGGCCCGGGCCGACGCTCGTGTGGATGCGCGTGCCGCGCCCGCTCTCCGGCGCCGACGCGGCGCTCCACCAGCGGCTGCTCGCGTACATGTCCGACCTGACGCTGCTCGACAACATCGTGCTGCCGCACGGGCGCAACGGGCGACTCGGCCCCGTGATGGTCGCGAGCCTCGATCACGCGGTGTGGTTCCACCGGCCGCCGCGCGTCGATCACTGGCTCTTGTACGTGCAGGACAGCCCCACGGCGGCGGGCGCGCGCGGCTTCGCGCGGGGAACGCTGTTCGCGCAGGACGGGACGCTGGTCGCGTCGGTCGCGCAGGAGGGGCTGCTGCGCCCGGTGCGCCAGCCCGAGGACCGCAGCGAGTGAGGGAGATCACGCGTGCGGATTCGCCGGCTCATGTGCGGAGTCGCATCAAGACGAGCCAGTCACTGCTGGACGCTTTCGACGCCTTCACGGAGGAAAGCGTTGAGGGCGCAGAACGGCTGATAGGTCGGCAACTTCCGCGGCTGGAGCCAAGAGTGTCGCTCGCGCAGATGCGTCGCTTGCTCACTTCCACTGGCAAGTTTGCGCACGCACAGTTCGACCCGTTCGTCGTCGCAACCGGCGGAATCCGAGAGGTGTCGCTAAGTCGTGCGGTCGGCGCGCTCCTCGATCCCGAAGGTTCACATGGATTGGGGAATACTGTCCTCCTTTCGTTGGTCCGGTCGTTGCGGGGCTGCGCGCGCCGCACCCGCACTGCACTCGCCGACGCGATCCTCGCCAGTACGTGGACCGAGGTCGAATTGGAACTGAGAGGACAAGAGGAAAGTCGTCCGGACATCGAGATTCGCGGGTCTGAGTACGTCATTTGGGTCGAGAACAAGCGCAAGCATGGATTGGAGACGTGGATTCATGGGAAGGCACAAACGAAGCGGCTATATGAAGGCGTACACGAACGCGCCAGAAAACTCGGATTGAGTTCCGAGGTTGCGGTCGGGATCTTCCTCACGCCCTGAGGAAATCCCGCTGCCGATCCGCGCGTATGTCATGTGTCGATCCACGAACTCAGGATGACGCTGGAACAATCGCTGAAGCAATCGCGAGCGGGCGATATATCAGTTCCGATTGCGGCATTTCTTCGCTTCATGGAGGTAACTTGAATGGCCCAGCGGGGTCCGCTGCAGACCAGCTTCAGCAATGTTGGGGCATTTATGGTCGAGAACCGAATCCGCATCCGCGCGTTCAACGAGTTCTTTGAGGGCGCGCAAGAATTGCTGAAGCGCGATGTCGACCGCTTCATCATGTCGACGATCAACGACTACTGCAGAAGTTCACTGCAGGCAGAAGGCTTTACGCTGACGTTTGACGACGATGAATCTCAGTGCTGGTGGAGCAATCCGCGAGCCACGGGATACTGGAGTGGGGAGGGGTCCCCTGGAGCGTTCTTTGGCTATGAGATCGGCAACCTAGAGTTCGCCGCCATCTGGGAGAACCGCTTCGACTCGCCAGACTATCCGTACGTCTACTTCATGTCGGATCAAGAACACGCGGCTTCGAAGGTGGTGGCTAGGCAGTTCATCTCGTCCTGGACGAAGAGATTCGAGACGCTGAGGGCGAAGATAACGACGGCAATTCCGGGCGCGCAGGTGCTTCCGAAGTACCGAAATGACGCGTACGAAGACAGCGGCTTCATGTATGTGACTATGCCGCTGCGGTCGGCGTCGATTCAAAATTTGCTTAAGCCCGATGCAGCGAGAAAAGCACTCGCCAAGGATGTTCTAAGTTTTACGGTTCGAATCGCCCAACTCATCGGTTCGTCGCGATCGAGTTCGGTGAAGAGGAAGAGAGAAGGGCGGCGATCGAGTTCATGATCGCTCAGTAGATCGGGCCGCCGTAGCTGCGCAGCGCTGCGACCGCCTCCGCGCGGCGCACGTCGCGCACGACCTCGATGCCGCGCGCCGCGAGCGCGCGCACCCAGCCGCGCGGCTTCGGTCCCTCGTCGAAGCCGATCGCCTCGGCGTCCGCCGCGCGGGCGCCGCACACCAGGCGCGCGACGCCGCTCCAGGGCGTCGCGCCGAAGCACATCGCGCACGGCTCGCTGCTCGTCACGAGCTCGTGGGCCGGCAGGCCGCGGGCGCCGAGGTCGTAGCCGCCGCGCGCGCGCTGCGCGAGCGCGATCGCGACCATCTCGGCGTGCGCCCACGAGAGGCCGCTCGCGGTCACGCAGTTGACGCCCGCCGCGACGAGCCGTCCGCTGCGCCGCTCGAACACCGCCGCCCCGAACGGCCCGCCGCTGCCGCGCCGCGCGTTCTCGGCGGCGAGCCCGATCACGAGCGCCATGCGCGCGTCGTCGCCGCGCAGCGGCGAGCCGGCCCGCCGCGCCAGCCAGCCGCGCACCCAGCCGGGCAGCGCGAGCGCGGGGACGGTGAGCGGCGGGAGCGCGGGCGCCATGGCGCCCCGGGGAGTAGCGAAAGCGCAGCCGCTTGCACCCGCTGGGGACGCGACTTGCCGGCTCAAGTTGCCGCCGGAAGAAGTCGAAACGAGCCGCATGAACGACTCCAGCCCGCGCGTCGAGATCCCCTGCGAGCTCCCGGTGCTGCCGCTGCGGCAGTTCGTCGTGTTCCCGTACATGGCGCTGCCGCTCTTCCTCGCGCGCGACCGCAGCGTGCAGGCGGTGGACGACGCGCTCGCGACGCACCGCTGCGTGTTGCTCACCGCGCAGGTCGACCCGGAGAACGAGGACCCGAGCGCGCTCGACCTCTACCGACACGGGACGGTGGCGATGGTGATGCGCTCGATGCGCCTGCCCGACGGCCGCGTGAAGGTGCTGGTGCAGGGCCTCGCGCGCGCGCTCGTCACCGAGTTCGAGGAGCGCGACTCGGCGACCTGGGCGCGCGTCGAGCCGGCGCCGGCGGACGTCGAGCCGCACTGGTCGGTGGAGATCGAGGCGGTGATGCGCGCCGTCCGCTCGCGCGTCGAGGAGCTGCTGGCGCTCAAGAACCTGCCGCCCGAGGTGCTGGCGGTGACGGCGAACGTGCAGGAGCCCGGACGCCTCGCGGATCTGGTCGCGTCGAACCTCAAGCTGCGCCTCGAGGACGCGCAGGAGATCCTCGAGATCGAGGACCCGGTCGCGCGCCTGCGCCGCGTGGACGCGCTGCTGCGCCGCGAGCTCGAGGTCACCGCGATGCAGGCGGAGATCCAGTCGCAGGCGAAGGAGGAGATCACGCGCGGGCATCGCGAGCAGTTCCTGCGCGAGCAGCTGCGCGCGATCCAGGCGGAGCTCGGCGAGGTGGACCCGCGCTTCGAGGAGCTCGACGACTACCGCGCGAAGATCCGACACGCCGAGCTGCCGGCCGAGGCCGAGGCCGAGGCGCTGCGCCAGCTGGCGCGCCTCGAGCGCATGCACCCGGACGGTCCCGAGGCGCAGGTCGTGCGCGGCTATCTCGAATGGATGGTGGAGCTGCCGTGGTCCGTCGCGTCGCCCGAGCGGCTCGACCTCGTCCACGCGCGCGCGATCCTGGACCAGGACCACGCCCATCTGGATCGCATCAAGGACCGCATCCTCGAGTCGCTCGGCGTGCGCAAGCTGCGCCCCGATTCGAAGGGCCCGATCCTGTGCTTCGTGGGTCCGCCCGGCGTGGGCAAGACGTCGCTCGGACGCTCGATCGCGCGCGCGATGGGCCGCGAGTTCGTGCGCGTCTCGCTCGGCGGCGTGCGCGACGAGGCCGAGATCCGCGGCCACCGGCGCACCTACGTCGGCGCGCTGCCCGGGCGCATCCTCCAGGGCCTGCGCCAGGCCGGCACCCACAATCCCGTCTTCATGCTCGACGAGATCGACAAGATCGGCAGCGACTTCCGCGGCGATCCGTCGGCCGCGCTGCTCGAGGTGCTCGATCCCGAGCAGAACGGCAAGTTCAGCGATCACTACCTGAACGTGCCGTTCGACCTGTCGAAGGTCTTCTGGATCACCACCGCGAACCTGCTCGATCCGATCCCCGGCCCGCTGCGCGACCGCATGGAGGTGATCCGGCTGGCCGGCTACACGCCGGAGGAGAAGTGCGAGATCGCGCGCTCCTTCCTGGTGCCGCGGCAGATGGAGGAGCACGGGCTCGAGCCCGGCATGCTCGACTGGTCGCGCGAGGCGGTGGACCGCGTCGTCACGCACTACACGAACGAGGCCGGCGTGCGCAATCTCGAGCGCCAGGTCGCGACCGTCTGCCGCAAGGTGGCGCGCCGCGCCGCCGAGGGCGGGCAGGGCCGCGTGCGGGTGACGGCGCGCACGCTGCCGCGCTTCCTCGGTCCGCCGCGCCACGTCGCGCCCGAGGCGGACACGATCGGCGAGGTCGGCGTCGCGAACGGGCTCGCCTGGACCGAGAGCGGCGGCGAGGTGCTGCGCATCGAGGTCGTCACCACGGCGGGGCAGGGGCTCACGCTCACGGGCCAGCTCGGCGACGTGATGAAGGAGTCGGCGCAGGCGGCGCTCACGTGGTCGCGCGCGTACCTCTCGCGCGGCGGCACCGACGACGCGCCCCTCGCGCGCCGCCAGGTGCACGTGCACGTGCCGGCCGGCGCGATCCCGAAGGACGGCCCGTCGGCGGGCGTCACGCTCGCGACCGCGCTCGTGTCGCTCGCGCTCGAGCGCCCGGTGCGCGGCGACGTCGCGATGACCGGCGAGGTGACGCTGCGCGGGAAGGTGCTGCCGGTGGGCGGCGTGCGCGAGAAGTCGCTGGCCGCGCTGCGCGCGGGCATCACCACGATCATCGTGCCCGAGCGCAATCTGCCGGACCTCGAGGAGATCCCGCGCGAGGCCAAGCGCCGCCTGCGCTTCGTGCCGGTCGCCACGATGGAGCAGGTGCTGGAGGCGGCGCTCGAGTGCGACACGCCCGCCCCGCGGCGCCGGGCGCGCGGCGCGACGTCCGTCACCGCGGCGCCCGCCGCGGCGGCGCGCGCGAAGGACTGAGCGCGCCCGCTACCGTCCGCGCGTGCGCCTGCGCGACCTCGGCGAGTTCGGTCTGATCGCACGCATCGAGAAGGCCGCCGGCCGCGCGCGCGGCGCGGGCGTCGTGCTCGGCATCGGCGACGACGCCGCGGTGTTGCGGGCGCGGTGCGGCGAGGACGTGGTCGTCTCGACCGACGCCGTCGTCGAGGGCGTGCACTTCCGCTGGGAGTGGGAGCCCGCGCGTGCGATCGGCCGGCGCGCGATGGCCGCCGCGCTGTCGGACCTGGCCGCGATGGGCGCGCGGCCGCTCGGCGTGGTCGCGGCGCTGGCGGCCCCGCCGGACCTGCTCGCCGCGCGCGC
>QEVM01000268.1 GCA_003576805.1 Pseudomonadota bacterium | reverse complement strand
GACCGAAAACGCCCCGAATGGGCGAAGCACCGCTCCGTCAACCGCTCAATCCCTCTGCCTCCGGCCGCTGCGATGCCGGTTGTTCAGAGGTTCCCTAGATCCGCACCTCCCGCCACACGCCCGCACGGAAGCGCCACATCACCGCGATCGACAGGATCGTGATGAACACGAACTCCGCGTACCAGGCGCCGACCACGCCGTAGCCGAGCGTCATCGCGAGCAGCCACGCGAGCGGCAGCCGCACCAGCCACGCGAGCGCGGTCTGCACCAGGAACGGCCAGCGCGTGTCGCCCGCGCCGCGCAGCGCGCCGCTCGCGACGATCTGGAGCGCGTCGAAGAGCTGGAACGCGGCGCCGAGCGCGAGCAGCGGGCGCGCCAGCGCGAGCACCTCCGCGTCGTCGGTGTACATCCGCGTCAGCAGCTCCGGCGCGCCCACGAAGAGCGCCGCGATCGCGAGCGCGAGCCCGACCGCCAGCTTCAGCGCGGAGTGGTACGCGCGCGTCGCGGAGTCCAGGTCCTCGGCGCCCTTGTAGCGGCCGACCAGCGTGGTCGCGGCGAGCCCGATCCCGTACGCCTGCATGAACGAGAGCGAGAGCAGCGAGATCATCGCCTGGTTCGCCGCTGCCGACGCCGTGCCCATGCGCGCGACCAGCGTCGTGAAGAGCGCGAACGAGCTCATGTCGAGCAGCCACTGTCCGCCGATCGGCGCGCCGGTCCACAGGAAGCGGCGGATCTCGGCGAGCCGGGGCGCGGCGGGCGACGTCTCGTACGCGCGCCGGATGCGCGGCCGCAGGAAGGCGCCGAGCAACACCAGCGCGCCCACCCACTCGGCGATCGACGTCGAGAGGCCGGCGCCTGCGATGCCGAGCCGCGGCAGGCCGAGGTGCCCGAGCACGAGCCCGTACGAGAGCACCGCGTTCACCGCCTCCGCCGCGATCGCGGCGACGAGCGGCGTGCGCGTGTCGCCGATGCCGCGGAAGAAGGCCGAGAGCGCGATCCAGAGCGTCAGCCCGACGAAGCCGACGGGGCGCATGCGCACGTAGGCGATCACCGGCTCGATCAGCTCCGGCGTCGGCGCGAGCCACGCGAGCAGCGCCGGCGCCGCGAACGCGAAGCCGAACATCGTGGCCGCCGTCGCGGGCGCGAGCGACCAGAGCGCCTGCCACGCCCAACGCCCGCACTCGCGATGCCGGCCGGCGCCGTGCGCCTGCGACACGAACGTCTGCACGCCGTTGAGCGCGCCGTTGAAGACGCAGTACACCGTCCAGAGCCAGATGCTCGCGAAGCCGAGCGCGCCGAGCTCCGCCGCGCCGATGCGGCCGACGAAGATCGAGTCGACGACGTGCATCGCGGTGTGCGAGATCTGCGTGAGCACGATCGGGTAGGCGAGCAGCACCACCTCGCGGACGCCGCCGGCCCGCGCCTTGTCGCGCAGCGGCGTCGCAGTGGTGACGATCGGGGTCGCCATGGGGAGCTCCTGGGCCCGGACGCTCGCTTCGCGACGTGTCCGGCACGTGTCCGAATGCACCGAGGCCGCGGTCGCTTTCGCGTCCGCGGCCTCGGTGAGGGCCCAAGGGCTCCACTCACTTCATGGTCGGACGCGATCTCCGTCGTCGACGGACTCCCGGTTGCGAACCGGGAGCGCGCGGGCCGGGAAGGCCGCAGCGGTCGTCTGGTGAGAATTCACGTTCGCCATGAGAACTCCGATCCACCCGAAGTACCACGGACGTCGGCCCCGCGTCAAGCGGGCTTGGTGGGTCTCGCCGCTCGCCTGCGGCTCGCTACGCGGGAAACGGGCTTGGAGCGCGTTCGTTGCATGGAGCTCGCGTGCGCGGTCGCCGCTCGCCTGCGGCTCGCTACGCGGGAAACGGGCGCGGAGCTGCGTTCGTGGCGTGGAGCTCGCGTGCGCGTGGCGGTGCTTCTGGGTGCGGCGCATGCTCGGCGCGATGGAGCCGACGCCCGTCGTCCTCCAAGTGGCACGACGCCGGAGCGCAATGCGGCCGCGCCGCGGCGCTGTATCTCGCGGCGTACGAGCCGATCCTCGCGATGCACCCCGACGCGATCCTGTACCCGACCACCGGTCTCGGGCCGACGTTCGCCGACCGCTGGGGTCACCACGACCTGCTCGCCGCCGCCGGCGCGATCCGCCAGGGCCTCTTCGATCCCGGCTCGGTGAACCTCGCGGAGAGCGCGCCCGACGGGCGGCCGCTCGACGTCGACTTCGTGTACCGCAACGGGCCGCGCGACGTGCGCGGCATGGCCGAGGGCTGCGCACGGCTCGGGCTCGGCCCGAGCGTCGCGTGCTTCGAGCCGGGCTTCCTGCGCGCGACGCTCGCGTATCGCGCCGCGGGCCTGCTGCCGCCCGGCGCGCTCGTGAAGCTTTACTTCACCGAGCGCGGCGATCTCGCAGGCGGCGCGCCGCACTTCGGTGTCCCGCCGATCCGCGAGGCCTTCGACCTCTACCTCGCCATGCTGGGCGACGCCGGTCTGCCCTGGGCGGTCGCCGTGCTCGGCGGCTCGCTGCTCGATTCGCCCGTGGCGGCGTGGGCGCTCGAGCGCGGCGGCCACCTGCGCGTCGGGCTCGAAGACGATCCGGGCGCGAAGAGCAATCGCGACGAGGTGGAGCGCGCGCGCGTTCTCTGTGAGCGCCACGGCCGCCGCCTCGCGACGCCGCGCGAGGCGGCCGCGCTGCTGGGACTGCCGCGGCGTTGAGCGTCAATCGGCGCGCGTGAAGGTGACCGGCAGACCGTCGCGCGGCTTCGAGATCGGCGCCTGCTGCACCGGCATGCGGTAGCCGTCGGGCACGCTCCAGCGATAGCGCAGCAGGAGCTGGTGCATGATCGCTTTCACCTGCGTCTCCGCGAAGCGCAGCCCGAGGCAGTGGTGCGGCCCGCCGCCGAACGGGATCCACGCATGCGTGTGTCGCTGGTCCTCGGCGCGGCCCGGCGCGAAGCGTTCGGGGTCGAACAGGTACGGCGCGCGGAACCACTCCGGCATGTGGTGGGTGTGGATCGGCGCGACGACGACCATCGAGCCGGCCGGCACGCGCCGGCCCTCGAACGCGAAGTCCGCCTCCGCGATGCGCGGGATCACCGGCAGCGGCGGATAGCGGCGCAGCGTCTCCTTCATCACCCAGCCGAGCTGCTCGGCGCGCTCGACGTCCTCGAACGCCAGGTGCGGCTTGCCGAGCGCGCGCGCCTCCTCGCGCAGCCGCTCCTGCCACTCGGGATGGCGCGCCAGCTCGTACGTCATCGACGTCAGCGTGCTCGTCGTGGTGTCGTGCGCCGCCATCATCAGGAAGATCATGTGGTCGACGACGTCCGCGTCGGCGAGGCGGTCGCCGGCCTCGTTCTGCGCGCGCGCGAGGCGCGAGAGCATGTCGGCGCCGTCGCCCGCGCGCCGGCTCGGCAGGAGCCCGCCGAAGTACTTCACCAGGAGCTCGCGGCCGGCGAGCCCGCGCTGGAACTCGAGCCCCTTGATCGGCAGCCGCAGCAGCGACATCGACGCCGCCACCATGTTCTCGAAGACGCCGTTCATGAGGCGCGTCTGCGGGCCGAGCTCCACGCCGACGAAGATCGACGCCGCGATGTCGAGCGTCAGCTCCTTGTACGAGCCGAACGCGAGGCGGCGCCCGCCTCCGTCGCCCCACGACGCGATGCCGCGCTCGATCATCGGGTTCATGCGCTCGGCGTACGAGCGCAGCGCGCCGCGCTTGAACGCCTCGTGCATGATCTTGCGCTGGTGCTTGTGGTCGGCGCCGTCGCGCAGCAGCAGGCCGTTCGGGAAGATGCGGCCCATGATCGCCATCCAGGGCTTGCGCGCGGAGAAGATGCCGTCGCGGTCGAGCAGCACGAGGCGGTTCGCGTCGGGCCCGAACAGGTTCACCATCCGGAACAGGCCGGCGTGGTGCATGACCGCGTTGCCGTAGCGGCCGTGGAGGCGCTGGAGCGGCTTCAGCATGTCGATGCGCAGCGCGTTCTCGACGGCGTTGCGGAGCGCGTCGGGCACGCTGGCGCGCGGCACCTCGGCGAGCGGCGCGGCGGCGTCGATGCGGTCGTAGAGCTCGGCGGCCATGCGGTCCTCCAGACGCGATGTATCGGCCATGGGCCGCCGTCGCTCAAGGGAGCCGGTCGCGGCGCGGCTCGGGTATGGTGGTCGGAACGCCAGGAGGTGCGCCGTGATCCCCAGCCTGCCCTTCGGACGCACCGGTCACACGAGCGCGCGTCTCGTGTTCGGCGCCGCCGCGCTCTCGCGCGCGACGCAGGAGGCCGCCGACGCCGCGCTCGCGCAGCTCCTCGTCGCGGGCGTGAACCACGTCGACGTCGCCGCCAGCTACGGCGACGCCGAGCTGCGCGTCGCTCCGTGGATGCGACACCACCGCGACCGCTTCTTCCTCGCGACCAAGACCGGCGAGCGCAGCTACGCCGGCGCGCGCGCCGAGATCCGCCGCTCGCTCGAGCGGATGGGCGTCGAGCGGATCGACCTGCTCCAGCTCCACAACCTCGTGAAGGAGGACGAGTGGGAGCAGGCGATGGGGCCGGACGGCGCGCTGCGCGCCGCGATCGAGGCGCGCGACGCCGGCCTCGTGCGCTTCCTCGGCGTGACGGGCCACGGCACGCGCGTCGCGGCCATGCACCTGCGCAGCCTCGAGCGCTTCGACTTCGACTCGGTGCTGCTGCCGATGAATCCCGCCATGCTGCGCGACGCGCGCTACGCGGAGGAGTTCGAACGGCTGCTCGCCGTCTGCCGCGATCGCAACGTCGCCGTGCAGACCATCAAGTCCGTCGCGCGCCGCCGCTGGCCCGACGGCAGCGCGCCGACGCACGACACCTGGTACGAGCCGCTCACCGACGAAGCCGACATCGAGCGCGCCGTGCACTGGGCGCTCGCGCACCCCGGCGTCTTCGTGAACAGCGCCGGCGACCTGCGCCTGCTCGCGCCGATGCTGCGCGCCGCCGCCAGCTTCGAGCGCGCGCGCCGCGACGCCGAGATCGCCGCCGTCGAGTCGCGCACGCCGCTCGAGCCGCTCTTCGCGCGCGGCTTCGCGCGCAGCTGAAAGCAGCCCGGCGTCCGGGCCGGCCGACGCGCAGCGAGCCGTCGGCGAGCGATCCCCGAGCTGCGCGCGTGCATCGGGAGTCGTTGGACGCGTCCGAATCGTTCGCCTAAGATCGCCGGCCCGGTGGCCCGGTAGCTCAGTTGGTAGAGCACCGCACTGAAAATGCGGGTGTCGCCAGTTCGATTCTGGCCTGGGCCACCAT
>QEVM01000267.1 GCA_003576805.1 Pseudomonadota bacterium | reverse complement strand
ATCGCGGCCGCGGTCGCCGCCGACGCCGCGGCGGAGTGACGCGCGGCCGACAGGCCGCCTACCATGCCGCCCGCGCGCGGCTCGCGGCGCCGGCGGTCCGGCGCGCCGGGCTCCGCGTCGACACCCGGAGGGGCCCGTGCGCGTCCTGCTGATCAACCCGTCGTATCCGTTCGAAGAGTTCCCGCGCCTGCTCGTGACGCTTCCGTACGTCGCCGCCGCGCTGCGCGCCGACGGCCACGAGGTCGAGATCCTCGATCTCCTGCTCGCGCGCACCACGCCCGCCAAGATCGAACGGCGCATGGAGCGCTTCCGGCCGCAGGCGGTGGGCATCACGTCGGTCACGCTGAACCACCACATCGCCGAGGGCATCGCGGCGGTCGTGCGCAAGTGCGACGAGCGCGTCCCGATCGTGATGGGCGGCCCGCACGTGTCGTTCGAGATCGAGGGCTCGTTCCAACGCCTGCCGGCGCTCGACTTCGTCGCGATCGGCGAGGGCGAGCACACCATGCGCGAGCTGGTGGGCGCGCTCGAAGGCCGCATGGACCTGCGCGACGTGCGCGGCCTCGCCGGCATCGACCGCGCCGCGGGCCGCGTCTGGAAGACCGCGCCGCGCCCGCTCGAGGACGACCTCGACACGCTGCCGAACCCGGCGCGCGATCTCGTGCCGCTGGCCCGCTACCTCGCCTTCGACAGCCACGCGAGCGTCGTCACGAGCCGCGGCTGTCCCTACGAGTGCATCTTCTGCTCGGCGCCCGCGTGGACGGGCCGCAAGGTGCGCTACCGCGACCCGGCGCAGTGCGTGGACGAGATCGAGGAGCTCGCCCGCCTCGGCTTCACCGAGATCACGATCGAGGACGACCTCTTCACGCTCTACCGCAAGCACTTCCTCGCCGTCTGCGGCGAGCTCGAGCGGCGCGCCACCGGCATTCGCTGGAACGCCTTCTCGCGCGTCGACACGATCACGCCCGAGATCGTCGAGACGATGGCGCGCGCCGGCTGCCAGGCGATCTGCTTCGGCGTCGAGAGCGGCAACCAGGAAGTGCTCGACCTGGTGAAGAAGAACTCGAACCTCGACAAGGTGAAGCAGGCGATGCGCATGACGCAGGACGCGGGCATCAGCGCGCTCGCGTCGTTCATCATCGGGCTGCCCGGCGAGACCGAGCAGACGCTGCGCAAGACCGTGGAGTTCGCGGAGGAGCTGAAGAACGAGTTCGGCTCGCTCTACGGCTTCCACATCCTCTCGCCGTTCCCCGGCACCGAGGTGCGCGAGAAGGCCGCCGAGTACGGCCTCGAGATCCTCAGCAGCGACTGGACGCAGTACGACGCGAACCACGTGGTGTCGCGCACGCCGGGCGCCTCGCCCGAGGCGATCCAGGCCGTGTCGGACGCCTACGAGGACACGATCGAACGCTACGTCCGCTACCAGGACCACCTGTTCGCGACCGGCCAGCTCCAGGGCTACGAGCGCAAGACCTACCTGCGCCGCAAGCGCCAGACGCTGCTGTGGAAGCTGTTGCTCGACGAGGTGGTCGAGTCGCTGCCCGCGCTCGCCGGCGACGGCGTGGCCGAGCTGAAGCGCCACGTCGCCGAGGCGGCCGGCGTCCCCGCGGACTTCGCGTCCGCGGAGGTGGAGCGCGTGCTCGCGCTCGGCGCGCTGGTGGGCGATCGCAGCGCCGAGGGAACGCGCTTCCGCTGGGCGGAATGAGCGAGCGCCTCGCCGCCGACGCGGTCGTGATCGGCTCGGGCGCGGGCGGCGCGCCGGTCGCGCTCGCGCTGGCGGAGGCGGGGCGCGAGGTCGTCGTGCTGGAAGCCGGCGAGCGCGTCGGCACGCGCGAGTTCCACGACGAGGAGGACGGGCTCGTCGCGCGCCTGATGACCGCGACCGCGGCGCGCGACGGCGGCGTCGAGCTCTACGCGGGCGCCTGCGTCGGCGGCTCGACGGTCGTGAACGACGCGCTCTGCTGGCGGCCGCCGGCCGAGGTGCTGGCCGCGTGGCGCACCGAGCACGGACTCGCGGGCCTCACCGACGCCGCCTTCGCGCCGCACGTCGAGCGCGTCTGGCGCACCGTGCACGCGAGCCCGACCGCGCGCGAGAACCAGAGCCGCAACGCGCGGCTGCTCGGCCGCGGCGCCGAGCGGCTCGGCTGGTCGCACGAGCCGATGCACCGCAACGTGCGCGGCTGCGCCAACCTCGGCCGCTGCAACACCGGCTGCCCGAGCGGCGCCAAGCAGTCGGCGCTCGTCACGTGGCTGCCCGACGCCGAAGAGCGCGGCGCGCGCATCGCGCCGCTCGCGCGCGCCGAGCGCATCGAGGTCGCAGGCGGCCGCGTGCGCGCCGTCGACTGCGTGCGGCTCGACGCCGCGACGCGCCGGCCGGTCGGGCGGCTGCGCGTCGAGGCGCCGCTCGTGTGCCTCGCGGCCGGCGTGCTCGGCACGCCCGCGCTGCTGCTGCGCAGCGGGCTGGGCGCCGACACCGCGCTGGGTCGCGGCGTGCAGCTCCACTCGAGCGTGTACGTGACCGCGCGCCACGCCGAGCCGGTGCTCGGCTTCTTCGGGCCCACCATGGCGTGGGCGGTCACCGAGTTCAGCGACGTCGGCGGCCGCGACGGGCCGGGCTACATGATCGAGAGCGTCACGACCTCGCCCGCCAACACCGCGAGCGGCCTGCCGGGCTTCGGGGCGGCGCACGAAGCGGCGATGGCGGCGCTCCCACGCCTCTCGCGCGCCGTCGTCGTGCTGCGCGACCGCACGCGCGGCGCCGTCGCGGTGGACGGCGACGGCGTGGCGCAGGTCTCGTACCGGCACGCGCCCGAGGATCTCTCGCGCATCGCCGACGCGGTCCGCGCGACCGCGCGCATCCAGCTCGCCGCGGGCGCCGAGGCGGTGTTCCTGCCCGTGAACGGGAGCGCTCCGGTGCGCTCGGAGTCGGAGCTCGCCGACTTCGACGCGCGTGGCCTCGACGCGCGCTCGCTCTCGCTGCTCTACGCCGTCCACCTCTTCGGCGGCGCCTGCATGGGCTCGTCCTCCGCGCGCGGCGCCTGCGACGAGAGCGGCCGCGTGTTCGGCGTCGCGGGCCTCTACGTGACCGACGCCTCCGCGCTTCCCAGCAACACCGGCGTGAATCCACAGATCACGATCCAGGCGAACGCGCTGCGCATCGCGGCGGGGATCGTCGCGAACGCCTAGTCCGCGGGCGCCGCGTCCGGCGCCGGCGCCGCGCGGCCGTCGAGCTCTGCGCGAAGCTGCGCGATGCGCCCGCGCAGCACCGCCGCGTCGGCGCGGTCGGGCGCGCGGCGCAGCGCCGCCTCGTAGTGGGAGAGGGCGCGCGCCGGATCGGGCCGGTAGCGGTCGTACAGGATGCCGAGGTTGTGATCGGCCTCGGCCGCGAGCAGCGGCTCGGCGCGCATCGCCTCGTTGGCGGCGATCGCCTCGTCGACGCGGCCGACGCGCGCCAGCAGGATCGCGCGGTTGATGCGCAGGCGCGGGTCGTCGGGACGGATGCGCAGCGCCTCCTCGAGCAGGCGCAGCGCCTCCGCGTCGTCGCCCGCCTTGGCGAGCACGGTGCCGAGCATGCCGTGCGAGAGCGCCGAGTCGGGGAAGAGCTCGAGCGCCTGGCGATACACGTCGCGCGCCGCGTCGTACTCGCCGAGGTCCTCGTGCGCGGCGGCGAGCGCCTGGCGGAGCTGTGGGATCATCGGCGCGCGCTCGATCGCGCGCCGGTAGAGCGCGATCGCCTCGCGCTGGCGGCCGAGCGCGACGAGCGCGTTCGCCTCGCCGTGCGGCGCCGCCCAGCTGCCGGGCTCGAGCTCGTCGACGCGCCGGAACAGCGGAATCGCCTCGGCGGCGCGGTCCTCGTCCACCAACTGATAGGCGTAGTTGGTGAGCACCGCCGGCGAGTCGGGATCGCGCGGGAACGCCTTGCGCCAGAGCGTCGGCTCGTCGGCCCACTCGAGCGTGCGCGGAACGAGCAGGGCGGTCCACGCGAGCAGCAGGACGCCGGCGAGCGCGAGCCCGGCGCGCCGTTGCCGGGGGGACGCCGCCGCCGTGAAGCACGCGGCGGCGATCGCCTCTCCGAGCGCGGCGCACACGCCGACCGACGGCAGGTAGGCGTAGCGCTGCGAGAGATAGCCGGCGCTCGGGATGCCGGTGCTCTGCACGCCGATCGCGAGGAACGCGAACGCGAGCCAGGCGGCCGCGCGGCTCCACGGCGCGGCGGCGAGCGCGGCGATCGCGAGCGGGACGAACGCCAGTCCCCACGCGACGTGCTCCCAGCTCGGCACGCGAAAGAAGCTGCTCTCGAGCGGGACCAACATGCCGCCCAGGTAGCGGCCCGCGATCGCGACGACGTGCAGCGCGGCGTCGGGCCAGCTCGAGAACGGAAAGCGCAGCGGGTCGTCGCCGACGAGCGGGGGCGTGCCGGGGACGCGGATCGCGAAGCTGCGGATGCCGAGGAAGACCGCGACCAGCGCGACGTACGGCAGCGACGCGGACACGCCGTTCCCGATGCGTCCGAGCGCGGTCGGCCGCGGCGAGCGCATCATCACGGCCGCGCCGAGCAGCACCGGCGCCGCGACGCCCGACTCCTTGCTGAAGAGCGAGAGCATGACGAGCGCGCCGACGCCGAAGAAGCCGGGCAGCGCCGGCCCGTGCTCCACCGGGCTTCGCAGGTACACGACCGACGCCAGCAGCGCGAAGAGCGCCATCAACAGATCGGGCCGCGCCGACGGCCACGCCACGACCTCCGCGTGCATCGGGTGCACGGCGAAGAGCGCGGCGGCGAGAACGGCGGCGGCGAGCGGGGCGCCCGTGCGCCGCATCAGCGCGAGGATCGCCAGACACACCGCTGCGTGGAGCAGCGCGTTGGTGGCGCGGAAGATCCACGGCACCGGGCCCGCGATCGCCGTCTCGACGGCGAAGGTCGTGTACATCAGCGGCCGGTAGTACGACGAGTACGGCACGCCGATCGCTGCCCACACGTCCGCGGCGAAGAAGCGCGGCAGGTTGCGCAGGTCGCGGATCTGGTCGTTCTCGACGATCTGGAGCTGGTCGTCGAAGACGAAGCCGCCGGTCGCGATGGACGGCACGTGCGGCGCGATCGCGAGCGCGGCGATCGCGGCGAGCAGCCAGCGCGGGGCGCCGCCGAACGCCGTCACGGCGCGTGCTCCGGTGCGGCGAGCGCGTCGTCCGCGCGGCGCATCTCCTGCGCGACGAGCGCCGTCGCGAAGCGATCGGCCGCGTCCGGCGCGACGCCGCGCGCGACCCACGCGCGCCGCCCGC
>QEVM01000032.1 GCA_003576805.1 Pseudomonadota bacterium | reverse complement strand
CGCCGGTCGCGAGCAGCCCGCGGCGCAGGCGCGCGGCGTCGCGCGCGGGATCGGCGCCGGCGGCGCGCGCGACCGGCCCCCAGAAGCCCGGCGGCCGCACGCGGCGGTAGAAGGCGACGAGCCGATCGAGCGGCTCGGGCCCGGTCGCGAGCGACGTCGCGACACCGGCGCACGTCGCCGCGCCCGCGACCACGAGCAGGCGCAGCGCCTCGCGATCGGGCATCCAGAGCAGCAGCAGCGGCGCGAGCACGCTCGACGTGGCGATCGTCATCAGCTCACCGGCCGCCGTGAGCCGCCACCAGAGCCAGCGCAGCACGAGCACGACGCCCATGCCCGCGCCGAGCAGCAGGCTCGCGTGCCAGGCGGTCTGGATCGAGGAGAGCCGCGTCATGATCGCCAACGCGAGGAGCAATACACCGAAGGTCGAGACGCGCGCCACGAACACCAGCTCGCGCTGGCTCGGCGTGCGGCCGAGCCAGCGGCAGACGAACCGCGCGTACAGGTCGTGCGTCCAATACGATGCGCCCCAGTTGAGGTGCGTATCGAGCGTCGACGCGAGCGCCGCGAGCATGCCCGCCAGCAGCAGCCCGAGCGCGCCCGGCGGCAGCAGCTCTTGCATGCCGCGTACCCACGTCGCCTCGCGATCCACCGCGAGCGCCGCGCCCGCGAGCGACGGGTCCGGCGGGAACAGCACGAGCAGGCCGAGCCCGATCGGGATCCACAGCAGGCTGCGCAGCAGCACCTGCGTCACGGTGAACACGAGCGCCGCGACGCGCGCGTCGTGGTCGCTGCGGCACGCCATGGCGCGCTGCGCGAGGTAGCCGGTGCCGTCCGCGTTCATCTGCAGCAGCCACTGGAGCCCGAGCACGCCGAGGACGGCCGCCGAGTCCACGTTGGCCCGAGACGGCGTGACCGAGAGGATGCGTTCGGAGGTCGTGTGCAGCGCGGCCGCCGTGTCGGCCACGCGCCCGGGCAGCGCGCCGAGGCCGCCGACGGCGTCGAGGACGTAGAGCGCGTAGAGCGCGGTCGCCGCGAGCATCACCGTGAGCTGCACCACGTCGGTGCGCACCACGCTGCGCAGTCCGCCGGCGACCGAGTAGAACGCCGTGACGCCGAGCACCGCCGCCATCGAGAGCGCGTTGTTGGTGGAGCGCAGCCAGGGATCGCCGGCGCCCGTCTCGCGCGCGAGCGGCACGCCGATCGCGCGCACCGCGGACTCGGCCGCCGCGAACGCCCCCGCGGGCAGCCACTCGTTCCAGCGCAGCAGCGGCTCGGCGATCTCGCGCGTCGCGAACAGCACCATCGCGAGCACGGTGCAATTGAAGATCGTGCCGAAGTAGATCGCCTTCACGGCGCGCAGCGCCGGCGCGCTGCGCGAGCCGTAGCGCAGCTCGGCGAGCTCGGCGTCGGTGAGCGCGCCCGAGCGGCGCCACGCCGCCGCCAGCACGAAGCCGAGCAGCAGGAACGCGAGCGCGTAGATCCACAGCCGCCACAGCGAGAAGAGACCCGCGGTCGCGATCAGCCCCGTCACGAGCAGCGGCGTGTCGGCGGCGAACTGCGTCGCGGCCATGCTCATGCCGGCCTGCCAGCCGCGCAGCGTGCGGCCGGCGAGGAAGTAGTCCTCCATGCCGCGCGACGCGGCGCGGCGCGCGTGGAGGCCCGATCCGATCGCCCATGCCGCGAACGCGAGCACGATCGCCGCGTCGAGCAGCGTCATGCAGGCGGGCCCGCGCCGGGCAGCAGGGCGCGCAGGAAGCGGCGTGCGCTCGCCACGTCGAGCAGCCGCCAGCGCGCCACGCTCGGCGCGGGGCCGACGTGGATCGTCTCGGCGTCCTCGGGCAGCGCGGCGAACAGGTCCTCGTCGGTGAGGTCGTCGCCGATCGCCACGATGCGCAGGCCCGGGCGCACCCACGGCGTCACCTCTTCCGCGATGCGGCCCTTGTGGACGCCGTGCGGCCGGATCTCGATCACCATGTTGCCGGGCAGGATCTCGACCGGGAGGTTGCTCAGCACCTCCGAGAGATGGATCTGCAGCTCCTTGGCCTGGCGCGCGCCGAAGTCGGGATCGGCGGCGCGGTAGTGCCAGGCGAGCGAGGCCGTCTTCTCCTCGACCAGCGTGCCGGGCGTGCGCGCGGCGAAGTCCTCGAGGATGCGCGCGACCGACTCGCGCCACTGCGTGCTCGGCGCGCTGCGCGCGCGCCACTTCTCGCCCGGCGACCCGCGCGACCACAGGCCGTGCTCGGCGTGCAGCGCGATCGGGAGGTCGCCGAGCCAGCGCTCGAGCACGTCGGGCGCGCGCCCGCTGACGACGTGCACCTCCGTGTTCGGGCGCGCCGCCAGCTCGGCGAGCAGCCCGTGCAGCTCGGCATCCGGCGTCGCGAGCCGCGGGCTGCCCGCGAACGGCACCAGCGTGCCGTCGTAGTCGAGCAGCAGCAGCAGCGGCTCGCTCCGCAGCCGCGCGGCCAGCGCGGCCACCTCCGGCGCGGGCGTCATGCGCAGCGGCGCCGTCACGGCGGACGCCGCGGCGTCGTCGAGCGCGGCGAGGAACTCGCGCACCCAGCGGTGCACGTCGTACGAGAAGACGCGGCGGCGCAGCGCGCGCATGCGCTCGCGCCGCTCCTCGAGCGGGATCGTCAGCGCGCGGTGGTACGCCTCCGCCACGACGTCGACGTCGTAGGGATTGACGCTCACGACCTCGGCCAGCTCGGACGCGACGCCGGCGAACTCGGAGAGCACCAGCACGCCGTCCTCGTCGACGCGCGAGGCGGCGAACTCCTTGGCGACCAGGTTCATGCCGTCGCGCAGCGGCGTCACGACCATCACGTCGGCGGCGCGGTAGAGCGCGACCACCTCCTCGCGCGAGAGACCGCGGTAGATCCAGTGCACCGGCACCCAGCTCGGCGTCGCGAACTCGCCGTGGATGCGCCCGATCAGCGCCTCGGCGCGCCCGCGGAACTCCTGGTAGGCGCCGACGTCCTCGCGCGAAGGGACGGCGACCTGCACGAAGCGCACGTGGCCGAGCAGCTCCGGATGGCGCAGCAGCATCCGCTCGTACGCGAGCAGCCGGCGCTCGATGCCCTTCGTGTAGTCGAGCCGGTCGATGCCGACGAGCAGCCGCGTCGACGGATCGCCGCGCAGCTCGCGCGCCATCGCCTCGACGTCGGGCTGGGACGCGAACGCTGCGAAGCCTTCGGCGTCGACGCCCATCGGGAACACGCCGATGCGCACGTCGCGGCCGCGGAAGCGCACGCGGTCGACGCGCGGCGCGACGCCGAGGATGCGCAGCACGCTCGATCCGAAGTGGCGCGCGTACGCCGCGGTGTGGAAGCCGATCAAGTCCGCGCCCAGCATGCCGCGCAGAATCCGCTCGCGTTCGGGCAGGCAGCGGAAGATCTCGGACGACGGGAACGGGATGTGGAGGAAGAAGCCGATGCGCGCGTCGGGCAGGCGCTCGCGCAGCATGCCCGGCACGAGCAAGAGCTGGTAGTCGTGAACCCAGATGGTGTCGCCGGGCGTCCACTCGGCAGCGACCGCGTCCGCGAAGCGCTCGTTCACCGCCTCGTAGACGGGGAACTCGGCCACCTCGAGCGGAAGCTGCCACGGCATGTAGTGGAAGAGAGGCCAGAGCACGCCGTTGGCGTAGCCCTCGTAGTAGCGCGCGATCTCTTCCGCCGAGAGCTCGACCGGGACCAGCCGGCGCTCCGCGAGCTCGCCCAGCGCGCGCTCGCGTTGGCCGGTGTCCAGGTCACCGAGCGGGCCGGGCCAGCCGATCCAGCGGCCTTCCGCCTGCTCGTGCGGCGCGCGCAGACCCGTCGCCAGGCCGCCGGCGCTGGGCTGGAGCTCGGGTCCCTGCTCTCCAATGCGCAGCGTGACGGGCAGCCGGTTCGAGACGACGAGCAGGCGCCCCATGCTGGCCAACCCGACGCTGCGCGATTCGCCGGTGCGCGATTCCGGCCGGGCACGCGCTCGCAGCTCGCGTCCGCGCCGCGCTCGAAGGCGCAATCGCTGCGAGCGTTCGGACGGCGCTCGCACGCAACGCGTCGTCGCGCAGCCTTCCTGCAGGCAGGCCCGAGGGCGAGGTTGCGGGCGAAACGCCGGGCGCGCGCTTCTGTGCGCCTCGGCTCGATCACAGTGGATCGAGAATAGCCGGCCGCGACGCGCGTGCACCTCGCGTCACGTGCGCAGCACCGATCCGCGCGGCGGGTAATCGAGCGTTCCCGCGAGGCGGCGCACGCGTTCGGGCGAAAAGCGCGGGAGCGCGAGCTCGCCGCTCTCGCGCCAGCGCGCGACTTCCGCCTCGACGTCCGCCGCGGCGCGCTCGTCGCGCTCGCCGTCGGGCCGCACGTAGAGCGTCTGCGACGGGATCGCGAACCCCGTACCGGACTTCGCCACCGTCTCCATGATGCGCAGGTTCAAGTCCTCCGCGACTTCGAGGAACTCGTCGAAGTCCTTGGCGTTGACGTAGGCGAACACCTCGAGGTCCAGCGAGCTCGCGCCCAGGCCGACGAAGCGGACGCGCGCGGGATTGGGGTCGACGCACGGATGCGCGTAGAGCACTTCGCGCAGCGCGACGAGCAGCCAGCGGATCTGGTCGGGCGTGCTCTCGTAGCGGAGGTTCAGCGTGGGCCGGTACCAGAAGCGGTCGCGGCGCGCGAAGTTCTCGATCTCCATCGACGAGAACTGCGAGTTCGGGATCGTCACCATCGTGCGCTCGAGCGTGCGCACGCGCGTCGAGCGCAGGCCGATCTCCTCGACGGTCCCGATCTTGTCGCCGAAGCGGCAGAAGTCGCCGACGCGCACCGGCTGGTCCGCGACGATGGTGAGGCCCCCGAACAGGTTCTCGAGGCTCTTCTGCGCGGCGAGCGCCACCGCGATGCCGCCGACGCCGAGGCCGGCGAGCAGGCCGGTCACGTTGACGCCGGCGTTCTGCAAGATCGCCAGCGCCGCGAGCACGCCCACCGCGGCCTTGACCGCGCGGCGGCCGAGCACCAGCGCCGCGACGTCCGCGGGCTGGGCCCGCTGGCGCAGTCGCGCGGCGATGCGCCGCTCCGCCGCGTCCACGAGCCGGAACGCGAGCCAGGTGAGCACCAGCAGCGTCGCGATGCTCGCGGCCGCGCCGAGCGTGTCGTTGGCCGCCATCGAGAGCTTGAGCAGCGCGCGGCTCGCGGAGAAGAGCGCGATGCCGAGCAGCGTCGCGAGCGGCGCCAGCGCGACGCGCACGGACGGCGCCCGTCGCATCAGCGGACGCAGCACCCACCCGGCGATCGCCTTCGCCGTGACCGCCAGCAGCGCCGCCGCGAACGCGAGCGACGCGAGCCCGATCCACTGCCACAAGCGCAGGCCGAACACGGTCCACGACACCAGCGGCTCCGGCAGCCACTCGACGAGCGCGTCGTCGCCGAACTGCTCCCACAGACGCGGCACCTCGCGCAGCGTCGCGCGCGAGAACTTCCAGATGCGCACGCCGTCCTCGCGCGCGACGCGCTCGAGATACACCGAGAGCGGGGGCGTCGCGGCGTCGATGCGCCCGACGAGATCGCGCCGCGCGTCGAGCCCGTCGTCGCTGCGCCCGGCGGGATCGTCGGAGAGCGCGTCCAGGTCGATCGCGAGGGTGCGGCCCAGCACCAGCTCGAAGCGCTGCGCGAGCCGCACGGCCTCTTCCTCGTCCGTCGCGGCCGGACGAACGCCGCGCAGGTCGAGATACGCGGTGGCGCGCGCCCAGTCACGCGCGCGCGCCGCCGCGAGGAAGCCCTCGACGGCGCCGCGCGGAGTGCCGCGGTCGTAGGGATCCTCGGGCGCGGGCTGCGGAGCCGGCGTGATCGCGGCCGGCTCGCTGGCCGGAGCCGGCTGCGCGCCGGCCGGCAGCGCGGCGAGCAGCGCGAGCGCGACGAGCAGAACGAGCCGCCGCGGCAAGGCGAGCGTCGACATCACGGTGAACCTCCATGACGGCGAGACTCGGCGGGATCACCGGCGGATCCTGCGGGATCGCCGGCGGAATCGCGCCGACGGGATCGGGATGGGACCGGCGCGCGATCGGCACCGCGGCGCGCGAGCACGCCGGGGTCGAGAGTAACCGAGCAGCGCGCGGGCTCCACTGACTCTCCGTGGTGTCGCGAGAGACGACGCGATTCAGCGCGCAGACGGGAGGACGAGCGCGTACGCCGCGGACGCTGCGACGCCGGCCGGCCACGCGACCACGAGATCGCCGCCTTCCGCGCGCGCCGCGACGGCGCCGTGGCCGAGCAGCTCGACGGCGTCGGTACGCGCGGCGACGTCGCGCAGGCGCAGCTCGCCCGGCTGCGGCGTGCCGAGCAGGATCGCGAAGACGCGCGCGTCCTTGGCGGTGAAGCGCAGCGCGATGCCTTCGCGCGTCGCGCCTTCCGCGCGCCGCCACGGCCGGCTGCCGTGGATCGCCTCGCCGTTGACGGCGAGCCAGCGCCCCATCGCCTCGAGGCGCGACGCCTCGCGCGGGTGGATCACGCCGTCGCGCGTCGGGCCGACGTTGAGCAGCAGGTTCCCGTTCTTCGACACGGTGTCGACGAAGCTCCGCACCAGCGCGTCGGGATCGAGCAGGTTGGCTTCGTCCTCGTTGTCGTTGAAGCCGAACGAGTGCGCGATGCCGCGCGTCGCCTCCCACTTGTACGGCGTCGCGTCCGGCAGGCTCGCGTACTCGGGCGTGCGGAAGTCGCAGTGCGGCGGCTTCGGCGGCACGAGCGTGAAGCCGGGGCGCCGCACGACGCGCCCCGCCAGCGAGTCGAGCGCGTACGCGACGGGCCGGCGGCGCAGCGCGCGCGAGAACCAGGCGACCGCCGGCAGGAAGCGGTCGTTGACGACGCCCTCGCCGACCGTCTCGTAGTAGTCCGCCATCAGCTTCCAGAGCGCGCCGCCGTGCGGCGGGTACTGGATGTCGTTCCACAGCACGCTCGGTCGGTAGCGCGCGACGAGCTCACGGTAGTGCGCGTCGCAATGGCGCTCGTAGGCGGGATCGAGCGGGCACGCGGCGCTCGCGTCGAGCAGGCCGCGGATGGGGCGCGGCTCGAAGGTCCAGTCGAGCCCGCCCGAGTAGTAGACGCCGAAGCGGAGGCCGCGCGCGCGCACGGCGGCGGCGAGGTCGCCGACGACGTCGCGCTTCGACGCCCAGTCGTGCTCGTGGGGATTCGCGACGGCGCTCGGCCACAAGCAGTAGCCGTCGTGGTGCTTGGCGACCTGCACCACGTAGCGCGCGCCCGAGCGCGCGAAGAGCTCGGCCCACGGCCCGGGATCCCAGGTCTCGAGCATCTGCTCGAACGGCGCGCGGAACGACTGGTACGGCGCGTCGCCCCACACCTTCGCATGGTGCTCGGCCGCGGGGCTCCCCGGAATCCGCAGCGCGTTCCAGTACCACTCGGCGTAGGGCGAGTGGCGCTGCAGATCGTGCGGATCCGCGCGTGCAACGTCGAGGATCGAGCCCGCGCGCGCCGCGAAGGCCGGGATGCAGGAAAGGCTCCAGTGCACGAACACGCCGAACTTGGCGTCGTCGAACCACGCCGGCACGCGATGCGCGCGCAGCGACTTGGGATCGGGAGCGAAGCGGCTCATCGGCGGGCTAGCATACGCGCTTCGCCGATCGGAGGAACCTCGCGTGTCGTCCCCGTCCTCCCCCGCGCCCCCCGCGTCCGTCCCTGCGCTCGCGCCCGACTTCCGCGCCTTCGACGCCGACCATCATTACTACGAGGCGGAGGACGCCTTCACGCGTCACATGGACCGCAAGCTCGCGAAGAGCGCGGTGCAATGGGCGCTCGTGAACGGCAAGAAGCGCCTCGTCGTGTGCGGGCGCATCGACAAGTTCATTCCGAACCCGACCTTCGACCCGGTCGCCAAGCCGGGCTCGCTCGACGAGTACTTCCGCGGCCGCAATCCCGAGGGCAAGGACATGCGCGCGCTCTTCGGCGAGCTCGAGCCGATCCGGCCCGAGTACCGCGACCGCGACGCGCGCGTCGCGCGCCTCGACGAGCAGGGCCTCGAGGCCGTGCTGCTCTTCCCCACGCAGGGCGTCGGCATCGAGGAGCCGATGCGGCACTCGGCCGAGATCACGCACGCCACGCTCGAGGCCTTCAACCGCTGGCTGCTCGACGACTGGGGCTTCCATTACCGGGAGCGGCTGTTCGCCGCGCCGATGTTCTCGCTGATGGACGTCGGGCGCGCCGTCAGAGAGCTCGAGTGGGCGATCGCGCAGGGCGCGCGCGTCGTCCACCTGCGCCCCGCGCCGGTGCCCGGGCCGGGCGGCAGCAAGTCGCCCGCCGATCCGGAGTACGACCCGTTCTGGGCGCGCGTCGCGGAAGCGGGGCTGACGGTCGCGTTCCACGCCGGCGACTCGGGCTACGGCCGCTACGCCGCCGCGTGGGAGAATCGCACGCCCTACATGGAGGCGTTTCGCGGCTACGCCTTCGGCCAGGTGACGCAGGCGGGCCGCTCGATCTACGACACCTTCGCGTCGCTGATCGTCCACGGCCTCTTCCGCCGCCACCCGCGCGTGCGCGTCGCGAGCATCGAGAACGGCTCGGAGTGGGTGCCGATGCTGCTGAAGAAGCTGGCCAAGGCGTACGGCCAAATGCCGTGGGAGTTCGCCGAGGATCCGGTCGCGACGTTCCGCCGCCATTGCTTCGTGGCGCCCTATTACGAGGACGACATCCGCGCGCTGACCGACCTCGTCGGCGCGAGCCAGGTGCTGATGGGCTCCGACTGGCCGCACGCGGAGGGCATCGCCGAGCCGATGCGCTTCGTCGAAGACCTGCCCGGCTTCACGGCCGACGAGGCGCGCCAGGTGATGCGCGACAACGCGCGCGCGCTGGTGCGGCCGCCGGCCTAGATGCGCGACGCGGCGGTCGAGGCGCTCGCCGCGCGCGTGCGCGCGCTCGAGGACGCGGAGGCGATCCGCAATCTCAAGGCGCGCTACGCCGAGCTCGTGGACGCGCGCTACCAGCGCGGCGCGCCGCGCCCGCAGCCCGAGCTCGACCGCCTCGCGGGCGAGATCGCGGCGCTCTTCAGCGAGGACGCCGTCTGGGAGGGCGGCGCGCTCGGCACCTGCACCGGCCGCGCCGCGATCCGCGAGCGCATGGCGAAGCCGACGCTGCGCTTCTCCCGACACTACTTCGTGAATCCGCGCATCCGCGTCGACGGCGACGTCGCCACCGCGCGCTGGGAGCTGCTCGCGCCCTGCACCGCGCAGGACGACCGCCCGATGTGGATGGCCGGCGTCGAAGACGACGCCTACGCGCGCGTCGGCGGCAGCTGGCTGCACACGCGCATGCAGCTCGGCGTGCACTTCTTCGCTCCGCACGAACGCGGCTGGGCGCTGCGCAGCTAGCCGCGCTCCGCGCCGGCTCAAGTCGGCCGCGCGACCCGCCGACGTGCCGCGTTGCGCCGGGCGCGCCGCGCCCCGCTGCGCGGGAGGTCGCGGAATGGAGACGCTGCCGGTTCCGATCAGCGCGCTGGTGCTCTGCGCAGCCGGCGCCGCGTTCCTCTACACCGCCGTGCGTGCGCACGCGACCGGCGAGCTGCCGGCGGGCTCGAAGGGCTTCCGGGCCTACCGGCCGCGCCGCGACGAGTCGCCGGGCGCGTTCTACTTCTTCCAGCTCCTCTACGTCACATTCGGGTCGTGGCTCGCGATCCACGGCGTGCTGGTGGCGATCGGCCGCGCTGCGCCGCTCGCGCTGCGCTGAATCAGATCCGCAGCGCGCCCAGCCGCGCGAGCAGCGCCGGCAGATCGTCCGGCGTGCGCGCGTAGGCGGCGAGCGGGAACGCGAGCACCGTCGCGCCGGCCGCGACGGTCGCGGGCGCGTGCTCCGCGAGCGTGCGATCGAGGTTCACGCGGCGGTCGTCTCCGATCGCGGGCGCCACGTTGGCGCGCACGCCGAGCGACGCCGGATCGCGTCCCGCCGCGGCGAAGGCGGCGCGCAGCCTCGCCACGCCCGCCGCGATCGCGGCGAGGTCGCTGCCGATCGGCATCCAGCCCTGGCCGAGCTCGACGACGTGCGCGACGTGGCGCTCGCTCGGCGCGACGCCGAACCAGATCGGGATGCCGCCCGGCTGCACCGGGCGCGGCTCGCACCACAGGCTCGCGAACGACACCGTCGGCGAGTCGAACGAGGCGGGCGCGCCCTGCCAGAGCGCGCGGCAGGCGCGCAGCGCGTCGATCATGCGCGCGGTGCGGCGCCCGAACGGGATGCCGGAGCCGGTGAACTCCTCGATCTGCCAGCCGACGCCGACGCCGAGGTCGATGCGCCCGCGCGAGAGCACGTCGAGCGTGGCGAGCGACTTCGCGAGCAGCAGCGCCGAGCGCAGCGGCGCGATCAGCACCGCGGTGGCGAGCCGGATGCGCTGCGTCGCGCCCGCCATCGCGGCGAGCGTCACGAGCGGCTCGGGCCAGGGCTCGTCGTTCGGGAACGGGAAGCGCCCGTACGGATAGCGCTCGGTGCGCGTCCCGATCGCGAGGTGGTCGGCGATCGCGATCTGGTCGACGCCCGCGTCATCGGCGCGCTTCGCGAAGTCGACCAGCGACGCGAGGTCGCGTCCGAACAGGCGCGCGACGCCGGACACGGTGATCGAGACCGACGGCCGGCTCACGAGACGCTCACGGAGCGGGCTGGACGGACTTGATGCGCGCCGGCTCCCAGAACGCGCGCAGCGCGACGACCTTGCCCGCCTCGTTCACGCGGTAGGTGAAGACGCCGTTCACGGTCAGGATCGCGCCGTTCGGCAGCACGGTGTTGACGCTGCCGACGTTCGCGCACTCGGAGCCGCTGGCGTACGACTCGCGCACGTCGAAGAAGACGCGGTTCGGGCCGATCAGCCGATCCCAGAAAGCGGCGATCGCCGCCTTGCCGCGGTGCCCCTTGCCGTCCGGATCGAACATCGAGGGGCCGACGGGATCCTCGACGACGCCGTCGTCGGCGAAGTTGTCGACCCACGCCTGCTTGTCCTTGCGGTGCACCGCCTCCATCGAACGCTGCGATGCAAGGCGGGCCGGATGCTCGTTCGTCATGGCCACCTCCGTGCGGGAGCGCGCGAGTATACTGGCGCGCCATGAGCGACACCGAATCCGAACGGCGCATCCTCGACGGCACGGCCTGGTCCGACTTCTGCGACGCGCTGAAGCGGGCGGGCGACGTGGTGTTGCGGCCCGGCTCGCCGATGGACGCCTTCGATCGCGCCGAGGGCTTCCGCTATCTCTCGCGCCTCGCGCGCGTCGCGCTCGAGTCGTACATCGAGTTCGCGGACCCGCTCTTCCCGGTGCTGCGGCGCCCCGCGCACGAGACGGTGAAGATCGGCGCCGACAATCCGGACAACTACTACCAGTCGGCGGCGATCAGCGGCGCGCACGAGTACCGGCTCTCCGGCACGCGCGGCACGGTGCACTATCTCGGCTTCGGCACCTACGCGGGCAGCTACGGCTCGCAGGGCCGGCGCGGCCAGACCGGCTACCTCGACGCGCGCGAGATGCAGATCGCGCCCGACGGGAGCTTCGAGGTGATCCTCGCGTGTCGCGAGCCGGCCGGGAAGAACTGGCTGCGCATGGAGCCCGACACGTCGTCGCTGATCGTGCGCCAGACCTTCGAGGACCGCGCCCACGAGCGCATCGCGGAGCTGCGCCTCGAGCGCCTCGACGGCGCAGAGAAGCCCGCGCCGCTGACGCCCGCCTTCGTCGACCGCGGCCTCCAGGCCGCCGCGGCGTACGTGCACGGCACCGCCGCGCTCTTCGCCGACTGGGCCGAGGGCTTCGCGCGGCGCACCAACGAGCTGCCGAAGTTCGATCCCGCGCTGGCGGCCGCGGCGCACGGCGATCCCAACATCGTCTACTACCACGGCTACTTCGAGCTGGCCGACGACGAGGCGCTGCTCGTCGAGTTCGTGCCGCCGCGCTGCGAGTACTGGAACTTCCAGCTCAACAATCACTGGATGGAGTCGCTCGACTACCGCTGGCACCAGATCGCGCTGAACCACTTCGGCGCCAAGGCGCGGCCCGACGGCTCGGTGCGGCTCGTCGTGTCGCTGCGCGATCCCGGCGTGCCCAACTGGCTCGACACCGCGGGACACCGGCGCGGCACGATGTGCCTGCGCTGGGTCGGCGCAAGCGAGCACCCGGATCCCGCGACGCGCGTGGTGAAGACGGCGGACGTCGCAAAGCTGGATTAGGCCGCGCGGCGGCGGCGCCTGCTCGCCAAGAGCGTGCCCGCCGCGACCCCGCCCGCGAGCGCCGCGTGCGGCTCGGGCACGGGCACGACGACGCCGAGCCGGTACGCGTAGAAGTCCACGTCCACCGCGCCGAAGCTGCTCTCGGACGGCAGGCCGAACGCGACGTACTGCCCGGGATACTCGGCGCCGAGCGAGCCCTCGACGACGAACGAGGCCGGCGTCGCGGAGCCGTCCATGTACACGTCGACGGCGTAGAGCGGATAGTCCTGGCCGCCGCCCGTCGTGCCGGTGCCCTCGATCGTGATCCAGAACTCGTGCCAGTCGAGCAGGCTCGCGTCCGAGATCGGCAGCACGTTCGCGGTGCTCGCGAGGCCCTTGTCGCTGCCGGGCAGCAGCGCACCCGCGTTGTTGTTCATCACGAGGCCGCCCGGCACGTTGTTGCGCGTGTCGAGGTCGAGGGCGAGCGCGAAGCCGACCGCGTGCCCGTCGACGCCGTCCTGCTGCACGGTGAACATGCCCTTGCCGTCGTCCTTCACGTTGTAGCCCTTGCCCGTCGCGTCGGGCCACGCCGTGATCTCGGTGTAGGCCGGGAACTCCGGCTCGCCGTCCTCGAGGTCTGGGTACACGTCGTCGAGCTCGCCGCCGGAGGAGAGGCGCGCGCGGAACGAGAGCGTGATGCCGCCGTCGAGGATCGACGTCGCGCCGGGATTCTCGGTCTCGACGTCGTGGCCGAAGTAGAAGCGCCGGTTGCTCGGCTCCTCGAAGCCCCACGCGAGCGGATTGCCGGTGTCCTGGATGCGCAGGTACGTCGTGTCGCCTTCGGCGAGCGCGACGACGCCGCCCGGCGCGTTGCCCGCGCCGATCACGCCGCCGGGCGCCGAGCCGTCCCACTGGTCCGACTCGTCGTGCCGCCATTGCCCGTCGAGTCCGCCCATGCCGCCGGGCCCGAAGGCGTCCTGGTCGCCTTCGTAGACGTAGTCCCAGCCGGGGTCCTCGTACGCGACGCCGGCGCGCGCGACGGTGGGCGCGCTCGCCGCGATCGCGGCGAGCAGCACGGCGAGAAGCGGTCTTCGCGGTCGCATCGGAATCACCTCGTGCGCGGATTCTACGCCGCGCCGCCGCGCGCGCGGTCCCCGATTTCGGCGATGGCGTGCGGCGGGTCGCGCGCGTTGGCGGCAGCGGGCGGGACGGGTAGGTTCCGCGGTGCGACCGAGGAGATCCCCGTGAAGCCCGAAGACTGCATCCTCTACAGCGGCGCCGCGAACGGAGCGGAGGCCGCGTTCGGCGCCGCCGCCGAGCGCTTCGGCATCGACGAGGTCAACTTCACCTTCGACGGCCACAACGACGCGCGCCGCCGCGGCATCCGCGTGCTCACGCACGAGGAGCTGGCGCACGGCGACGTGTCGCTCTCGTACGTCAGCAAGCTGATGCACCGCAGCTACCCCGACACGCCGCTGTTCAAGAAGGTGCTGCAGACGATCTACTACCAGGTGAACCACGGGCAGGAGATCTACGTGGTCGGCAAGATCCTGCCCGACCAGACCGTGAAGGGCGGCACCGGCTGGGGCGCCGAGTTCGCGAAGCTGTGCAACAAGCCGCTCTTCGTGTTCGACCAGGAGCGCGACGGCTGGTTCCAGTGGAGCGGCGAGGCCTTCGAGCCGTCGAAGGACCCGGTGATCCGGCATCCGCACTTCTGCGGCACCGGCACGCGCTTCCTCTCCGAGAGCGGCGCCGCGGCCGTCGCCGCGCTGTTCGAGCGCTCCTTCCGCTGAGGCGGCGGCGGAGCGCCCGCCCGCTCCGCGCTTCAGGTGGCTTCCGCGCGCGCCGAAGGGACACACCAGCCGGCGTGTGGGGGAAGCTCGGATGGCCAAGACCAAAGGAACGACGCTCGTCTCGCTCGTGAAGTTCCTGCGCTCGCAGCACGAGAAGGCGCGCCCGCGGCTCGCGCCCTCGCTCCACCACTACCTCGACGAGCGCATCCATCCCTCGAGCTGGTATCCCGAAGAAGACCTGCTCGCGCTGATCCGCGTCATGCTCGCGCTGCTGCCGGGCGCCCGCGACGCGAACCTCGAGCGCATGGGCGAGATCATCGCGCGCGAGCACCTCGAAGGGATCTACGGACACCTGAAGAGCGAGGAGCCGCACACGCTGGTGCGCCGCGCCGTCGCGCTCTGGGCCAGCCAGCACGACAGCGGCTCGCTGCGCATCGACCTGCACGGCGACGACGGCGGCACGTTCTCGGTGCAGGGCTTCGCGCTCCCCAGCGACGAGATGTGCCGCATCTTCCAGGGCTACTTCGCCGAGACCATGCGCGTCGCGGGCTGGACCGACGTGCGCGTGCAGAAGGCCGGATGCGTGCTCGCGGGCGCCGACGCCTGCACCTGGCACGCGAGCTGGCGCGCGCCGCACTGAGGCGGCGTTCCGCGCGGCGCGGCCGCGCGCGCTACTCCGCTGCGGCTTCGGGCCGCACGCCGAAGCGTTCGGCGTAGCGCGCGAAGCGTTCGCGGATCGCGCCTTCGGCGAGCCCGAACTGCGCGAGCGCGTAGCGGTGGCCGCCGTGCTTGTGCTGCGGGTTGGTCGCGTGCCACGCCCGCATGCGGCGCTCCGCCTCGGCGGAGAAGTCGAAGCCGAAGTGCTCGTACATGCGGCCGAGCGCCGCGATCGGGTCCGCGACCAGCTCGGCGAAGTCGAGGTCGAAGAACTGCGCGGCGTGCGAGCGCGCGCGCACCTCCATCGCCTTCTCCAGCATCGACGCGTACATCTCGAGCTGCCACGCGCCGATCGCGTGCGCGTCGGCGCTGCCCTCGTAGAGGCTGCGCCAGCCGGTCACGAGCGAGCAGATGGAAGGCAGCACGCGCGCCGGGTCGCGGTGCGTCTGCACGATGCAGGCGTCCGGGTACGTCTCGAGCAGCACGTCGAGCTCGCGCATGTGCGCCGGGTACTTCAGCACCCAGCGCCGCTCGGGCGACGTCGCTCCGACCAGCTTCAGCACGTCGCGGTGGCGGGCGTAGGCGGGGCGCATGTCCTGCGCCTCGAAGTACTTCGTGTAGCCCGGGATGGTCGCGTTGCTGTCGAAGGTGTGGTCGAGAAAGGACTGCACGAAGAGATGGCGGCACTCCTCCGGGCCGTCCGCCTCCATCCAGTGGATCGCCTTCAAGCCGGGATCCGTCTCGTAGATCCACTTCAGCACTTCGATCGCGCCCTGGTAGGCGGGCTCCGCCTCCCACGTCGCGCGCGGCGGGCGCGGGCGCGGCGCGCCGGCGATCCAGTACTCGAGCACCTGATTCGCGGGATCCTGCGCGAGCAGCCAGTGCAGCGCGGTCGTGCCGGAGCGCGGCAGCCCGAGGATGAAGAGCGGGCGGCGGATTGCGTGGCGCAGCACGGCGGGCTCGCGCTTCCAGGCGGCCTCGCACGCGAGGCGCGCGCGGAGCGCACCGCCGATCTCGCCTTGCACCATGCCGAGCCCCGCCTCGGTGAGCTTCGACTCGGCGTCGTAGCACCGGAGCAGCGTGCGGAAGTGAGTGCGCCACGCGCCGTCGCCGAAGTCGTCGAGGCCGGTCGCCTGGCGCGCGGCGTCGAGCAGCCCTTCTTCCGACGCGGCGAGCCGGGTCACGCGGCGGCTCCCGGCGACTGCTGCTCCAGCTCGGCGAGGATGCGGTTCGCGAGGTTCTCGGCGGCCGGCAGCATGAGCGGGCGGATCATCGCGTCGACCATCGGCGCCATCGGGCCGCCGGGCACGAGCTCGAGCTCGAAGCGGAGCTGCGTCAGCGTGTCGCCCGGCGCGGCGGCCTGCGTCGCGCCGGCTGCGCGCTGCGTGCCGTCGCTCGTGCGGCCGAGCAGCCAGCGCCAGAAGGCCTGCAGCAGACGGAAGAGCGGATTGCTTCGCGGCGGTTGCGGCGACGCGCTCTCACGCGCATCGGCGCTTTGCGGCGGCTGCGATTCGGAGGCGCCTAGAGTCTCCGTCCCGTGGGTCGCGGAGGAGATCGTGGTCATCGTGAAGGTGCCGGCGCCCTGCATCGGTTCGTTCACGCCGTGCAGCGTGAACGACACGCGGCCGGGGCCGTTCCACTCGGTGATCTCGACCTGGAAGGTGAGCGTGCGCGAGAGGACGCCGACGTCGCCCTTCAGCGTCCAGGTGGAGCGGCGCTCGTCGTGCTTCTCGTGCTTCTGGTAGCCGGTGACGAAGCGGCCCCAGTGGTCCATGTCCTGCACGAAGTCCCAGACGCGGTCGATCGGCACGCGCGTCGTGGTGACGTAGGCGGCACCGGCCACGCGCGGCCTACTCCTTGCCCGCGGCGTGGCGGCCCGCGATCCAGCCCCAGGTGATCGCGCGCATGTTCGACGTGCCGCTCTGGTAGCCGGCGCCGAGGTCGCGCAGCGCGGCGGAGTTGCCGACGGCGTACAGGCCTTCGATCGGGTGGCCGCGCAGGTGCATCACTTGCGCGAACGCGTTGGTCTCGAGCCCGTGCGAGTTGATGCCGACGCCGACCGGCACGAGCCGCACCCCGAAGTACGGCGCCTTGTCGAGCGGGCCGACGCACGGGTTCGGATAGCCGGGATCGCCGGTCAGCCGCTGCGCCCACGGCCGCGAGCCCTTGCCGAAGTCGGGATCCTCGCCCTTGCGCGCGAACTCGTTGAAGCGCGCGAGCGTGCGCTCGAGCCCGTCGGCGTCGATGCCGAGCTTGGCCGCCAGCTCGCGCGGCGTGTCCGCCTGCACGGCGAGCTCGGCGGGAATGTCGGAGCCCGGCATGAACGAGCCGAGCGGATACCGGTCGCGGTAGTTCTGGTCGAAGATCAGGAACGGCGGCAGGTTCGGCTGCGTCTGGCGATCGCCGTCCCACTCGCGCAGGTGCGGCTGGTAGTTCTTGTAGAAGGACTCGTCGCAGAAGCGCTCGCCCTTCGTGTTCACCCAGATCGCGTGCGGGCAGCCGCACTCCCACGACGAGCGGTAGAGCGGCACGCCCTCGTGCTCCTCGCCCGGGATCGAGTAGCCGTAGAACATCGCGAGGTTGGTCGGCGGCACCGACGCGATCGCTGCGCCCGCTTCGCCCGCGAGCACGAAGTGGTCGCCGTGCACGTAGGGCGGACACGCGCTGTTCCAGTCCGGCGACTGCTCGAACTGCGTGGCGAGCTTCTTGTTGTGGTCGTAGCCGCCCGTCGCGAGCACCACGCCGCGCCGGGCGCGCACGCGCAGCGGCGCGCCCTCGCGCGTCGCGACGACGCCGGCGACGCGGCCGTTCTCCACGACCAGCGACTCCACCTTCGTCGAGGCGAACGCGGGGATCGCGCGGTCGACGAGCGCCGCCTTCAGGAACCAGCCCATCATGCCCTGGCCCCACGCGCGGATGTCCTTGGTGATGCGCTCGCCGAGCAGCGCGTAGTCCCAGGTCGTCACCTTCGCGAGTCCGCCCCAGGCGTAGAGCTCCTTGTGCTCGACGCCCATCGGAAAGTGCGGCGTGAGGAAGGTCTTCGTCTGCCACGGCCCGAGCTGCGCGCCTTCGAAGAGCGCGGCGCACAGGTAGCGGCCGCCCGCGAGCGAGCCGGGCGCGTCGGGGTAGTAGTAGTCGGGCAGCCCTTCGACCGCGTTCCACGGCACGCCCGCGTGCTGCTCGAAGTACTCGACGGCGGGCTGCATCGACGCGAGCAGCTTCGCCTGCAGCGCGGCGTCCGCGAAGCCCGCCGCGACGAACTCGAAGTAGGCGCGCCCCGCCTCGTCGCTGTCCGCGATGCCGAGCGCGCGCAGCTTGTGGTTGTTCGGGACGAACACCTCGCCGCCGCCGTACGCGCACACGCCGCCGAGCTTGGGCGCCTTGTCGAGGATCGCCGTCTGCAAGCCGAGGTCGTGCGCCGCGATCGCCGCGCACGTTCCGCCCAGGCCGGAGCCCACCGCGACCAGGTCGACCTCGAGATCCCAACTCGCCATGCTTCCCCCGGCGCCGTGGTGGATATCGAAACGCAGGGTATCGTAATCGCCGCTGCCGGGAAGGATGCGCGTGTCGAAGAACGGAACGGGCAACGCGGGACGCCCGCGCAGCGAGGAAGCGCATCAGGCGATCCTCGACGCGACGCTCGGGCTGCTCGCCGAGGTCGGCTTTTCCGCGCTGACGGTCGAGGGCGTGGCCGCGCGCGCGGGCGTCGGCAAGGCCACGATCTACCGGCGCTGGCCGTCGAAGGTGCCGCTCGTCGTCGAGGCGTTCGGACAGCTCCCCGCGTTCGAGGATGCCGACACGGGATCGCTCGCGGGCGACCTCAAGGCGATGCTGCGCGCCTACCTCGAGCTTTTCCACCAGACGCCGCTCGCGACCGTGCTGCCCGCGCTCGCGAGCGAGCGCGCGCACGATCCCGCGCTCGCCGAGCTCTTCAATCCCGTGCTGAGCCAGCGGCGCTCGCCGCTGATGGCGGCGCTGCAACGCGCCCGCGCGCGCGGCGAGGTGCCGGCCGACAGCGACCTCGAGCTGGCGGCCGACCTCATCGTCGGCCCGATCGCGGTGCGCCTCTTCTTCACCGGCCGCCGCATCCACGCGAAGATGGTCGATCCGATGGTGGAGATGGCGCTGCGCGGCATCTGCGCGGCTCGATGAACGACGAAGCGCAAGCGGATGCGCCGGCGCACGTCGAGGTGCCGCTCGACGCGCTGAGCGAGCCGGCGCTGCGCGGCGTGATCGAGAGCTTCGTGAACCGCGAAGGCACCGACTACGGCGCCGCGGAGAAGAGCTTCGACGAGAAGATCGCGGACGTGCGCCGCCAGCTCGAGCGCGGCGAAGCGAAGCTCGTGTTCGATCCCGACAGCGAGAGCGTCAACATCGTCCCGGTGCGCTGACGCTACGCGAAGAGCGCCTCGCACCCCGTGCCCGCGAGCACCGCGTCGGCGAGCGCGCGGTCGCCGGGTGCGAGCGCGGCGCGCGCCGCGCGCAGGGCCGCGAGGCACTTGGCCTGGTACGCGAACGGCTCCTGCACCCACGGCCGGCCGTCGATCGCGCACTCGACGCGCGCCGCACCGCGCGCGATCGCGTTGGCGTTGGCGAGCAGGAAGGGCGCGTAGCTGCGGCCGATCTCCGCGAAGAGCGCGCGCAGCGTGTCCGCGACCGCGTCGCGCGGCGTCCAGTCCTCCTCGCCGGGCAGCATCCCGGAGAGGTCCTCCACGACGTCCACCCACGCGACGACGCGCGGCGCGATCGCGAGCGCGAGGGCGGCGGGCGTCGGATCGAAGCCCGCGAGCTGCGTGAGCTGGCCGTAGAGCGCGAAGTCGGACGCCGCCGGCCGCGCGCCGAACACGAAACGCGACGACGCGAGGTGCGCGTCGAGCAGACGCAGCGCGCGCTCGTAGCTCGCCTCGATCACGGGCGCGGTCGTGTCGTTCGAACCGACCACGCCGAGCCGGCCGATCTGCCGCTCCGCGAACGCACGGCCGCCCGCCGCCGCCTGCGCGTCGGGCTGGTCGGTGCGGAACCAGCGCGGCAGGATCGCGGCGGCCTTGGCGATGTCGGGCGGGAACGCCCAGCGGTAGTGGAACATCGCCTTGGTGAGCCACTCGTCGGCGTAGTCCTCGAGCAGCGCGTCGAGGAAGGCGAGCGCGGGATCGGGCGGAATCACGGAGCGGCCGGCCGTCATCGTCTCGAGCCGCCGGATCAGCGGCGTCGAGTCGACGCACGCCTCGGGCGCGCCGTCCGCGCCGGGCAGCACGAGCTGGGGCAGCAGGTCCACGCGCGGCCGCGGCAACCCGCGCGACTCCGGCGATCCGCGGTTCACCCACGCGTGCGGGATGCGGCGATAGCGCAGCACCGCGCGCAGCTTGCGGCTGTAGGGCGAGCCGGGCGCGCCCAGCATCACGAGCGGTTGCGGTGTCACCGGAGCGTGTCTCCACGCCGCGCAGCGCGGCGCCGCGCGAGCGCGCCGAGTGCAAGGATCGCCGCGAACGCCGCGGCGCGCGGCTCGGGCGCGTAGAAGATCTGCGAAGTGCCGCCTTCGTTGCGGCGCCACACGAGCGCGGGACCGACCGGCGGCTCGGAGCGGAAGCCGAGCTGGCCGGCGTCGTCGGAGTACGCGTCGTCCGTGATCGGCGTGACGGCGTCGATCGTGATCTCGTAGAAGCCGAGGTCGAACTGCGCGTCGGGCCCCGGGAAGATCCGCCAGAACAGGATCCAGCCGTTCTCGAAGTCCAGGGCGCGTGTGTTCGGCGCGCCGGCGAGGAAGGGATCGCCGGCCGGGAGGCCGCGCAGGTTCGCGGGCGCGCCGTCGCAGGTCGTGCAGTAGCGCACCTGGGAGTCGGCCCACGCGACGGCGCCGCGTTCGACGCCGAAGAGCGTCGGCACGTAGCCGGTGGTCTGCGGGAAGAGCTGGCTCGCCGCCGACGCGGCGGTGATCGGCGTCGTGTCGAAGCCGTCCCAGTACGAGACCTCCCAGCGGCCGCCCTCGATCCGGTTCCACGCAACGGCGGGCAAGAGGTAGAGGATCGGCGGCAGGCCGAGGACGTTGCTCACGGTGTGCACGGTGGGCCGCTCGTCGGGGATCGCGTTGTCGGTGATTCGCTCGGGCTGGTTGGCCGGACTGGCCGCGTCGAGGAACCAGATCTCCGCGGCGTCGTCCTCGCCCTCCTGCCACACCACGTAGTCCTCGGAGAGATCCATGTAGCTGGCGCCGGCGCCGACCACGCGCTCGCTGGCGAGCGCGCGGTCCCAGACGACCACCTGTCCGCCGCGCTGCCAGACGACGCGCGTCGCGGAGATCTGCGGGCACGCGGTGAAGGACGCGTCGACGCCCGCCGACGAGACGATCGTCTCGCCGCCGTCGAGATCGCGCACGACGACCTGCCCGGCGCCGACCGCGCGCCGGAACGCGACGTCGCGGCCGTGGATCGCGACGCACTCGTCCTCCACCTCGTTGTCCGTGATCGGCGCCGCGGGCGCGCCGGCGTTGGCGTCGTAGACCCAGATCTCGCACGAGTCGGGATCCCACTCGTCGAGCGGATCGGGCTCGCACGAGACCCAGCCGGCGAGCGCGCCGCGCATCGCGAGCGAGTTCTTGGTGAGCGCGTTCGCGGTGAGCTGGCGAAGCCCGAAGTCGTAGGCCGGCGCCGCGCCGGGCAGCAGCAGGCAGGTCGTCACGAGCAGCAGCCGAAACCCGCGCATCGCGCCCCCTTGGCCTTGGCGAACGTTCAGCTCGCGATCGGCGCGGCGACCGCGAGCGCCGCGCGCACGAACACCTCGCGGGCGCGCTCGCGCCCGAGCCGCTGATCGGTGCGCAGGCGATCCCACGCCTCGAACGACAGCACCAGATCGAGCGCGTCGATCAGGTCGCCGGGCGCGCGGATCAGCTCGGGCAGCCAGCGCAGCATGTCCGCGCGCAGCGTGCGCACGAGCACGGCCTGGCGGCGGCGCAAGAACTCCGAGCGCCAGCGCTGCACCGCGGCGGCGCGCTTGTAGGGCGCGATGCGCTCGAAGAACTCGACGCGCCGCTCGGCGAGCGCGCGCACGCGCTGCGCGACGCTCCCGGGCGTCGGCTCGCGGCGCAGGATCGGCACCGCTTCGGCCTGCAGGCGCGCGTCCATCTCGGCGAACAGGCTCTCCATGTCCGCGAAGTGGCGGAACACGCTGCGCAGGCCGACGCCGGCCGCCTCCGCCACCTGCTGCGCGGTCGGCTGCAGCACGCCGCCGCCGATCAGCTCGAAGAGCGCGTGCACGATCGCCTCGCGGCTGCGCTCGCGCCGCCGCGCGCGCCCGTCGAGCGCGCCCGCGTCGGCGCCGCCGCTGCGCGTGCGCGGCATCGGCTAGAGCAGCTCTTCCGCGAGCAGCTCGAGCGCCTCGGGCTGCGACGTGGACACGTTCATGGTGTGCACCCAGCCCTTGCGGCCCGCCTCCTTCCACGCCGCGAGCCGCTCGCGGATGCGGTCGCGCGGCCCGATCAGGTGGACCGCGTCGAGCAGCGCGTCGGGCACGGCGGCGGCGGCCTCCGCCTTCCGGCCGGCGAGGAAGAGATCCTGGATGCGGGCGGCCGCCTCCTCGTAGCCGAGCCGCTTGGCGAGGTCGTTGTAGAAGTTCTTGTCGCGTGCGCCCATGCCGCCGATGTAGAGCGCCATCCCGCCCTTCACCGCCATGCGCGCCTCGTCGGGCTCGTCGGTCACGACGACGCTGACGCCGGGCAGCACCGCGAAGTCGGCGAGGCTCTTGCCGCCGCCCGCCTTCGCGAAGCCCTGCTCGAGGTACGGCAGGTACGAGACGTCGAACTTCTCGGGGTCGACCATCATCGGGAACACGCCGTCGGCGACCTCCGCCGCGCAGCGCAGTCCGTTCGGCGAGATCGACGCGGTGTAGATCGGGATGCGCGGATTGCCGTGCAGGATGCTCTTCAGCGGCTTGCCGAGGCCGGTGGTGCGCGGGCCGCGCGCGGGGATCTCGTACTCCTCGCCGGAGAACGCGAGCGGCTCCTCGCGCGCCAGGATCTTGCGGATGATGGCGACGTACTCGCGCGTCCGCGTCAGCGGCTTGCCGTACGGGACGCCGTGCCAGCCCTCGACGACCTGCGGACCCGAGGGCCCGAGCCCGAGCAGAAAGCGGCCGCCCGAGAGCTGGTCGAGCGTCATCGCGGTCATCGCCGCCATCGCCGGCGTGCGCGCGGGCATCTGCATGATCGCGGTGCCGACCTTGATCCGCGTCGTCTGCGCGAGGATCCACGTCGCGGTCGTGACCGCGTCGTTGCCGTAGGCCTCGGCGGTCCACGCCGAGTCGAAGCCGAGCGCCTCGGCGCGGCGCACGAGATCGAGGTCGATGCGCACCTTCGGGCCGAACGAGACCGCGCTGAGTCCGAGCTTCACGTCGCCTCCGTCCTAGCCCGCTGCGCCGCGCAGCGCCGCGAGACAGCCGGTGCGCTCGAGCAGCGCGTCGAGCGCGCCGCCGCGCGCCGCGGCGTACTTCGCGCGCAGCGCCGCGAACGACTTCGCGTGGTACTTCTGCGGCTTCTGCGTCCACGCGCCGCCGCCGAGCGCCACCGTGAACGATTCGCGTCCGTCCGCGAGCGCCGCCGCGTTCGCCAGCGTCCACGGCAGGAAGAGCCGCCCCACCTGCTCCTCGAGCAGCGGCGCGAGCGTCGGCTCGAGCCGCGACCACGGCTCGAAGTCGCCCTCGGCGCGCGGCCACAGCATGCGGTGCACCCAGTCGAGCACGCGCGGCGCGCAGCCCTCGATCAGCGCGCCCGGCGTCGGATCGGTCCACGCCTCGTAGAGCTGCGCGAACAGACCGAAGTCGGCGAACGCCGGCCGCGCGCCGAAGAGGTACGGCCGCGCCGCCAGGTGCGCGTCGAGCAGCGCGATCGACGCGCGGAACGAGTCCTCGATCTGCGGCGCCGTCTGCGCGCTCGAGCCGACGAACCACACGCGGCCCACCATGCGCTCTCGGATCTGCGCCGCCGTGCCCGCGTGCCGCTCGTCGCTGGCGGCCGGCAGCATCGCGCGCGCGATGCGGCCCGCCGCGGAGAGCTGGTCCACCTCGCGCGCCCAGCGGTAGTGGAACATCCACTTGTTGCCCCACTCGTCGCCGAACTCCTCCAGCAACGCGGAGACGAACGCCGCGACCGGCTCGGGCGGATGGATCGACGGCTCCGGGTGCGCCGCCTCGAAGCGCTCGAGGATCGGCGTCGAGTCCTGGACGCCCTCGCCTTCCGGCGTCACGACCAGCGGCACGATCGGCAGCGTCGCATGCTTCTGGTACTCGGCCTGGGTCGCCACGCTGCGCACGATCCACTCGTGCGGGATCGCCTTGTAGCGGAAGTAGGAGCGCACCTTCACGGAGTACGGCGACAGCTCGATGCCGAAGATGCGGTGCGGGCTCGCCATGGACGCGCTCCTCCTTCTGGCACCGATCATGCCACAACGTGAGAGCGCCCGCCGACCGCTCGCGCGGGGTGGAGCGCGACGGAGAGCCTCTTCGCGAGCTACGAGGTGATTACGGCTGCGTGCGCCTGCTGGCGGAGCACGCCTACGAGGGCGTCGCGATCCAGTCGGACTCGGGATTCGACTCCGCGGCGCCGGAGCCGGCGTCGTTCGCGCTCGGAGCGGCCGCCATCGCGGCGCTCGCGCAGCGCGCGAGCCGCGCGCGCCGGGCCCGCTAGGCTCGCACGATGACGCGAAGCGAATCCTTCTCCGAGAAGCTCCCGCGCTCCGGCAAGACCGCGCGCGGCCGCACCGACGCCACCCTGACCCCGCTCGCCATCCGCAGCCGCATCCCGCTCGACGACGCGCAGCGCGAGCGCTTCCGCGACCGCGTGGCGCGCAAGCTCGCGAAGTACGCGACGCACATCGAGCGCCTGAGCCTGCGCCTCGACGACGTGAACGGCCCGCGCGGCGGCGCCGACACCGTGTGCAAGATCAAGGCGGTGCTGAGCGGCCTGCCGAGCGTCGTCGTGGAGGAGCGCGGCGCCGACGCGGACGCGCTCGTCGTGCGCGCCGCGGGCGTGATGGAGCGCACGCTGCGACGCCAGCTGCAGCGACTCGGGCGCTCGGCGCCGCGCGCCACCGGCGGCAAGCGATCCGCGCGCACGCCGGCGCCCGGCGTGCGCCCGATCCCCGAGGACGACGGCAGCCTCATCGGGCGCCGCGTCGGACGTGGGCGCGACGCGCTCGAGCGCGTGCTCGCGCGGCCCGAGAAGCGGCGGCGCGACGTCTACGTCGACACCGCCGCGCCGGGCACGAGCGCGAGCGACCGGCGCGTCGGTTACGGCGCCACGGCGCGCCGCAACACGCGCCGCAGCGGCGAGCTGACCTCGGCGCTCGAGGACTCGCGCACGACGCCGTCGCGCAAGAGCACGCGCAAGTCGCACGATCGCTCGCGCCCGTCGGCCCCGATGGAGCACAACGAGGCGCTGCAGCGCGTCACGCCGAAGGCGAACGCGACGCGCGCGCGCGCCGCGCGCCGCGGCAAGCGACCGCGCTGAGCGCGGCCCACGCGGCGACGCCCGCGAGCGCGGACGCCGGCTCCGGGACGGTGAGCGTGTCCGGGTGCGCGAAGCGGAACTCGGCCGGGCCGCTCGCGTCGATCGCGAGCTGCCCCGACGCGTTGGCTGCGCCGACGCCCGGGACGTTGAGGAAGCTCACCTCGCCGCGCACCGTCGCCGCCACGTAGACGTAGTTGCCGAGCGGCGACGGGCCGAGGAGCTCGTACGGGACCGTGAGCGTCACGTACAAGCCGTCTCCGTCGCCCGTTGCGAACGAGTCGGCCCACGAGCAGTTCGGGGTGTCGCTCAGCTCGCCGGTCGAGCGGAACGTGCGCGTGATGCGGCAGCTTCCGACGCGCAGCGATGCGGACGCGAGCGCCGATCCGGTCGCGCCCGCGACCTCCGCGCCGCCGCCGGCGCCGAGGCTCGCTTCGATGACGGCCGTCTCGCCCGGCTGCAGGCCGTCGATCCACAGGATCTCCTCGAAGCTCCCCGTCGCGACGACCGGCAGCGTCGCGAAGGTCCCGCCCGCGCGGCTCAGCGTGGTGGTCGCGTACATCGCGCCCGTCGCGGAGTCGACGCCCGAGCTGCACTGCGAGTAGCTGCCGCCCGCCTCCGGCGTCCCGGCTCCGCCGAGCCGCGCGACCGCGGACGCGACGCCCGTCGACACGTCCGCGGGCTGCGGTCCGCAGCCGTCCGCCTCGATGCGAAAGCCGCTGTACGTCTGCGCCGACGCCGCGCTCGCGAGCGTCGCGGCGAGCAGCGCCGCTCCGGCCGATCGTCCACTCCACATATGCTTCCACTGCTCCGCGCTGCGCATCCGCTCGCTCTCCTCCGCACGAGTTGGGGGGCGCACCATAGACCGGCGGCGCGTCGCGATGCACCCCGCACGCCACTTCGGCCGCGCCGATGCGGCGCAGCGGCGCCGGCGTTGCCTTTTGGCATTGACTGTGCCATGAGATCGGCGCGCGCCGCCCGGCCGGTGGCGCGGGAGGACGCGGCGCATGAGCGCGCTCGGGGTCTCGCTTTCTTTCTTCTGGGTGTGGACCGGCGCCGCGCTGCTCTACGCGGCATTTCGCGTCTGGTACGACAACTGGCGCGGCGCGCTCCGCCCCGACGAGATCGAGCGCTTCCTCGCCGCGCTGCCCGGCACGCCCGGCGCCGGGGGCAACGACGCGGACACGCTGCGCCGCTTCCTGGAAGCCGACGACGGCCGCGAGTTCTGGATGCTGAACCTCGTGCGGCTCGCGTCCGGCGACGTGCCGCACCCGCGCACCGGCGCGCCGACCCGCGCCGCCGCGCTGATGCGCGAGTACGTGCGCGGCTTCCTGCCCGTGCTGATCCGCCACGGCGGCCATCCGGTGCTCCAGGCGCGCAAGATCGGCGGCTACGTCGACGCGTGGAACGTGCCGCCCGATCCCGGCTGGAGCCTCGTCGGCGTGATGCGCTACCGGAGCCGGCGCGACATGGTCGAGCTCGCCAGCGATCCGCGCTTCACGGCGGCGCACCCGTTCAAGTTCGCCGCGATCCCGGTGACCGCGTCGTTTCCGACGGCGCCCGGCCTCGCGCTGCTGCTCGGCCCGCGCGTCTGGGTGGCGCTCGTGCTCGCGCTCGGCGCGGCGCTGCTCACCTGAGGAGCCCGTCGTGTCCTTGCTGCCGCCTTCGACCAACGCCGACTACCGCGGCGCGCCGCTCGCCGCGCACTTCCTGACGTTCATCGGTGTCGCGACGATCGTCCCCGGACTGATCCACGCCTTCCTGCCCGACGGCGGCGCCGGCGTGATCGCGGGGATGGATCTCACGGGCGGCGGCGCCGCGCTGATCGGCGTCTTCGCGTGGGCGGGCGCGACGCAGATCGCGTGGGGCGCGGCGCTGCTCGCGGCGTCGCGCCGCTACCGCAGCCTGGTGCCGCCGCTGCTCGCGCTCGTGCTCGTCGAGCGGAGCCTGATCGCGGCGAACCTGTGGCTGCTGAAGCCGCCGCCGAGCGGCCACCGCCCGCCCGAGGCGTACGCGACGCTGGTCGCGCTTCCGCTGATCGCGGCGGCGCTTGCGCTCGCGCTGCGCAGGCGCGGCCGCGCTCAGTTCGGCCAGTACACGTAGGTGTCGTCCGGCGCGTCGGGCTCGGCGAGCGTCTTGTCGACGTTGACGGGCAGCTCGCCGGCCGAAGGCCACAGCGACGCGGCCTGCTCGGCGTCGTGCGCATCGAGCGCGCGGCGCATCTCGGCGACGCGCTCGGGCTCGCGCGCGGCGAGGTCCACCTGCTCGGTGGGGTCGTTCGCGAGGTCGAAGAGCCACGCCGTGCCCGGCGGGCGCTCGTTCAGCTGGAGCTTCCAGTCGCCGATGCGCGCCACCCGGTAGTGTCCCGAGCGCCAGAACAGCGCGTCGTGCGGAACGCCCGCGCGCTCGCCGCGCACGAACGGCACCAGATCGACGCCGTCGATGACGCGATCGCCGGGCAGCGGCACGCCGGCGGCGGCGGCGGCGGTCGCGAAGACGTCGAAGCCGTGCACGGGCGCGTCGTAGGTTTGGCCCGCCGCGACGCGGGCCGGCCACTCGAGGAAGTACGGCACGCGGATGCCGCCCTCGAAGAAGCTGATCTTCCAGCCGCGGTACGGGCGGTTCACGTCGGGCAGGCCGACGTAGTGGGGCGCGCCGTTGTCGGAGGTGAAGAAGACGAGCGTGTTCTCCTCGAGGCCGTGCGCGCGGAGCGCGGCGAGCACGCGCCCGACGCCGCGGTCGAGCGCGCGGACCATCGCGGCGTAGACGCGCAGGCGGTGATCGGCGATGTGCGCGAGCGCGTCGTAGTCGGCGCGCGTCGCCTGGAGCGGCGTGTGCGGCGCCCAGTGCGCGAGATACAGGAAGAACGGGCGGTCCGCGTTGGCCTCGATCGCCTTCACCGCCTCGTCGGTGTAGTAGTCTGTGAGGTAGCCGGCCGGCGCGAACGGCGCGCCGCCGTTGAACGACGCCGCGTGCTGGAGCGCGCGCCACAGGAAGCGGTCGATCGGGTCGAACGCCTGGATCGAGTTGACGACGCCCGGATCGTCCACCGGGAGGTAGAGCCCGTTCGCCATCAGCAGGCTCTCGTCGAAGCCCTGCTGGTGCGCGGCCATGCCGTTCTCGCCGCCGAGGTGCCACTTGCCGATGTGCAGCGTGTGGTAGCCGGCCTGCTTCAGCAGCTCGGCGAGCGTGATCTCCGAGGCGGGCATCCCCATCGCGTCGAACGACGCCTCGGGGACGTCGTGGCGGATCGCCGGCCGCAGCCGGCCCGGCGCCCGGTTCGCGAGGCGCGTCACCATCGCGGTCATGCCCGGCAGCGTGGGCGTGAACTCGAAGCCGAAGCGCGTGCCGTAGCGGCCGGAGAGCAGCGCCGCGCGCGACGGCGCGCAGGTGCCGTTGGCGGCGTAGCCGTTCGCGAAGCGCACGCCGCCCTGCGCGATCGAGTCGATGTGCGGCGTCGGCACGCTGCCGCCCGCGACGCCGCCGCCCGCCTCGCCGACGTCGTTCCAGCCGAGGTCGTCGGCCATGATCACGACGACGTTGGGCGGCCGCTCGCCCGGCGCGCGGCCGAGCGGATCCGGCCCGCGATCCCACGCGACCGGCTGGTTCGGTCCGACCGACATCCGGCGCTTCGCCGCAAAGCCGACCGCGCCGAGCAGCAGCTCGTCCTGGAACAGCCAGCCGAGACCCGCGGCGAGCGCGAGCGCGGCGGCGACACTGGCGAGGATCGCGCGCGCGCGCGACGAGCCGGCCATCTCAGAGCGAGAGCACGTGGCCGTCGGCGGGACGCGTGCGCCCCGCGACGGTGTCCTGGTAGACGCGCTCCAGCGCCTCGCGCCCGCTGCCGCGCACGACGCGCAGCCACGCGTCGCTGGCGTCGCAGAACGCGGTCCAGGCGGCGCCGATGCGCTCGGCGAGCCCCTGCGCTCCCCAGTCGCGGCTGCGCTTGGCGATCTGCGCGGGCGCGAAGAAGAACTCGGACTTCGGGCCGGGCAGCTCGGCGGCGACGCGCTCGGCCGACCAGTGCGTCGCGCCGATCGCGCACTCGTACAGGAGCTGGCTCCCGTAGTGGCGGTGCACCGCCGCGGTGACGGCGCCGTCGCCCGCCATGTCCACGAACACCGCGGGCTCGGGCGCGAGCGACGCGATCTCGTCGTAGCGCACGACCTCGTCGTAGTAGCCGAGCGAGCGCGCGAAGTCGGCGTTGCGCGCGGAGGTGAGGCCGATCGCGCGCACGCGCCCGCCCCGCTTCACCTGGAAGGCCACCGCGATCGACGTCTTGCTCGACGCGCTCGAGATCAGCACCGCGCGCGCGCCCCGCCAGTCCTGCTCGGCGAGGAAGTCGTCGGCGAGGAAGGACGTCATGAACAGGCCCCGCATCAGCAGGATCCGATCCTCGCGCGCCGCGGCGTGGAGCGGATCGCCCGTCGTCGGCAGGTACTGCGAGTAGACGGGCGCGAGCCCGGCGCGGTGGGGCGCGGCGTCGACGATCTGCGACGCCGACACGGCGCCCGGCTGGATCACGAGGTGGCGCCCCATCGGGTAGAAGCCGAAGCAGCGCGTGCCCTCCGCGACGTCCGGGTGCGTCGAGCGGATGGCGTCGGCGAAGCCCATGGCCGGGATGCGGCCCCAGCCCGGCTCGCACGGAAAGAAGCGCCAGTAGCCGAGCGGGTCGCCGAAGACCGCGTAGGTGACGTTGTTCGACGTCAGCGCGAAGCGGTCGACGCGGAACAGCACCTGCCCGGGCGCCAGCTCCGGGACGGGCTCCTCGGCGAAGCGCGTCCGCGTCCAGTCGCTGCGCTGCACCTCGAAGACGAGTCCGCCGTCGTCCACACCGTCCGTCGGGCCGTCCGCCATGCGGGCCTCCCGCGCAGCCCGCGGACTGCGCTCTCCAACTCGTGACATTGATTATGCCACGAATTGGAGCGCCGCCGCGGCGCGCGTCAGCCCGCGCGCGACAGCAGCGTCTCGCGGAAGCTCGCGACGTCCCGCACCGCCGGCTCGGTGCTCTCGACGAAGTCGCGCAGCCGCTCGGCGAAGCGCAGCGGGTGCTCGACGTGCAGGAAGTGCCCCGCGCGCTCGAAGATCTCGAGGCGGCTGTTCGGAATCAGCGCGTGCGCCGCGTGGGCGTGCGCGACCGGGATGATGTCGTCGCGGTCGCCCCACACGATCATCGTGGGCACCGACTCGGCGAGATAGAGGCGGTCGCGCGCGCTCACGGTCTGCCCGCCCGGGTCGATCACCGCGCGCACGGTGCGGATGAAGGCGTGGCGGTTGGGCGTCTCGGTGAGCGACGCGTAGGCGCTCCACATCTCCGCCACGTGCGGCGCGCGCACGCCGCGCTCGGTGAAGAAGCGCATCACCTTCTCGCCGGCGCTGCGCGCGAAGCGCGGGAACAGCGGCGGGATCACGTACTCGGCGCCCGGCAGCGTGAGCGCGCGCAGCACCCAGCTCACCTCGCGCCCGAGGCCGCCGCTGCCGACCAGCACCAACCGCTCGCACAGCTCCGGGTGCTGATACGCGAGCTGCATCACGACGCCGCCGCCGAGCGAGTGCCCGACCAGCGTCGCGCGCTCGATGACGAGCGCGCCGACGAGCAGGTCGCGCAAACCGCTCGCGTAGGCGCCGAGCGAGTAGTCGCCGATCGGCTTGGCCGACTCGCCGTGGCCCAGGAGATCGGGCGCGACCACCGTGTAGTCGCGCGCCAGGATCTTCATGACGCCGCGCCAGGTGCGCGAGCTGCCGGCCATGCCGTGGACCAACAGGATCACCGGCCCCTGCCCCGCCATGCGGTAGCGCACGTCGTGGCCGTGGATGCGGGCGTGTCGGAGCTGCGTCGTCATCGATTTCCTCCCGCGCTGCGGGCGGCCGCCCGGCGCAGATGTTCGAACTCGTCCGCCACCCATTCCACGAGCTCGTGGAGGTCGGGCAGCGCGTCCCAGTCCGCGTTGAAGCCCCAGTAGAGGCCGCCGTCGTAGCTGAAGAGCGCGATGCCGAGCGCCTGGTTGCGGTAGAGCGGCACCAGCGGATACGCCTCGACGAGCGGCGCGCCGAGCAGGTAGGCGCGGAACTGCGGCCCCGGCACGTTGGTCACGACCACGTTGAAGGGACGCGTCAGCGCCGTCACGCGCGCGAGCTGCCCGAAGAACGCCGTCCCGGCGAGCTCGCTGAGCTGCTCGACGAGCTCGACGCCGCGCGCCTGCCCCGACGCCTTCAGTGCGCGCGTCGTCTCCGACACGCGCCGCAGTCGCTCGCGCGGCGTCTTCGCGGCGAGCGGCAGCGGGGCGGACATCATCGTGACGCGGTTGCCGAACGCGCCCGACTCGCGCTGCGTGCGCACGTTCACCGGCAGCATGGCGCGGAAGTCGAGCCGCTCGACGTCGGCGCCGCGCTTGCGCAGGAAGCGCCGCAGCGCGCCCGCGACCGTCGCGAGCACGACGTCGTTGAGCGTGCCGCCGAGCTGCTTCTTCACCTGCTTCACGTCGGCCAGCTCGAAGCGCAGCCAGTCGAAGCGCCGGTGCGGGCCGATCGGGAGATTGAGCGGGGTCGGCGACGCGCGGTGCAGGCTGGCGGCGAGCGCCTTGCCGAGGCCGCCGAGCGCGGCGCGCAGCTCGCGCGCGCTGCCGAGCGGACGCAGCGCGGCGCGCGGCGCGACGCCGAGTGCGCCGATTCCCGCCGCGGCCGTCCGCCGCAGCTCGCCCAGCACGA
>QEVM01000266.1 GCA_003576805.1 Pseudomonadota bacterium | reverse complement strand
CCCAGCCCGATCGGCCCGACGCCGCAGTAGTACTCGGCGACGCGCGCGCCATCGGGCACCTGCTCGTGCACGCGACGCACGAGTGCGTCGGCGAGCGCGCGCGCGCCGAGGTCGTCGCGCGCGAAGCGGGCGCCGCGCTCGAATGCCTCGACGGCGCCGACGTCGCGATCGTGGACCCGCCGCGCAAGGGCCTCGACGCACCGCTCGCTGCTGCGCTGGCGGCCGCGCCGCCGGCGCGCGTCGTCTACGTGAGCTGCGATCTCGCCTCGTTCCGCCGCGACGCCGCGCTGCTCCTCGGCGGCGGGCGGCTGCGGCTCGCGCTGCTCGAGGCGTGGGCGATGTTCCCGAACACGGAGCACGTCGAGACGCTCGCGCGCTTCGATCGCGCCTGATCCGGGGCGCCGCATCGCTCGGCTCGTGTATGGTGGCGAGAGACGCTCTCCACCGCCGGAAGGATCCGCCGTGTCCGACCCCGCCGTCACCCGCGCCTTCCTGCTCGCGGAGATCGAAGCCCTCGAGCCGTTCGGCTTCGTCGCGGTGAGTCCCGCGGGCCACGCGCTGCAGCTCGTCGAGGTGACACGCCTCGAGGACGGGCGGCTCGAGGTCCGCGTGCCCGGGCGCCCGCCGATGCTGCCGGCGTTGCCGGTGCCGGTGCGCGCGGCGCTGCACGAGCGCGGCTTCGCCTCCAGCGACGCCGCCAACCAGGGCGAGCCGTGGACGCACGCCGCGGCCGACGCGGCCGCGGCGGTGGACCTCGTCGGCAAGGTCTTCACCGAGGTGTTCGAGGCGAAGGCGGACGCCACGCTCGACGTCGCGCACGGCAGCCACCGCGCGGAGCACGAGGCGCGCCAGAAGCTCGCCGCGACGCGGCCGCGGATCGAGCGCGTGCTGACGCAGATGAACGCCGGCAAGGCGCCCGAGCAGGACGCGGACGGCGACTACATGCTCGCGCTGCGCGACGTGCACGTGAAGGTCGCGCCGCGCGTGACGCTGCTGGGCCCGGTCGTGGTGCGCGTGTTCGCCGTCACCAACGTCGGCGTCCACGTCGTGCCCGAGCTGGGCCTCTTCCTCGCGCGCCTCAACTTCGGCCTGATGTTCGGCCGCTTCGCGCTCGACGCCGAGCACGCCGCCATCTGGTTCGACGAGACGCTGCTCGGCGAGCACATCACCGACGAGGAGCTGCGCTTCACGATCGAGGTGGTGGCGTCCACCGCGGACGAGTGGGACGACAAGCTGAAGCAGATGTTCGGCGGCGCGACGTACCAGGAAGTGCAGGCCGGCCGCGCGCGCCACGAGACGCCGCCCACCAAGCCGGGCGGCGGCGGCTATCTCTAGGGCGCGTCCTCGTCTTCGCCGTCGTCCTCGGCGTCGTCGTCGGCCATGAGCTGGTTCTCGATCGGCGGCAGCGACTCGAAGTACTCCGCGATCGCCTCGAGGTCGGCCGCCGGCACGTGCGTGTAGCCCTCCTCGATCACTTCCTTCATCAGGCCGGTCGAGTCGTCGCCGTCGGGCTTGCTCGCGGTCTGCAGGAACCAGACGAGGTCGGTGGTGGTCCAGCGGCCGATGCCGGTGTCGTCGTGGGGCGTGATGTTCGGCGCGAGCTCGCCTTCGGGGCCGTCCTCCGAGCCCGCCATCCAGCGCGAGCGGTCGAGCGCGCCGGCGAGATTGCGCGGCGTGTGGCACTCGCCGCAGTGCGCGACGGCGGTCGAGAGGTACGCGCCGCGGTTCCAGCTGGCGGACTTCGCGGGATCGGGCTCGAAGCGCTCGGGCCGGAAGAACGCGAGCTGCCATGCCCACGCGGAGATCCGCCACGAGAAGGGCGGCCACGCGTCGGGCGGCCGGTTCTCCTTGCGCTCGGGCGGCAGCGAGAAGAGATACGCCTTCAGCGCGAGCAGGTCGTCGTCCGTCATGCCCGTGAACGACGTGTACGGGAAGGTCGGGAAGTAGGCGCTGCCGTCGGGCGCGCGGCCTTCGCGCATGGCGCGCAGGAAGTCGGCGTCGCTCCAGGCGCCGATCCCGGTCTCGCGGTCGGGCGTGATGTTGGTGGTGTACCAGACACCGAACGGCGTCTGCATCGGGCGGCCGCCCGCGAGCGGGGCGCCGCCGCCTTCGACGTCGGTGTGGCAGGTGCAGCCGCCGCTCGCCTGGAGCACCGCCTTGCCGCGCGCGACGCGGTCGTCGGGCTCGCTCGCGCGCGCGGGCGCTGCGCCGGCGAGCGCAGCCGCCGCGACGAGCGCGGCGGCCGCCGCTGCGAGCCGCGCGCTCAGCTTCCGCCGCCCTTGCGCTTGAACGACTCCTCCTTCGGCTTGCGGAAGGAGTCGTGGCAGCTCCCGCACGACTTGCCCGTGGCCTTCACCTGCGCGCCGAGCGCGGCGAGGTCGCCGTTCTTCGCGACGTCCACCAGCTTCGCCGTCTCGGCCTCGAACTTCTGGACGCTCTGCGCGAACTCGTCGGGCTTCTCCCAGATCGCGGGCTCGGCGTCGGTCGGGCCCGCCGTCACCTTCCGCTCGAACGCGACGGTCGTCAGCTTGGCGTGCGACGCGAGCCCCTCGGCGTGCACCTGCGCCGCGCCCGGCACCGTGAGCCCGTACTTCAGGATGTTGGTGAGCGCGGCCATGTCGCCGCCGACCGCCTCCATCAGCGACTGCCGGTACTTGAGCGCGCCTTCGTCCACCTTGGCCTCGCCCTGCGCGTGAGCGGTCGCGGCGACGTGCAGCAGCGCGGCGCCCGCGAGCGCCGCCTTCCAGATCGAGCTCGTTCGCATCCAATTCCCCCCTTCGACTCCGGCTCCGCGCCGGGCTCGCGCAACGTAGCAGCGGCGTGCTCGAATTCTCGCCGCCGCTGCTGCAGTCGCTCCGACGTCCGCCCGTCAGTCGCCTTGCCCACCGAGGGAAGCCAGGAACTCTGCCTCGGTGAGCCGCGGGTGCTCGCCGCCGATCTCGTAGCCCGGCGGCTTGCCGTCGACGTAGATCTCGCTCTCCACTGAGAAGAACGACGGGTCGTCGAACGAGCCCATGTGGAGGATGTACTGGTCGGGCTCCACCAGCCGATAGAACAAGCTCGTCCCGCACCGCTTGCAGAATCCGCGCTCGGCCCAGTCGGACGATTGGAATCGTGCGATGTGTTCGTCGCCCTCGAAGACGACGCCGCCGACGTGCGTCGAGAACGACGGCCCGCCCGTCCAGCGCCGACACATCGAGCAGTGACAGACGTGCAGGCCGCGCTCGACGTCGCGTGCGGTGAACGTCACGGCGCCACACAGGCAGCGACCGGATGCGTTCATGCTCGATTCCTCCATGCCGTGAAGCGTCGCTCCGCGGCGATCGCATCGTCACGGTCGGATCGATGAGACGCCGGCTCTCATGGAACTCTTGCACGATGGGAGGCCGTCCGACCGGTTGCACCGGCCGGTTCATCAGGACCGCACGACGAGAACCGCGCCGACGGCCACCATGATGGCCCCCGCGAGCTTCGGGGCGCTGATCGGGTCCACTGGCGAGGCCAGCCACCCGTAGTGCGAGATCGCGACCCGCACGAGCGTCTGGGCGAATACGGTGATGACGAAGACGTTGACGGCGCCGAGGCGCGGCATCAGGAAAGTGCCCGAGGCGACGACCACCACGCTGATGATTCCCGGCACCAGATAGAGCCAGACCGGAACGCGTCCCAGCTGGCGAATCGACTCGCGCTCGGTCGTCAACAAGGTGACACAAGCGATGATCAAGAAGGCGACTCCGTAGAACGTGAACGTCGCCACGGCCGTCGACTGAATCCGGGCTCCCAACGCGCCGTTGATCGGCACGTGGATTGCGCCGAGGGCGCCCGTCACGAGCGCGATCAGCACGTAGGATGCCATGCCGGTGGACATCGAGTTCCTCCGCAGCTCGTGTCGCGCAGGTAGGCGACGGTGGCGGTATCTGTGGGCGAGAGCGTCGAGGATTGCTCTGCCGCCGAACGTCTCGCGCATCAACTTCGCGGCCCGCGCCGCCAGTCGCCGATCCGCTCGCACGCTACGCCGCCAGACGGCAGCCCGCCACGAACGAGCCGACGTGGGGCCGCGCAGCTGCAGTGATGCAACGGACTTCTTCGGCGACTCGCGTGGCATCGAGTGCCAGAGTCGCCTTGCGCTCCGGAATGCTGCGGAGAGGAGGAGTCGCAGGATGCAGGATGCGACGATCGCGCTCGAACGCGAGCGACAATGCGGTCACGACGAGGCAGCCGTTTCGCTCGCGAACGAGCTTGCGCGCATCACCTGCGCCGTCTGGCGCAACGACCGGCCGTTCGTCGCGAGCGAGCGGACGGAGGCGCGATGATCCACCCACCTGCGGCTGCTTCGAGCGATCGACGGTGACGGCGCACCGGTTCGGACCGGCGCGGGAGAAAGCCGACAACAAGATTGGCCCAACGAGGCCGCTGTCAGCGATTGGCTCCCCGCGCGCGACTTTCCATCATGGCCCGGAGCGCAGAACGCTCCACGAACGAGGCCGGAGATACGACTGCAGTCGAACACGGCGCATCGTCAACGACGAAAGCGAGAAGACTCTTGTGGGAGGAGTCCAGATACGCCTTGTTGGACAGCGCGCTCAGCCGATGCATATCAATTCTCAGTGGTTGAAAGCCGGCCATTCTGAGCCAGGACTTGTTCTACCGCCGCCCTATCGTCGTAGAGGTCTTCGAGAATGCGCTGCACGTAGTGAAGTGCCGCTTCGACCTCCTGGGCGGAAACCGAACGCCAATCGTCATGGACGACCTCATTGCCGAGGACTCGAATGTCTTCGTGCGCCTTCCGCTTTCGCGCTTCAGTGATCACGCCATCTTCCGCCGCAGCATCAATCTTCTGCTGCAGCGAGCCCGTGACATAGCCGTTCGCTTTGAGCGTTTTCTCTAAAGCTGAGCGCAATAGCGCGCTGGCGGCACGATGTGCCTCGACAGATGCACAGAGCTCCGCCTCGCGATACTCAGCGGTGATTCCGACCGGAACCGAGCCGGGAAGCGGAGCTGCCGCAACAGCCCTGGGAACGAACCACTCTAGGGCAGCAGGCGGGCTTCCCGAGTCGTGGAACTTCGCAAGGCCGGCTCTTCCGCAGGACGAGCACCTCAGCAGTCTGTAGTGCACGCGCGAGTAGTCCCGTTCGCCGAAGCGGTGATGAGCCTCCGCGATTACGCACCCAAATTCTCTACTCGAATCTCTGAAGTCGAAGATCGAGATCGCACCATCGCAGTCCGGGCATCGCGCCTTGACCGCGTATCCATTGACGGCCGCCGGCTGCACCGATGAAACCCCTCTTCGCGCTGTCCAACGG
>QEVM01000265.1 GCA_003576805.1 Pseudomonadota bacterium | reverse complement strand
CGCTGCCGGTGGCGGCGCCCGTCGTGCCGCCCGCGCCGGATCCCGCGCCCGCGGCGTTCGCCGTGCGGGTCGCGCGCTCGACGCGGTCGGGCCGCTCCTCGCCGCGCTCGGCGCGCAGCTCGGCGAGCAGGTCGTCGTAGCTCTCCTGCTCGCGGGGCGCGGGCTTCGGCGCGGGCTTCTCGGGAGCCGGCTTCGGCGGCGCGGCGGCCGCCTCGCGCGCCGGCTCGGGCTTGGGCTTCGGCGCAGGCGGCGCCTTCGCGACCTCCCGGGCGGGCTCCGGCTTCGGAGCCGGCTTGGGCTCCGGCTTCGGCTCGGGCTGCGCCTTCGGCTTCTCCGCCTCGGGCTCCGGCTTCTTCGGCAGCGGCGCCTCGTTGCGCGTAGGCGGCGGCGGCTTCGGCGGCGGCGGCTTGGGCGGCTCGGGGCGCGGCGGCTCCGGGCGCATCGCCGCGACCGGCTCGGGCTTCGGCTGCTGCGCCGGCTTCGGCGCTGGCGCGGGCTTCGGCGCGGGCTTGGGCGCCGGCCCCGGCGCGCGGGCCGAAGCGCGCGCGGCGCCGCCGGCGGGCGCGGCCATCGAGACCAGGTCGACCGTCACGACGCCGGGCAGCTCGACCGGCCTCGGCGCGGGCATCCAGAAGAGCGCGGCGATCGCGAGCCCGTGGCCGAGCGCCGACGCCGCGAGCCAGCGGCGCAGCGAACGGCGCCGGGCCTCGTCGGCGTCCGAGCGCTCGTGGCGACGCGCGCGCGACAGGCCTAGCCCTCGGGCTCGGTGACGATGCCGAGCTTGGTCGCGCCCGCGTTGCGCGCGGCCGCCATCGCCTTCGCGACCGCGCCGTAGGGCGCCTCGCGATCCGCGCGCAGGTAGAGCGCCTTGTCGCCGCGCGACTCGAACACCGCGTGCAGCTTCGCGGCGAGCTCGCCGACCGGCACCTCCTGCTTGCCGAGGAACACGCGGCCGTCGCGCTGCACGCTCATCACGAGCGGCTCCTCGTCGAGGCGCAGCGGCTGCGTCGTCGAGGTCTCGGGCAGATCGACGTCGATGCCCTGCTGCATCATCGGCGCCGTCACCATGAAGATGATCAGGAGCACGAGCATCACGTCCACGAAGGGCGTGACGTTGATCTCCGACATCGCGGAGTGACCGCGGCGCACCGCGCCCATGGATCAGGGCCCTGCCGCGCGCGAGTCGTCGGCCGGCCGCGCGCCGCGGATGCGGATGTCGGCGAGGAACTCCTCGGCGAACAGATCGACGCGCTCGCCGAGCCGGCGCAGCTCTCCGACGAAGTGGTTGTACGCGATCGTCGCGGGGATCGCGGCGGCGAGGCCGACCGCCGTCGCGATCAACGCCTCGGCGATGCCGGGCGCGACCACCGCGAGGCTCGCGCTGCCCGCTTCGCCGATCTCCTCGAACGCCGTGATGATGCCCACGACGGTGCCGAACAGGCCGACGAACGGCGCCGCCGATCCCGTCGTCGCGAGGAACTCGAGTCCGCGCTCGAGCCGATGCGTTTCGCGCGCGGCGGTCCACGAGATCTGTCGTTCGACCGCGCGGCGCTGGAGATCGCCGAGCCCGCTCGACAGCGAACGGCCCGCGTAGCGCGCGATGCGACTCAGCTCGCCGTACGCTTCGAGAAAGACTTGGGCAATGGGACTCTGATCGAGATCGCGCGCGACTTCGTGAGCCGCGTCGAACGATCCCTCGTGATACACCTCGAGGAAGGCCTCGCTATCTTCCGCCGCCCGCCGCAGCTCGCGCCACTTGAAGGCGATGATCGCCCAGGAGACGACCGAAGCAGCGGCCAGTGCCAGGAGAACGAGCTTGACGATCCATCCGGCTTGTCCGATCAGCTGAAGGATGTCGAGACTCGCGAGACGCACCCCCCATTCCAAACCGGGCGCCCCAGCGAGAAGCAATCGCATGTTCCTCTCGTTTCGCGGTCGGCGCAGGGTATAAGACGCCTCGCCAACGATCAATTGTAGGGAGTGGAGGGCGGATGAAGATCACGGTGGAGTCGCAGGACCCGAGCCGCGCTGGCGCCGAGCTGCTGGCGGTGCCGCTCGCCTCGCTCGACACGGGAGCGAAGCTCGCGACTCGCGTCGCGGCGGTCGATCGCGCGATCGGCGGACAGATCGCGGAGGTGGTGCGGAGCGGCGACTTCCGCGGGCGCAAGGGCGAGTCGCTGCTGCTGTTCGGCCGCGGTGCGCCGCGGCGCGTGCTCCTGCTCGGTCTCGGCGACGAAGCCAAGCTGGACGCCGAGGCGGTGCGACAGCTCGCCGGCCGCGCCGTGGCCGGCGCCGCGGCGCGCCGCACGCGCTCCGTCGCGATCGCATTCCCGGCGACGCGCAAGCTGCGCGCGGCCGAGCTCGCGCGCGCGCTCGCCGAGGGCGCGACGCTCGCCTCCTACCGACCCGACGCGTGGAAGACCAAGAAGAACGACGCGCCGCCCGCGCTCGGCCGCGTCGTCCTGCTCGTCGAACGCGAGGCGGACGTGCGCGCCGCGCGCGAGGCGGCCGAGCTGGGCGCGACGATCGCCGAGTGCCAGAACGTCGCGCGCCGGCTCTCGAACGAGCCCGCCAACGCGCTGCCGCCGGCGCAGCTCGCTGCAGAGGCGCGCCGCGTCGCGAACGAGGTCGGGCTGCGCTGCCGCATCTTCGACGTGCCCGAGCTGCGCCGCCGCAAGATGGGCGCGCTGCTCGGCGTCGGTCAGGGCAGTACGCACCCGCCGCGGCTCGTCGTGATCGAGCACGTTCCCCGGCCCGCGACGCGCGCGCGCCGCACGGTGTGCGTGATCGGCAAAGGCATCACCTTCGACTCGGGCGGCATCTCGATCAAGCCGGCGGGCGGCATGCACGACATGAAGCACGACATGTCGGGCGCCGCGGCGGTGGTCGGCATCCTGCGCGCCGCCGCGCTGCTCGAGATCCCGCTGCACGTCGTGGGCGTGATCGCCGCCGCCGAGAACATGCCCGGCGGCGAGGCGTACCGGCCGGGCGACGTGCTCACGTCGATGTCGGGCCAGACGATCGAGATCCAGAACACCGACGCGGAGGGCCGGCTCGTGCTCTGCGACGCGATCCACTTCGCGCGCACGCAGTACGAACCCGACGCGATCATCGACCTCGCGACGCTGACGGGCGCCTGCGTCGTCGCGCTCGGAAGCTGGACGTCGGGCCTGTTCGGCAATCACGAAGCGCTCTGCGACGCGATCCGCCGCGCCGGCGCGACGACCGGCGAGCGCGCTTGGCCGATGCCGATGGCCGACGAGCACCGCGACGAGATGCGCAGTCAGGTGGCCGACCTCAAGAACGTGAGCGGAAGCCGCGACGCGGGCGCCAGCACCGCGGCGGCCTTTTTGTCGCACTTCGTCGGCGACACGCCGTGGGCGCACCTCGACATCGCCGGCACCGCTTACACGAGCAAGACCGGCGCCTGCCAACCCTACGGCGCGACGGGCGTCGGCGTGCGACTCGTGACCGAGGTGCTGCAGAGCTGGCCGCACGGCGGGCTGTGAGAATCGCGGCGGCGCTGGTTTGACGGGGTCCGGCGGTTCTTTATGTTCCGCGCGCCTCGACCCGCCCTGGCGGGCACGGCACACAAGGAGATTCGAAGTGATGTTGCCTTCGGCGTTGCGTTGGACGGGTTGGTCGGTCGGTCGCCACTTCGCGCTCGGGATGCTCGGCGCCACGCTCGCGCTGGCTCCGTTCGCCGCGCACGCCGCCGGCGACGCCGCGAAGGGCAAGACGCTGTTCGAGACGAACTGCGCCTCCTGCCACGGCACGTCGGGCAAGGGCGACGGCCCGGTGGGCGCCGCGCTGCAGCCGCCGCCGCGCGACTTCACGATCGGCGACTTCAAGCTCGACACGGACAAGGACGGCAAGCCGGGCACGGACACCGACCTCATGAACGTGATCGCGAACGGCGCGGCCGCGTACGGCGGCTCGGCGATGATGGCGCCCTGGGGCCACCTCTCCGAGCAGGACCGGGCCGACCTGGTCGCGTACGTGCGCTCGCTGCACAAGTAGAGAAATCGAGCGGGCATTCGTTCGCAGCGGCCGGTCCGCGCGCAGCGCGCGTGGACCGGCCGCTCTCTTTCTGGCGCCGGCTCTCGCGGCGGCGATCCGCGCCGTTTCGCTCTGCTAGCCTGGACGCGTGACGCCTCGCGAGCCGGACGCCCCGCCCGACGAGCCGGCGGAGCCGACGCGGCTGCCCGCCCCCGTCGATGCGCCCGCGCTGCCGGCCCCCGCGCCGCGCCGCGAGATCGAGCGCGGCGACGCGCTCTCGCGCTACATGGCGCAGCTGCGCGAGCACGCGCCGATCCCGCGCGAGGAAGAGCACGCGCTCGCGCTGCGCTGGGTCGAGGCGGGCGACGTCGAAGCCGCACGCCGGCTGGTGCTCGCGAATCTCCGCCTCGTGGTGAAGATCGCGATGGAGTACCGCCGCACCTGGACCAACGTCCTCGACCTGATCCAGGAGGGCAACCTCGGCCTGATGCAGGCGGTGCAGCGCTTCGACCCGTACCAGGGCGTGAAGCTCTCGTCGTACGCCGCGTACTGGATCCGCGCCTACATCCTGAAGTACCTGCTCGACAACATCCGCCTGGTGCGGCTCGGGACCACGCGCGCGCAGCGCAAGCTGTTCTTCCGCCTGAACAAGGAGAAGCGCGAGCTCGAGCGGATGGGCATCGAAGTCGAGCCGCGCCTGATCGCGGAGCGCCTCGACGTCACCGAGGACGACGTCATCGACATGGAGCAGCGCCTCGGGCAGAGCGATCTGTCGTTCGACGCGCCCGTGCGCGAGGACGAGGGCGGCGCGACGTTCGGCGACTTCATCGCGCACCGCGGGCCCTCGACCGAGCAGAGCGTCGCGGACGAGGAGCTGCGCCGCGTGTTCATGGAGAAGGTCGAGGAGTTCGCCGCGACGCTCGACGAGCGCGACCGCCGCATCGTCGAGGAGCGCATCCTCGCCGACGAGCCGAAGACGCTCCAGGAGATGGGCGACGAGTTCGGCATCACGCGCGAGCGCGTCCGCCAGCTCGAGGCGCGCGTCGTGTCGCGCCTGCGCGACTACCTGAAGCGCAATCTGGTGGACTTCGAGTACTACGCGCCCGGCGTCAAGTAGCCGCGCAGCTCGCGCAAAACGCCGCGCAGGCGGCGCGAGCGGCCCGCTTCGAGCCGCTCGAGCCACGCGCGCCGCTCGTCGCGCGGCAGCCACGAGAAGCCGCGCCGCGAGCGCAGCGCGAGGCGCGGCGACCACTCGACCAGCCACAGCGCGCGCACCAGCCGGCGCCGCGCGCGCCCCGCGCGCAAACGCGGCGGCAACAGGGCGACCACGTCGT
>QEVM01000031.1 GCA_003576805.1 Pseudomonadota bacterium | reverse complement strand
CCGCGGCGGCCGCGCCGAGCGCGGCGCCGGTCGGCTCGGGCGCGGCGATCGAGCGCTCCCACACCTCGACGTAGCCCTCCGCCGAGCGGAAGAGCGGATCGAGGTCGGGCTCGGAGAGCCCGATGCGCTGGAGATCCGCGACGAGATCCGGCAGCAGCCCGACGTGCGCGAGGCCGTCCACGTTGTAGTCGAACGTCTTGTGGCCCGTCTGCTGGCGGCCGAAGCTGCCGAAGCCGTCGAGCGAGAACGGATACGCGACGCGGTCGCCCGCGATCAGCTGCGCGCGGCGCTCGGCGACGCGCGCGGCGAACTCGGGGGCCGTACCGAGTCCGGTGTCGCCGCCGCAGGCCTCGCTGCCGAAGCGCGGTCCGATGTGCCCGGCGGCGCCGTTGAAGTCGCTGCCGAACGCGACCGGTCCGCCCATCACGTCGACGCCGTACTGGTACATCTGCGCCCACGTCTTCGACGAGTGGCGGCAGTCGTCCGCGACCGAGCCGTACGCGACGTGCAGCCGGCGCCCGATGTTGTCGGTGTCCTGCTGATCGTCCTTCAGCATCGCCGCGATCATGCCGCCGACGCCGCGGATGCGTTCGAGCTGCTCGCGCGTGCGCATGCGCTCGTGCCGGATCGGCTCCTGGTTGAGGTCGAAGAACTGGACGTGGCTCGCGACGACCGGGTACGGCGGGTCCATCGCCTCGGCGATGTCGAGCGTCTCGTCGAGCGAGCGCGCGGACATGTGGTCGACGTCGATCACCATGCCGCGCCGCATCAGCTGGTCGGTGAGCACCACGCCGAGCTCGGTGAGGCCGCGCGAGTTGCAGCTCGCGTCGCCCGCGTTCGAGGGCGGCACGTCGAGCGCGCCGAACCCGAACAGGGCCATCACGGTGTTGAAGAACCCGGTGAAGACGCTGTCGGCGACCTTGAACCCGTAGTCCTCGCCCGGGCAATCTTCGACGTCCCACCAGCGCCCGGCGACGCCGCGGTTGCCGACGTGGATCACGTCCTGCCACGTCGCGGGCGAGCCGAACGCGTTGTCGAAGTTGTGGATCGGGAAGACGTGGCGCACGCCCTTCGCGTACGCCTCGTTCACCCACTGGCGCACCGACGCCTCGGTGCACACGCCGGTCGCGGGATCGCGCTCGGCGAACTTGCAGTTGAAGAGGTTGTCCATCTCGATGCCGAGGACGACCGCCATCTTGCCGGCCGCAATCACGCTGCGCGCCTGCTGCGGCGTACCGACGATGCGGAACCAACCGAGCCCGGTGCCGCCCGCGCGCGCGTCGATGAAGCTCTGAAAGAGGTAGGCCTCGTTCAGCTGCGCGTTGATCGCCGACATGCCGTCGGCGCAGTCGGTGCCGCGCAGGCGCTTGTGGGTCCGGCACAGCGCCTCGTTCGTGACCGCGAGCATCACCATGAGCCGCATGCCGCCGCGCCACGCGCGCTCCAGCCACACGTGGTAGGCCTGCTGGTGCGTGGTCGTGGTCCAGACCGGCCAGCCGTTGAAGATCGGCGCGCCGAGGTTCGACTCCGCGCCGAACAGGACGCGGTCGCCGCCGTCCTTGGTGCCCGCGCCGAGCGTGTCGCTGCCCGCGCCGATCTGCGGGTGGTCGCCGTGGAAGATCTTCGCGCCGCAGCTCGGCAGGAAGCCCGGGCAGGTCGGCGCCGGCAGCTCGCCGCCGCCCGACGTGACGAGATCGAGATCGGTGCCGTAGTCCTGCTGCAGCGCGACGTTGACTCCGGCCGCGTCGAACGCCTTGCCGTGGAGCACGCCGCCGCCGTGCGCGAGGTGCGAGAACAGGTGCATGTGCAGATCCGCGTAGCCGCGCATCGGCGCCGGGCCCACCGGCGGCGGGCTCCACGCGGTGCCCGGCTCGGGGATCGACTCGATCACCGTGCACATGCCCGACGACGCGAAGCCCTGGCCGCAGGTGCAGTCGCCGCTGCAGCCGGGCACCTCGACGAGGCCGGCCTGGCAGCTCGGCCCTTCGCCGACGCAGCAGGCGCGCTGTCCCTTGGCGCCGCACGGTCCGATCGGCGTGCAGTAGCCGCTCGACTGGATGCCGGGCGCGAAGTTCCCACACTGACCCGTGTTGGACTGCGGCGTCTCGGTGAGCCCGGCGGCGCACGCGCCGAAGCCGGCCTCGCCGACGCAGCACGCGCGCTGGCCTGCGCCGCCGCACGCCGTCACCACCTGACAGATGCCGCTCGACTGGATGCCGGTCGACGAGTTGCCGCAGTAGCCGCTGTTCGGCTGCGGCACCTGCACGAGCCCGCTCTGACACGCGCCGAAGCCAGCTTCGCCGACGCAGCACGCGCGCTGCCCCTGCCCGCCGCACGCGGTCACGACCTGACAGATGCCGCTCGACTGGATCCCCGGCCCGAAGTTTCCGCACTGGCCGCTGTTCGGCTGCGGGACCTGCACGAGCCCGCTCTGGCACGCACCGAAGCCGGCTTCGCCGAGGCAGCACGCGCGCTGACCCGCGCCACCGCACGCGGTCACCACCTGACAGATGCCGCTCGACTGCAGGCCGCTCGCCGAGTTGCCGCAGTAGCCGCTGTTCGGCTGCGGAATCTGCGTGAGCCCGCTCTGGCAGGCGCTGACCGCTTCACCGACGCAGCAGGCTCGCTGCCCTTGCCCGCCGCACGCGGTCACCACCCGGCAGACGCCGCTCGACTGGATGCCGGTCGACGAGTTGCCGCAGTAGCCGCTGTTCGCCTGCGGGACCTGCACGAGCCCGCTCTGGCAGGCGCCGAAGCCCGCCTCACCCAGGCAGCACGCGCGCTGATCGGCGCCGCCGCACGCGGTCACGGGCAGGCAGATCCCGTTCGACTGGATGCCGCTCGACGAGTTGCCGCAGTAGCCGCTGTTCGCCTGCGGGACCTGCACGAGCCCGCTCTGGCAGGCGCCGAACCCGGCTTCGCCGACGCAGCACGCGCGCTGACCCGACCCACCGCACGGCGTGATGACCTTGCACACGCCGTTCGACTGGAGGCCGGCTGCCGAGTTGGTGCAGTAGCCGCTGTTCGGCTGCGGCAGCTCGAAGAGGCCGCCTTCGCACGCGCCGAACCACGCCTCGCCGACGCAACACGCGCGCTGATCGGATCCACCGCACGGTGTCGACTCCACGCAGTGGCTGGACGCCTGCGTGCCGAACGGATTGAAGCCGCCGCAGGTGCACGCGCCGCTGCAGCCCGGCACCTCGATCGCGCCGCCGGCGCACGCGTAACCCGTTTCACCGAGGCAGCACGCGCGCTGGCCGGGATTGCCGCACGCCTGCGCCGCCGCCTCGGACGGCGCGACCGCGACGAGGCACGCGGCGAGCGCGACGGCGCCCAACGCGGCGCGCGCCACGCGCGCCGTGTTCGTGCGGGCGGTGAGAAGGGAAGCGAGACGACGCACGAAGCGCGGATGCATGCGGCCCCCGGGCGCTGCGCGGGCGCAGCGGCGGGGCGGAGCCTATGGCGGGCGCCGCGCCGGCGACATCGGCGAGATCGCCTACGCAACGGCTTGCGCAGGGGACGCGCAGCGACGCGGGTGTGCGGCGCCGTCAGCGGAAGTCGTCGGCGGTCGCGGGGCTCCACGCCGCCGAGGCGACGCGCCAGTCGCCGTCCTCGTCGCGCAGCGTCAGCTCGAAGCGGTAGAGGTCGGCGCGCAACGACTCGAGCCACTCCGCGGACTCGATGCGCGTTCCCGCCATCGCGACGAGCGCGAGCGCGCGCGCCTCGCCGTCCGCGACGCGCTCGACGCCGCGCACGCGCACGAGCAGGTGCACCGACTCGTGCTGGAGGAAGTGCATCGTCGCGATGCCGGCGACGGCGCGCCGGTCGTTGCCGTGCGCGTCGCGGTAGTCCGCGGAGAGATGCTCCTTCAGCGCGGCGACGTCGCGCGCCTCGGCCGCCGCCTCGAGGTCGGCGAGCACCGCGCGCACCCGCTCCTCGGGCGTCTGCGGATCGCCCGCGCACGCGAGCGCGAGCACGAGCGGGAGCGCGATCCGAGCGAGCTGCATGGCCGTCCTCCTGCGCCTGCATCGGCTGGCCGACTCGATGAAAATGAATTTCATTTCCCCTAGTCTGCCCGCCATGGCAGCCGCCGCCCCCGAACCGGCCTCCACCCCCCTGCTCCGGCTCTCGGAGCTGGCGCCCGGCCGGCGCGGGGTGATCGTCGCGCTGGACGCCGAAGGTCCGATCGGGGCTCGCCTGGGCGACCTCGGCTTCGTGCCGGGGACGGAGATCGCGGTGATCCGCCGCGCGCCGCTCGGCGACCCGACCGTCTACGCGCTGCGCGGCTGCGAGCTGGCGATCCGCCGCAGCGAGGCCGAGCGCATCCGCGTGCGCGTCGAGCCCGGCGCGTGAGCGACGCGCTCGCCACGACGCCGCTCCGCCTCGCGCTCGTCGGCAGCCCGAACAGCGGCAAGACCACGCTCTTCAACGCGCTGACCGGCCTGCGCGCGCGCGTCGGCAACTACCCGGGCGTCACCGTCGAGCGTCGCGAGGGCGAGACCGACATCGAGCACCGCCGCGTGTTCGTGCTCGACCTGCCGGGCACCTACAGCCTCGACCCGATCAGCGCGGACGAGCGCGTCGTCACCGAGGTGCTCGCCGGCCACGTGTCCGGCGTCGCGGCGCCCGACGGGCTCGTCGTCGTCGCCGACGCCTGCACGCTCGAGCGCTCGCTGCTGCTCGTCGGGCAGGTGCTGCGCCTCGCGATCCCGACCTGCCTCGTCGTGACGATGGTGGACGAGCTGCACGCGCGCGGCGGGCGCCTCGACCTCGAGCAGCTCGAGCGCGCGCTCGGCGTGCCGGTGGTGGGCGTGGTCGGGCACAAGGGGATCGGGCTCGACGTGCTGCGGCACCGGCTCGGCCATCCCGAGCGCTGGACGCAGCCGCTGCTGCCGCCGCCCGCCGACGCGGCGGGGCGCGCGGCGTGGGCCGAGTCGATCCTCGCGTCGGTGCTGCGCCAGCGGCCCGGCTCGCACCGCGCGACCGACGCGATCGACCGCTGGGTGCTGCACCCCGTCTTCGGATCGCTGCTCTTCGCGCTCGTGATGGTGACGTTCTTCCAGCTCATCTTCGCGTGGGCGGTGCCCGCGATGGACGCGATCGACGCCTTCTTCGCCGCCGCCGGCGACTGGGTGCGCGGCGCGTTGCCCGCGGGCGTCGTCGCGGACTTCGTCGCGGAGGGCCTGTTCGGCGGCGTCGGCTCGGTGCTGGTGTTCGTGCCGCAGATCTTTCTGCTCTTCGCCGTGCTGCACGCGCTCCAGGACCTCGGCTACATGGCGCGCGCGGCGTTCGTCGTCGACCGCGCGATGGGGCGCGTCGGGCTCGAGGGACGCTGCTTCGTGTCGCTGCTCTCGTCGTACGCGTGCGCGGTGCCGGGCATCATGGCGACGCGCACGATCCCGAGCCCGACGCAGCGGCTCATCACGATCCTGGTCGCGCCGCTGATGACGTGCTCGGCGCGGCTGCCCGTGTACGCGCTGCTGATCGGCACCTTCGTGCCCGCGCAGACCGTGCTCGGTCCGCTGGGCCTCCAGGGGCTCGTGCTGCTCGGGCTCTACCTGATGGGCGCGCTGACGGCGCTCGTCGCGGCGGCGCTGATGCGGCGCACGATCCTGCCGGGCGAAGGCCTGCCGTTCTACATGGAGCTGCCGCCCTATCGCATCCCGCCGGCGCGCCTGTGGCTGCACCAGACGTGGGCGAGCGTGTGGGCGTTCCTGCGCCGCGCGGGCACGATCATCCTCGCCGTGACCGCGGTGCTCTGGGTGCTGCTGCACGTGCCGCGCGCCGACGTCCCCGCCGACGTCGCGCCCGAGCGCGCCGCCGCGATCCAGCTCGAGCGCAGCGTCGCGGGCCGGCTCGGACACGCGCTCGAGCCCGCGATCGCGCCGCTCGGCTTCGACTGGAAGATCGGCGTCGGGCTCGTCGCGAGCCTCGCCGCGCGCGAGGTGATCGTCTCGACGCTCGGCCAGATCTACGCGGCCACCGACGAGGACGCGTCGCTCCGCGAGGCGATCCGCCGCGACGCGCGCCCGGACGGCTCGCCCGTCTTCACGCCCGCGACGGTCGCGTCGCTGCTCGTGTTCTTCGTGTTCGCGCTCCAGTGCATGTCGACGCTCGCGGTGATGCGGCGCGAGACCAACTCGTGGCGCTGGCCCGCGTTCGCGTTCGCCTACCTGCTCGCGCTCGCGTACGGCGCGAGCTTCGCGACGCACAAGCTGGTCGGCGCCTGGCTCGGCTGAGTCACGCCCCGCCGCGTACGGACTCTCGATCGCGATCTTCACCGACTCGCCGGCGCGGAAGCGGTGGTCGCTCTGCACGCCGTTGTAGGCGGCGATCTCGGGGCCGTTCCAGGCGCTGCCGGTGCGGCGCGCGAGCGCGGCGCCGTCCTCGCCGGCGCGCGCCGTCGCGATGCGGAGGCGCTGCACGCGGATCGCGCGGCGCGCGGCGTCGGGCAGCGGCCCGAAGCTGCGCGCCGTCGCCAGCGTGCGCGGGAGCTGCTCGTTCGCGAGCCGCGCCGGCGCGACGCCCGCGACGAGATACGTGGTGCCGCCGAACGGGACGAACGTCACGTACGCGGCGAGCGGCCCGGAGTCGCTCATCGACTCGACGAAGAGCCGCCAGCCGCGCAGCGCGCCGATCGACACCGGCTTCGACTCGTACACGCCGACGGGCTGGTCGCGGCGCGTGCGCTCGAGCCACGCGTCGGCCGCGGCCTGCGCGTCGCCCGGCGCCTCGGCGCTCGCGAGATACACGATCGCCGCGCCGAGCGGCTCGATCGCGCCGACCATGCGGTTGCCGTTCGAGGTGCGCCAGCCGGACGGGAAGCGGATCTGGAAGCCGAGGTCGGGGTGCAGGAAGCGCTCGCCGACGAAGATGCCCGACGCGGGGCGCTGGCCGACCGGAAGTCCGTCGAGCCGGCGCAGCAGCGCGGCGCGGCCGTCGGCGCGCGCGGGATCGCGGCGAAAGCGGATCTCGCTCGCGCGCACCGACGCGGCCGCCGCACGCTCGCTCGATCCCGGGTGCGTCTCGAAGAAGCCGGGCGTGCTGGAGGCGCGCGCGCGCAGCTGCTCCTCGAGCGCGAGCGCGCGCAGGAAGGAGACCAGCGCGCGCGGGTCGTAGCCCGCCGCCGCGCACAAGCGCTGCCCCTCGGCGTCGGCCTGGCGCTCCATCTCGCGCGAGTACGCCGCCTGCTGCGCGACGCGCCGCCACGGCGCCGCGAGCGGATTGCCGCTGCGCGCGATCGCCTGCTGCGCGGCCGCGTGGCGCGCCACGACGTGCGCGATCTCGTGGCCGATCACGCACGCGAGCTCGTCCTCGCTGTTGGCGAGCAGCAGCAGGCCGCGCGACACGAAGATCCAGCCGCCCGGCAGCGCGAAGGCGTTCGGCTCGACCTGGTCCACGACGTGGAACTCGAACGGGAAGGGCCGCTGCGGCGCGCCGCGCAGCAGCCTCCGGCCGATCTCGCCGACGTACGCGGCGAGCGCCGGATCGTCGAGCAGGCCCATCTCGGCGAGGATCTCGCGCGCGCTCTCGCGGCCGACGCGCGCTTCGTCGGCGTCGGTGAGCAGGATCGTGCGGCGCGGCGCGGCGGCCGGCGCAGGCCCGCTCGGCGCGCCGCCCGCGCACGCGCACGCGCACAGCGCCGCGGCGAGCAGCGCCGCGCGGCTCAGCGCAGCTCGCGGAGCCAGGCGCCGTCGGAGAGCCATCGCGCCTTGAGCTGCGTCAGCAGGCCCGTCTGCTCGAGCGTGTCGAGGTAGTTCTCGACGAGGTTCACGAGCAGCGGATCGCCGGCCGCGATCGCGACGCCGATCGGCTCGGCGGTGAGCGGCGACGACGGCGGCACGAGGCCCGCTTCGGGATGGCGCCAGACCGCCATCGCGCAGGCGAGGAAGTCGCCCACCATCGCGTCGGCCTTGCCGTCGATCACCATGCGCACGGCGCTCTCGTAGTCCGGCACGGACTGGAGCTGCGCCTGCGGCAGCCACTCGCGCACGAACGACTCGCTCGTCGATCCGGCGAGCGCGACGTAGCGCCTGCCGGGCGCATCGAGCGCGGGGCCGTGCTCGGCCTCCGCGAGCGCGGCGTCGCGCGAGAGGATCGCGGTGCCGGTCACGAAGTAGGGGCCGGCGAAGGCGACGCGCGCGTTCCTCTCGGGCGTGATCGTCACGCCCGACGCGACGAGATCGACGTCGCCGCGCTCGAGCGCGGGCAGCAGCTCCGCGAACGGCAGCTCGACGAAGCGCGCGCGCACGCCCATCGACTGCGCCAGCGCGTTCGCGAGGTCCACCTCGAGTCCGGCGAGACCGCCGCCCGGCGTCCGCATGTTGAGCGGCGCCTGCTCGCCCGTGAGCCCGACGCGCAGCTCGCCGCGCGCGAGGATCGCGGGCAAGCGTGCGCCGGAAGCCGCGCCCGTCGTCGCGGGAACGGAGCGACAGGCGGTCGCGGCCAGCGCGCAGAGCGCCCAGACCAGAACGATTCGCGGGGACGGCATGCGCAGCTCCATGCGGCGGGCGGGTGGCGGTCGAGCGCGAGAAGTGGCGCAGCTTATCACCCGACGGGCGGTGGGCGCCGACGCGAGGCCCGCCCGCGTTCGCGTCGTGATCGACGCTTCGCTCGCCCGCGACGCCTGCACCGGCTTGTGTGACGGCGGGACGCGCGCCGAGCGAGCGCGCTGCCGCCGTGGCAAGCTCGCCCCGATCCGTCTCGCGGTGGAGGCGGCCTCGCGGGTGAGACGAAGCGCGTGCCCGCGACGGCGCGCAGGAGCCGGCCATGCAACCGAAGCGCGGGATTCGCGCGATCGCGACCTGCCTCGCCGTCGCAGCGATCGGGGCGCCGATCGCACCCGCGCGCGCGCGCGCCGCCGCGTACGTCATCTCGACCTGCCAGGCGTGCTACGGAAACGCTGCCGGCGATTGCGAGACGACGCCGCCCATCCTCACTCCCGGCGCGCCCTCGAACATCCTCCGCACCTACGGCGGCAGCGACGGCTACTCGTTCCAGGCCGCCGCCGCGAGCACGACCGACTTCGCCGCGTTCGGCCTGTTCGCCCGTGCTTCGGGCTTCGTGGACCCGCCCGGCGACGACGCGACCTTCCTCGGCAACGACACGCGCATCGGACGCGCGTTCGGAACGTTCTCCGACGTCGTCACGGCGGGAGAGGGCGGCGCGTCGGGCTTCCTGCGCATCCCGCTGCACGCCACGGGAAGCACGGTCGTCGAATGGCAGAACGGAGCGAGCTACGTGCAGCTCGGACTCAGCTGCTCCTCGAACCTGCCCGGCTCTCCGACCACGCTGGGCCCGTGCACGGGGGCGGGGCGCAACATCACGACGAGCGGACCCATCGACGAAGCGTTCCAGGTCGACGTCCCGATCGTGCTCGGGCAGCCGGTGCAGATCACCATCCAGATGAACCTCGGCGCGGGCACGGGCTACGGCTACGGAAATCTCGTCCCGTTCGCCGGCCAGGCGGAAGGCAGCGTCGGGGCGGACTCGTCGGGCGCGATCGTGCTCGACGCCGCGAAGAGCCCGATCCCCGGCGCGCCGATCTCGCTCGGCGAGTCGGGCCACGACTACCAGAACGCGCCCGAGGCCTCGTCGTCGCTGGCAGCCGGCGCGGCGTTCGCCGCACTGACGTCGCTGCGCGACCGGCGCCGTTGGCTCGTGTGAGACTGGGCCGACTGCGCGCTCAGCGCGCGATCTCGTAGTCCTTCGCGCGGAAGCGCCGCGCGCGCAGCACGTACTCGGCGGCGAAGCCTGGATAGAGCGCGTGGTTGCTGCCGTCCTTCGAGAGGTACCAGCTGTTGCAGCCGCTCGACCAGACCATGTGCTTCATGCGGCCCTGGATGCCGGCGTCGTAGCGGTCCAGCGTTCGCTGCCGAACGTCGACCCAGCGGAGGCCGTCGCGGCGGATCCGCTCGATCGCGCCGAGCGCGTGCTGGATCTGCGCCTCGGTGTAGACCAGCACCGAGGTGTGACCCGGTCCGGTGTTGGGCCCCATCAGGATGAACCAGTTCGGGAAGCCCGAGACGGTCATGCCCTTGTAGGCGACCGCGCCGTTCTTCCAGACCTCGTCCAGCGTCCTACCGCCGCGGCCCGTGATCGGGAACGGCGCCGACGCCAGCCCGAGCGCGAAGCCGGTGGCGAGCACGATCGCGTCGAGCTCGCGCAGCGCGCCGTCCGCGGTGCGGATGCCGTCGGGCACGATCTCCTCGATCGCGTCGGTCACGAGCTCGACGTTCGGGCGCTCGAAGCTCGCCCAGTAGTCGTCCGACACGAGGATGCGCTTGCAACCGAACTGGAAGTGCGGCGTCAGCTTCTCGCGCAGCGCGGGGTCCTTCACCTGCGCGTGCAGGTGCTTCATCGAGAGCCGCTCGCCGACCGCCGACAGGCGCGGCGCGTCGAGGAAGATCATCGGACCCCACAGCTCGCTGGCCCAATACTGCAGGAAGCGGCTCGCGCGGAGCAGCGACGGGAAGCGCGCCCAGCGCCGCTTCTGCGCCTCCGAGTAGCGCTTGTCGCGCTTGGGCACGACCCACGCCGGCGTGCGCTGGAAGACCGCGAGCGTCTCCACCTGCGGCGCGATCGACGGCACCACCTGCACGGCGCTCGCGCCGGTGCCGACGACGCCGACGCGCTTGCCGCCGAGCTCGTAGTCGTGGTTCCAGCGCGCGGTGTGGAAGAGCTCGCCGCGGAAGCTCTGGAGGCCCTTGATGTCGGGCAGCGCGGGATCCACGAGCCCGCCGACGCCGCAGATCACGACGCGCGCCGAGACGACGTCGCCTTCGCTGGTCGTGAGCTTCCACGCGGCTTCCGCTTCGTCGAAGCGCGCCTCGACGATCTCGGTGCGCAGCCGCAGGTGGTCGCGCAGCTTCCACTTGTCGGCGATGCCGAGCAGGTAGTCCTGGATCTCCGACGACGGCGAGTAGCGGTGCGTCCAGCCGGGGTGTTGCTCGAACGAGAGCGAGTAGGCGTGCGAGGGCACGTCGCAGGCGGCGCCGGGATAGGTGTTGTCGCGCCAGGTGCCGCCGATCTCGTTCGCGCGCTCGAAGATCGTGAACGAGTGGATGCCGCGCTTCTTGAGCTGGATCGCCGTGCCGAGGCCGGCGAAGCCGGCGCCCAGAATGGCGATCGGAAGGTCACGCGACGTCATGGGAGGCTCCTCGCGCGGGCGCGGCGACTCGATACCGAATCGCGCCAGGCCGCGCTGCCGGCGGCGCGACACGCGCGCGGCGCGGGTTGCCAAGCGAGCGCTTCGCGCGCACGATCGCGGCGGGACGAACCCGGAGGACCTCATGCGCCTGCTCGCCCGCGCCGCGATCGCGGCCCTCTCGCTCGCGTTCGCGGCTTCGCCCGCGGCCGCACGGGACGCGATCCCCGCCGAGCACCAGGGCGACTGGGTGCCTGCCAGCGGCGGCTGCGACTCCGCCGTGCGGCTGCGCGTCGCCGAGGAGCAGCTCACGCTGCGCAACGGCAGCGACAGCCAGACGTGGGGGAACGTCGCGATCCCGCAAACGTTCTTCGGACCGGACTACACCGGCAACTCGGTCGTCGCGCTGCCCGACTGGGACGGCGAGCAGCCGTTCACCGTGTTCTTCAACGCCGACGAGAAGCCGGGCGTCACGCGCGTCGACATCTACCACGAGATGAAGGGCCCGCAGAACGCGCAGCTGCAGGCGATCCAGGCGAAGGCGAAGAAGCTCGCGGAGCGCTTCCCGCTCAATGGCGTGCCGCTGAAGAAGTGCGCGGCGAAGCCGAGCTGAGCGGCGCTACTCGGGGCGTTCGTCGAGCAGCTCGGCGCGCAGCGGGTCGGCGGGCTCGGGGCCGGCGTCGTCGTCGCGCGCCAGCTCGTCGTCCTCGTAGCCGGCGCCGACGCTCGGCGCCTCGAGCCCGAGGTGGAAGAGCGCGAAGCCCGGGATCACCACCTGTCCGAGCGCCATGCCGAGCACGCGGCCCGGCAGCGGAGCCAACACCGCGGTGCGATCGCTCGAGAACGGATCGGTGATGGTGCCGATCGTCTGCCCGATCGCGACCGTGTCGCCGACTTCGACCGCGGGCACGTACATGCCCGACTCGTCGGAGCGGATCCAGTGGGTGTGTCCGTACAGGCGCTGCTCGGGCCGCGGCGTCTGGCCGTCGAGCATGCCGAGCGACTCGAGCAGCACGCGGATCGCGACGACGCCGCGCGCGATCTCGCCCGCGTCGATGCGGCGCGGCTCGCCGGCCTCGTAGAGCACCGCGGGGATGCCCGCGTCGTTCGCCGCGCGCCGCAGCGTGCCGGGCTGGCCGACGCTGTGCACGACGTGCTCGGCGCCGAAGCCCCAGGCGAGCCGCAGGTTCGCGACCTCGCGCAGATCGGTGCGGATCTGCGCCACGTTGGTGCGGTTGAGCGAGCCGGTGTGCAGGTCGACGAGCGCTTCGCAGCGCCGCACCACCTGCTCGAAGAGCTGGTGCGCGATGCGCGACGCGATGCTGCCGTACGGGCGGCCCGGGAAGTAGCGGTTGAGATCGCGGCGGTCGGGCAGGTAGCGCGAGCCGCTGCGATAGCCGTGCGCGTTCACGATCGGCGACACGATGAGCGTGCCGCGCAGGAGCTGCGGCTCGGTCGCGTCGACGAGCTGGCGCGCGATCGCGACGCCGTTGAGCTCGTCGCCGTGCACGCCCGCCGTCACGCACAGCGTCGGCCCCGGCGCGACGCCGCGGAACGCGACGAGGTACGAGCTGAAGTCGTCGCGGCTGCGGAAGTCGAGCGCGCGCGAGGTCCCCGGCTCGATCGTCTGCCCGAGCAGCTCGAGCGCCGGCCACGCCGGCGGCACGGGCGGGCCGGCGGCGGCGGCGGCGGCGGCGGCGGCGGCGGCCGGATCGTCCGCAAGCGCCGGCGCCGCATCCGAGGACGGCTCTGCACGCGCGATCGGGCAGGCGGCGAGCGCGACGGCGACTGCAACGGCGATGCGTCGGAGCACGCGCCCAAGCTAACGAATCGAAGCACGCCGCCGGCGCGACGCGAAACGGCCCTCCGACCGCGAGGTCGGAGGGCCGTTCACTTGCCAACGTCGAGGGAGCCGGAGACTAGAAGTCCATGTCTCCGCCCATGCCGCCCATGCCGCCCGGCATGCCGCCGCCCGGCGCGCCGCCGGCCTTCTTGGGCTCGGGCTTCTCGGCGATCATCGCCTCGGTGGTGAGGAGCAGCGAGCTGACGCTCGCGGCGTTCTGGAGCGCCGTGCGCACGACCTTGGTCGGGTCGATCACGCCGGCCTTCACCAGGTCCTCGTACTCCTCGGTCGCGGCGTTGAAGCCGAAGGCGCCCTTCGCGCCCTTGACCTTCTCGATCACGATCGAGCCGTCGATGCCGGCGTTCTGCGAGATCATGCGCAGCGGCTCCTCGACCGCCTTGCGGATGATGTTCACGCCGGCGCGCTGCTCCTCCTCCAGCGCGTCGCCGAGGCCGTCGAGGGCGCTGAGCGCGCGCAGCAGCGCGACGCCGCCGCCGGGCACGATGCCCTCTTCGACCGCCGCGCGCGTGGCGTGCAGCGCGTCCTCGACGCGGGCCTTCTTCTCCTTCATCTCGGACTCGGTCGCCGCGCCGACCTTGACCACCGCGACGCCGCCGACCAGCTTGGCGAGCCGCTCCTGGAGCTTCTCGCGGTCGTAGTCGCTGGTCGTCTCCTCGACCTGCTTGCGGATCTCGTTGCAGCGGCCCTCGATGTCCTTCTTGCTGCCGGCGCCGTCGATGATCGTCGTGTTGTCCTTGTCGATCACGATGCGCTTGGCGCGCCCGAGGTCCTTCAGCGTCACGTTCTCGAGCTTGAGGCCGAGCTCCTCGGCGATGACCTGGCCACCCGTGAGGACGGCCATGTCCTGGAGCATCGCCTTGCGGCGATCGCCGAAGCCCGGGGCCTTCACGCAGGCCGCCGCCAGCGTGCCGCGGATCTTGTTCACGACGAGCGTCGCGAGCGCCTCGCCCTCGACCTCCTCCGCGACGATCAGCAGCGGCTTGCCCTGCCGCGCCACCTGCTCGAGCAGGGGCAGCAGGTCCTTCATGTTCGAGATCTTCTTCTCGTGGAGCAGGATCAGCGGGTCTTCGAGCACCGCCTCCATGCGGTTGGGATCCGTCACGAAGTACGGCGAGAGGTAGCCGCGGTCGAACTGCATGCCCTCGACGACCTCGAGGGTGCTCTCCATCGACTTGGCCTCTTCGATGGTGATCACGCCTTCCTTGCCGACCTTCTCCATCGCCTCGGCGAGCATCTTGCCGATCGTCTCGTCGCCGTTGGCGCTGACGATGCCGACCTGGGCGATCTCCTCGCTGTTGCGCGTCGGCTTCGAGAGCTTCTTCAGCTCGTCGACCATCGCCGCGACGGCCTTGTCGATGCCGCGCTTGAGCTCCATCGGGTTGACGCCCGCCGCGACGAGCTTGCTGCCCTCGCGGAAGATCGCCTGCGCGAGCACGGTCGCGGTGGTGGTGCCGTCGCCCGCGGTGTCGCTGGTCTTGCTGGCGACCTCGCGCACCATCTGCGCGCCCATGTTCTCGAACTTGTCCTCGAGCTCGATCTCCTTCGCGACCGTGACGCCGTCCTTGGTCACGGTCGGGGAGCCCCAGCTCTTCTCGATGATGACGTTGCGGCCCTTCGGACCGAGCGTCACGCGCACCGCGTTGGCGAGCGCGTTCACGCCCGCGAGCATCTTGGCGCGGGCGTCCTGGTGGAAACGGATCTCTTTGGCTGCCATCTAGTTGATCTCCCTCAGCTCAGGATGCCGAGGACGTCGTCCTCGCGGATGATGATGTGCTCGTCGCCCTCGAGCTTGACGTCGGTGCCGGCGTACTTCGAGAACAGGATGCGGTCGCCGACCTTGACGTCCATCGGGCGGACCGTGCCGTCCTCGTTCACCTTGCCGGCGCCGACGGCCACCACCTTGCCCTCCTGGGGCTTCTCCTTGGCGGTATCGGGAATGATGATCCCGCCCTTGGTCTTGGCTTCCTCGTCGATGCGCTTGACGAGGATGCGGTCGTGAAGGGGTCGAATCTTCATGCGATCGCTCTCCGATCGCGGGGTCGCCCGGGCGACTCCGCGCGTTCCGTTGTGTTGTTCGGGTCCCCGTCCGGGACGCTCGCGAGTCGAGCGCGCCCGGCGCGAGGGGTTCGGGAAGCCGGCGCACCCGTTGCGATCGGGGTCCGGCTCCCGGAAGCGGGTGGTGGGTAAGCACCGTGACCGCCCGGGTCAAGCACGGCGGCTGCGAAAAGTGAAGATCGCCTCTCAGCCGGCGGCGCGGGGGCGCGTCCCGGCATTGCGGAGCGAATGGAATCCCCGAACATCCCGCGCTCGTCCGACACCACCCGGGGAAGCGCGGCGCGATCGGCGCCTCGACTGCTCTGCGAGCCCGGCGGCGGACGGCGAGCGCGGAGCACGTCCCGCGCGCCAATCCAGTCTGGGGGAAGCGAGTGATTCCGCACGCCGCCACGGTGGAGGCCCGGTCGCCGGGCCGGCTCCGGCTCTTCGCCTGCTTTGCCGCCGGGCTGGCGCTCGCGCTCGCGCCCTTCGCCGCCGACGCGCAGGCGCGCAAGCCGTCCAAGCGCAAGCCCGCCTTCGACTTCGAGGCGGTCTCGAAGCGCGCCGAGAAGCTCGCGCGCTCGCCGTTCAAGGATCCGCACGGCGTCGACGTCCCGGAGTGGCTGCTCCAGATCTCCTACGACCAGTGGCGCGACGTCCGCTTCAAGCCCGAGCAATCGCTCTGGCGCCGCAAGGACTCCAGCTTCGAGGTGCAGTTCTTCCACGCCGGCCTGTTCTACGACCGCACCGTGAAGGTCCACGAGGTGGACGCGCAGGGCGTGCGCGACGTGCCGTTCAACCCGAACCAGTTCGACTACGGCAAGAACGAGTTCGCGAGCCGCGTGCCCCAGGACATGGGCTTCGCCGGCTTCCGCGTGCACTACCCGATCAAGACCGCGGGCTACAAGGACGAGGTCATCGTCTTCCTCGGCGCCAGCTACTTCCGCGCCGTCGGCAAGGAGCACGCCTACGGGCTCTCGGCGCGCGGCGTCGCGGTGGACACCGCGCTGCCCTCGGGCGAGGAGTTCCCGTTCTTCAAGGAGTTCTGGCTGGTGCGGCCGGCGCCGACCGCCAAGGAGATGGAGATCTACGCGCTGCTCGACAGCCCGCGGCTGACCGGCGCCTACCGCTTCATCGTGTATCCGGGCGACAAGACGATCGTGGACGTCGAGTCGCGGCTGTTCCTGCGCAAGAAGGTCGGCAAGCTCGGCATCGCGCCGCTCACCAGCATGTTCTACTCGGGGGAGAACAATCCGAGCCGCAACGAGGACTACCGGCCCGAGGTCCACGACTCCGACGGCCTCCTGCTCTTCGACTCGACCAGCGAGTGGACGTGGCGGCCGCTCAAGAACCCGCGCCAGCTCACGGTCAACTCCTTCCGCATGACGAATCCGCGCGGCTTCGGTCTGATCCAGCGCGACCGCGACTACGAGCACTACCAGGACCTCGAGACGCGCATGGAGACGCGGCCGTCGGTGTGGATCGAGCCGAAGGGCGACTGGGGGCCGGGCGCCGTGGAGCTCGTGCAGATTCCGACGCAGGCGGACATCCACGACAACGTCGTGTCGTACTGGCTGCCCGATCCGATGCCCGAGCCGATGCAGCCGCTCGACCACGCGTACCGCATGACCTGGTACGGCGACGACCCGGTGCTGCCGCCCGCGGGCCGCGTGATCGCCACGCGGCGCGACCGCGGCACCTTCGAGGACGGCTGGCGCTTCGTCGTGGACTTCGCGGGCAAGAGCCTGGAGGTGCTGCCCGCCGAGACGGTGCTCCAGGGCGTCGTCACGGTCGGCGGCGGCGAGCTGCTCGAGCAGCAGGTCGTGAAGAACCCGGTGAACGGCCAGTGGCGGCTGATCTTCCAGGTGCGGCCGCAGGGCGGCAACTCGGTCGAGATGCGCGCATTCCTGCGCCACGGCGAGGAAGCGCTCACCGAGACGTGGTCCTACGTTCAGGAGCCATGAGCGAATCCCCCACCCGCGTGGTCCCGGCCGGCGACCGCGCAGCGGACGACGCGCCCGGCGAAAGCGGCGGCCCGAATCGAAGCCGCTCCGGGCTGCCGCGCTCGAGCCTGCTCCACGACTGGCGCAGCGCGGTGGCGCGCGCGCACGACTACCTGCTCGCGGCCGGCGTGGACGAGCCTGACGCGAGCGCGATCGCCACCGAGGCCGCCGAGCAGGCCGCCGCCGCCGCAAGCCAGAGCAGCGACGCGCTCGCCGACACCATGCGCGCGATGCGCGGGCTGCTGCTCGCGAAGCTGCCGCGCAGCCGCGAGGCGCTCGACTCCGACGACGAGTTCCTGGCGTGGCGCCTCACCGCGGCGTTCGCGGGCGGCGCGTCGCAGGTGCCGCTCCAGGTGCTCGCCGCGCCGCTGCCCGTGCGCCGGCGCCTTTCGTCGATGCCGCCGTTCGCGCGCGCGTGGATGTCGCCGAACCGCTTCCTGTGGCGCGGGCTGCGCCGTTCGATCGTGCCCGCCGCGGCGCCCGAGCAGCACCAGGTCGGGCCGCACGCGCCGCGCATCCCGGGCCACGAGCGCGCGCTGGGCGCGCGCACGACGCGCCCCTGGAGCTGGGCCGCGCGCCGGCGCCGCACGCTGCTCGGCCTGCTCGTGTGGATCCCGAGCATCGTGGCGGGCGGCTTCATGCTCGACGTGCTGCCGCAGCAGGGCCGCAATCCGCTCGAGATCGCGATCGCGGTGTGCTTCGGCGCGCTCTTCGGCTGGATCTCGATCGGCTTCTGGACGGCGCTGTTCGGCTTCTTCCTGCTTCTCTTCCGGCGGGACCGGTTCGCGATCACCAAGAGCGACGCGCAGGACCGCAAGGAGCTCGGCGACGAGGTGCTGACCGCGGTCGTCATGCCGATCTGCGAGGAGCCGGTCGAGCGCGTCTTCGCCGGGCTGCGCGCGATCCACCGCTCGCTCGAGCGCACCGGCAAGGCGGCGCCCTTCCACTTCTACGTGCTCTCGGACACGCGCGATCCGTCGAAGGCGATGCAGGAGGAGGCGGCCTGGTTCGCGTGGTGCCGCGAGCAGAAGGCCTTCGGCCGCTGCTTCTACCGGCGCCGCAAGGTCCGCATCGAGCGCAAGAGCGGCAACGTCTCCGACTGGTGCCGCCGCTTCGGCGGCGCGTACCGCTACATGATCATGCTCGACGCCGACAGCGTGATGAGCGGCGACGCGCTGGTGCGCCTGACCGAGCTGATGGAGGCGAACCCGGGCGTCGGCATGATCCAGACCGCGCCGACCGCGGTGAACCAGTCGTCGCTGTTCGCGCGCGTGCAGCAGTTCACGAGCCGGCTCTACGGGCGCATCTTCGCCGCCGGCCTCCACTACTGGCAGCTCGGCGAGGGCCAGTACTGGGGCCACAACACGATCATCCGCGTCGCGCCGTTCATGGAGCACTGCGCGCTGCCGCGCCTGCCGGGCGAGCCGCCGCTCGGCGGCGAGATCCTCTCGCACGACTTCGTCGAGGCGGCGCTGATGGGCCGCGCCGGCTGGGCGCTCTGGCTCGCCTACGACCTGCCCGGTAGCTGGGAGGAGGTGCCGTCGTCGCTGCTCGAGGAGATGAAGCGCGACCGCCGCTGGTGTCAGGGCAACATCCAGCACCTGCGGCTGCTGCCGACCGAGGGCCTCTACGGCGCGCACCGCGCGCTGTTCCTGAACGGCGTGCTCTCGTACGTCTCCGCGATGCTGTGGTTCACCTTCCTGCTGCTCTCGACGGCGGCCGCGATCTACGAGTCGGTGCGCGAGCCGGTCTACTTCCCGGAGGGCCGCAGCCTGTTCCCGGAGTGGCCGGTGTGGCGGCCCGACTGGGCGATCGCGCTCGCCGGCGTCACCGCGGCGATCCTGTTCCTGCCCAAGATCCTCGCGATCGTGCTGACGCTCGGCCGCGGCGAGGCGAAGCAGTACGGCGGCGCGGGCAAGCTGCTCGGCAGCGTCGTGTTCGAGACGCTGCTCTCGAGCCTGCTCGCGCCGATCCGCATGGTGTTCCACACGCGCTTCGTGCTGACCAACCTGGTCGGCCACACCGTCGTGTGGCACTCGCAGACGCGCGGCGACGCGGAGACGAGCTGGAGCGAGGCGATCCGCCATCACGGCACCGACACGATCGTGGCGTGCTGCTGGGCGGGGCTGGTCGGCTGGCTGAACCCGCACTACGCGTGGTGGCTGACGCCCGTCGTCGCGGCGCTGATCCTCGCGATCCCGGTCTCGGTGTGGACGAGCCGCGTGCGCCCGGGCCGCCGCGCGCGCAAGCGCGGCCTGCTGCTGATTCCCGAGGAGACGAACCCACCGCGCGAGATCCTCGACGTGCAGCGCGACGTCGAGGTCGCCGAGGAGCAGGCGATCATGCTGCCGGAGTGGCGCCGCGACGGCTTCGTGCGCGCGGTCGTCGACCCGCTGCACAACGCCGTCCACTGCGCGCTGATCGGCAGCGGCCGCTCGTTCGCCGACCGGCTGCGCCGCCATCACGCCGAGCTGGTGCAGCGCGGCGTGCGCAAGGGCCCGCAGGCGCTCGGCCCGAGCGAGCGCCGCCGCCTGCTGCGCGACTCCGAAGCCATGCTCACGCTGCACCACACGGTGTGGGAGCTCGCCGACCGCGAGCGCGCGGCGGCGTGGGGGCTCTCGCGCTAGGAGCCTGACCCGGGATGAGAGGCGGAGCTCGGGCGTCGCGGCGCGACGCCAACGAGGCGCGCGACTGAGCCGTAGCGGGAGCTACGGCGCAAGGAGCGCAACGCAGTTGGCGGCGATGCCGCGGCGGCCGGGCGACCCGAGTCGTCCTGGGTCGGGCTCCTAACTGCCCGCCGCGAAGCCGACGACGACGCCCGGCTCGCCCTCGCTCGCGACGCCCGCCACCGCGACGCGCTGGGCGGGGACGCCCTTCGCGACGAGCCGCTCGCGCACGTGCTCGGCTCGCTGGGTCGCAAGCGCGGCGAGCCGTTCGTCGGGCACCTGCACGGCGGCGACGTAGCGCTCGTAGAGCGCCTGGTCCTCGCCTTCGAGCGGCGCGTCCTCGCCTGCGACGCGCGCCGACAGCGCTTGCCCGATGCGGCGGCGCTCGAAGAAGCCCGCGTCCTCGAGCTCGGGGAGCCCTTCGCCCGCCTGCCAGCGCTCGAGCAGCATCTGCTCGGCGAGCTTCGGGCGATCCGCGGGACCCGTGCGGCCGCGCAGCGCGAGGCCGATCGCCGGGCGCTGCGCCAGCATCGCGGCGAGCCCGTCGATGCGCGCGCTCTGGTCGCCCTCGAGCTGCGCGCCGCCCGCGACGGCGGGCAGCGGATCGAGCGAGACGCCGCCGTCGTCGCCGCCGCCGCCGAACACCGCGCCGATCATCTTGAGCGGCGCGGTGACGGCGCCGACGATCGCCGCCTTCAGCGCGCTGCGCACGATCGCGCCGACGTCCACGGACGAGCCCTGCTCGTCCACCTTCACCGGCACGCGCAGCTCGATGTTGCCCTTCGGATCGCGCAGCAGCGCGAGCGCGAGGTCGATCGGCACGCCGAACTCGCGCTCGAAGGTCTCGGGCTTGCGCATCGAGACCCCGAGCTCGTTGAGCACGAGGCGGTTGTCGATCTCCATCTTCGCGCCGCGCATCTTCAGCTTCACGTCCGCGGACGCGGTGCCCGAGTCGACCGTGACGCCGGCGAGGTCCGCGTACGGATTGAAGACGGGCAGGTCGAGCTGGCGCAGCTTCAGCGTGAAGTCGCCGACGTTGCCCGCCGCGAGCTCGCCCTGCACGTCGAGCTGCGCGCTGGTGGGCAGCAGCGCGTGGAAGCGCACGTCGTCGGCGGCGGGCTCGGGGAAGCGCACCTGCTGCGCGTGCAGCGAGAGCCCGCGCACGCGCGTGCGCGCGACCGGCTGCACGGTCTTGTCGATCGCCTCGACCTCGCCGTCCGTCATCTCGAGCGACGCGATCGCGAGGTCGATCGGGCCCTCCGCCGGCGCGCCGTCCGGCGCCGCCGACTTCTCGACCTTCTCGGCGACCGGCTCCTCCGGCGCGGGCGCTTCGGCGGCCTCTTCCGCCGGCTTCGCGCCGCCGGCTCCCGCGCCGCCCGAGAGGTTGATGCCGAGCAGCGCGTCGAGCTGCGGCGACGGCCGCGTGTAGCGGATCTTCGGCTCGACGAGCTTCACGCTGGCGAGCTTCGCTTTCGTCGTGCCGGGCGGCTTGCCCTCGACGGGGAGCGGCGCGTAGACGTCGTCGATCACGACCTCGAGCTGCTTCCAGCCGAGCGTGATCTCGGTGCCCTTGGGATCCGCGACGGCGAGCGCGTCGAAGCTGAGGCGCCCCGAGACGCGCATCGACGGCTCGCCCTTGGCGCCGCTCGGATCGGCGTCGATCGCGAGGTCGCCGGTCGACTTCGCCTGCTGCAGCCAGTCCGCGAACTGCGGCACCGACGCCAGCAGCAGCCGCGGGATCGGAAGGTCGCTCCAGCTGAAGCTCCCGGTGTACGCCGGCGGCAGGATGCCGACGTCGCCGGCGACGGCGATGCGGCCGTCGCCGATCTCGAGCTGGAGCGAGACGGGGAAGCGCTCGCCCTCGTCCGCCGTGACGTTGGCCGCCTGCAGCGTGATCGCGACGTCGAGCGGCCCACTCTCCGTGATCCACGTGAAGGTCGCGCGCTCGACGTCGATCTTGGTGACGCGGTAGCCGGGCTTCTGCGGCGGCGCAGCGGGCGCTCCCGCCGGCGCCGGCGCGGCTTCACCGGCCGGTGTCGGCGCGGGCACGGCGGCCGTGGCCGGCGGCGGCGCGGCGGGCGGGGCGCTGCGCTCGGCGAGCAGCAGGTCGCGCCGCACGCGCAGCACGGGACCTTCGATGCCGACGCCGGCGAGCTCGAGCTGGTTGCCGAGCACGGCGACGCCGTCGAGCCGGAAGTCGTCGAGCGAGAGCTCGACCAGGTTCTCGCCGGTCGGCACGTCGATGACGCGCAGCGCCGGCGCGCGCAGGTCGAAGCGGTCGAGCGCGATCTTCCACGGCGGCGACGGCTCGCCCGGCTCCTCGGGCGGCTCCGGCTCGCTGGACGGCACGGCGACCGGCTGCGCGTGGCGCAGCGGATCGACGCGCCCGTCGGCCTCGCGCTCGAGCCGGGCCGTCGGCGACACGATCACGAATTCGGTGAGCCGCACCGTGCGGTCGCGCAGGTCGCGCCACGAGAGCTGCGTCGCGACGCGCTGCACGTGCAACAGCGCAGCCGCGGGATCGAGCACGGGCGGCTCGAGCGCGGCGTCGTTCGGCGCGACGCCGTCGGGCCGCGCGCCGACCGTGATGCCCTCGAGCACGACGCGCCCGTTCCAGAAGTCGAAGTCCGCGTTGTCGAGGCGCGCGGGCAGCCCGAGGTAGTGCCGCGAGCCCCACGCGACGCCGCGCTCGACCGCGGTCGGCAGCGCGACGCGCACGCCGACGACGAACGCCACGAGCAGCAGCAGCACGATCCACGGCCAGCGCCGGCGCCGGCGCGGCGGCGCGTCCGCCTCGGAAGCGGCTTCGGCGCGAGGGGCGGCTTCGGACGCTCGGCTCATCGCGCCCAGTCTAGACCGTGCGCCCGCGCGATCACCGCTGCGCGAGCAGCGCGAGCGCGGCGATCGCGAGTGTCGCCAGCGTGACCGGGACGCCCGTGCGCGCGTGGCGGCGCCAGTCGATGGCGAGGCCGTGACGCGCGGCGGCGTCCGCCACGATCAGGTTCGCGATGCTGCCGACGAGCAGCAGGTTGCCGGCGAGCGTGCTCGCGAGCGCGAGCAGCGTCGCGCCGAGCGGCTCGCTCGCGAGCGGCAACAGCAGCATCACGGCGGGCACGTTCGACACGAGGTTCGAGAGCGCGACGGTCGCGGCGAACAGCCAGCCCGGCTGCGCGAGGTCGACGCCGGCCGCGCGCAGCCGCGCGACCGCGTCGCCGGCGGCGCCCGTCGCCGCGAAGGCGCCGTGCACGACGAAGAGCCCGAGGAAGAGCACGAGCAGCGGCCAGTCGACGAGCCCGAGCTTGTCGCGCGAGTGCAGGCGGCGGCTCAGCAGCAGCGCGCCGGCGGCGCCGAGCGCGGCGACGTCGCGCGGCCAGTCGGTCGCGACGAACACCAGGAGCAGCGCGGCCGCGACCGCGAGCCCCTTCGCCGTCTGCCACGCGTCGAAGGGCGCGACGTCGTCGTCCGGCCGGATCTCGGCGTCTTCCTGCGCGACGCGCGCGGACCACGCGCCGCGCTGCTGCCAGGCGACGATCGCCCACGTCGCGGCGAGGCCGAGCGCGGCCGGCACGCCGGCGCGCGCGAGATGGCCGACGAACGAGAGACCGTGCGCCTGCCCGATCAGGATGTTCTGGGGGTTCCCGATCAGCGTCGCCGCCGATCCCACGTTCGAGGCGCACGCGAGCGCCAGCAGGAACGGCACGGGATCGAGCCGCCGCCGCGCGCACGCCTCGATCCACACCGGCGCCGTCGCGAGGCACACGACGTCGTTCGTGAACACCGCCGACAACGCGCCGGTGACGGCGACGAGCGCGGCCATCAGCGCGGCGGGCGAGAGCGGCGCGCCGCCCAGCGCCGCCGCGACGCGCGCGTAGAAGCCCGAGAGCTGGAGCTGCGCCGACACCACCATGAGTCCGAACAGCAGCGCGAGCGTCGGGACGTCGACCGCCGCGCCGGCCGCCGGCAGCGAGATCGCGCCGGTCGCGAGCAGCGCGATCGCGCCGAGCAGCGCGATGCCGGTGCGGTCGAGCGCCAGCCAGGGCAGCCGCCCGAGGATCATGCCGGCGTAGACCATCCCGAAGACGGCGAGTGCGATGGCTCGGGCCCCCCGGCGCGCGAGGTAGCGAAGGCCGGGCGCGGCTGCTGCGCCCCACCTGCCGGCTTGCTGCGCGGTGTTGCGCCGCCGTCGCGCTACTCGTGCCCGGCCCGCTTCACCCGGGATGTCGGGTGGCCGATTCGCAGCGTGTGGAACGAGACCCGAACCAGCCCGGACGCGCCCAAGGGGCCACGCCCGGGACTTCCCCGAGCCGGGGCGGCCCTCCGAGCCGCGCCGCGGAGCTCGAACGACGTGCGCCCGGCCCGGTCCGAGACCGCGGCGGGGATCGGAGCGGGCGCACAGCGTAGGCGGAGGCGGCGATGGCCGGACGCGCCGAGAACCGATTCCGAGTCCGTCCGCGCGCCGCGGCGGGCCTGCGCAGGCGTCTCCTCCTCGCTGCGTGGGTCGCCCTTCTCCTCGGGACCGCCCGCGCGCCCGCGCAGATCGTCGGCAGCAGCTCCGCGATCGGGACGACCAGCGCGGTCGGCACGACGAGCGCGATCGGCACGATCGGCGCGAGCGGCCTGCCGAGCGCGGACCCCGATCCGCCGGGCTGCGCGCGCCCGCTGCCGGCGCACGAGGCGCGCTTCCTCGCCGAGCGCGTCGTCGCGCCGCGCAAGGAGGCCTGGCAGAACCAGCACGGCGGGCTGGCCGCGGCCAAGGAGCAGGTGCGCGCGCGCCTCGCGGGCTGGCCGTCGCGCGTGCTCGTCGACCGCGCCTCGCTGCCCGCCGACGACGACGGCTTCCTGCGCCGGCTCGCGCGCGACACCTGGAACGGGCTCGCCGCGTTCGTCGACCGCGAGCACGGGCTCCCGGTCGACCACGTGCGGCTGTGCGGCGGCTCGCTCGAGGCGGAGAGCGTGAAGATCGGCGACTACACGACGGGCACCAACGTCGGGCTCCACCTCGCCGCGATCGCCGGCGCGTTCGACCTCGGACTCGTCTCGCGCGACGAGGCGCTCGCGCGCGCGCGGCGCGTGCTCGAGTCGCTGCGCCGCCTCGAGACGCACGCCGGCTTCTTCTTCAACTACTACGACACGACGACGCTCGAGCGCACCAGCCCGTTCGTGTCGTTCGTGGACTCGGCCTGGCTGACGGCGGGCCTGATCGTGCTGCGCCAGGCGTTCACCGAGCTGTGGGACGAGTGTTCCCGGCTCGTCGACTCGCAGGACTACGGCTACTTCTACGATCCCGACGCGGCGCTGATGCTGCACGGCGTCACCGTGCAGGACGGCGAGGTCCAGCGCTCGCGCTACCACTACGGCACTCTCTACACCGAAGCGCGTATTGGCAGCCTGATCGCGATCGCCCAGGGCCACGCGCCCGAGGCGCACTGGTTCGCGATGCGGCGGACGCTGCCGCCGAGCATGCACTGGCAGCGCCAGCGGCCCGCCGGGCGCAGCGTGAAGACCGTGCGCGGCCACCGCGTCGCGGGCGGGACCTACGCGTGGGGCGGCGTGCGCTACGTGCCGTCGTGGGGCGGCAGCGCGTTCGAGGCGCTGATGCCGTCGCTCACGCTCGACGAGCGCGCGCACGCACCGCGCAGCCTCGGCCGCAACGGCGAGGCGCACGCGCTGATCCAGCGCCGCTTCGCGCGCGAGGCGCTCGGCTGGGAGATCTGGGGCCTGTCGCCGAGCACGCAGCCGGCCAACATCGACTACGGCGAGTTCGGCGTGCCCGATCTCGGCATGTCGGGATACGCGCCCCGGATCGTGACGCCGCACGCGTCGGCGCTCGCGCTCGCCGTCGCGCCCGAGGCCGCCACCGCCAACCTGCGCCGCATCGCCGAGCGGTATGCTGCGTACGGGGAGTACGGGCTCTACGACGCGGTGGATCCGAAGAGCGGGGCCGTCGCGTACGCCTACCTGAGCCTCGACCAGTCGATGAGCTTCGTCGCGCTCGTGAACCACTTGCAGCAGGGCTCCATCCAGAAGCGCTTCGCCGCCGATCCGGCGGTGGCGCCCGCGCTCGAGCTGCTGCGCGACGAGGACTTCTTCGAGTGAGACGCGCGCGCCCCGCCGCCGCGCCATGGCGCAGGTCGAGCTCGCGCACGTCGACAAGACCTTCCCGGGCGGCGCGCGCGCGCTCCGCGACCTGAATCTCGACGTCGCGGACGGCGAGCTGCTCGTGCTGGTCGGACCCTCGGGCTGCGGCAAGTCCACCGTGCTGCGCATCCTGGCGGGCCTCGAGGAGCCGAGCGCCGGCACGATCCGGCTCGGCGGCCGCGTCGTGAACGATCTTTCGCCGCGCGAGCGCAACGTCGCGATGGTGTTCCAGGACTACGCGCTGTATCCGCACATGACGGTGCGCGAGAACCTGGTCTTTCCGCTGCGCATGCGGAAGCTCGGCAAGGACGAGCAGGCCAGGCGCGTCGCCTGGGCGGCCGAGCTGCTCGGCCTCGGCGAGCTACTCGAGCGGCTGCCGCGCGAGCTCTCGGGCGGCCAGCGCCAGCGCGTCGCGATGGGCCGCGCGCTCGTGCGCGAGCCCGCCGTCTTCCTGCTCGACGAGCCGCTCTCGAACCTCGACGCCAAGCTGCGCGTCGCGGTGCGCGCCGAGATCGAGCAGCTGCAGCGCCGCACCGGCACGACCATGCTCTACGTGACGCACGACCAGGTCGAGGCGATGACGCTCGGCGACCGCGTCGCCGTGCTGCGCGACGGCGTGCTCCAGCAGCTCGCGCCGCCGCGCGCTCTCTACGAGACGCCCGCCAACGCGTTCGTCGCGGGCTTCGTCGGCTCGCCGGCGATGAACCTGTTCGCGGCGCGCGTCGCGACGGACGCCGGCCGCAGCGCGCTCGTCGCGGACGACGTGCGGATCGCGCTCGACGGCGCCGTCGCGAAGGCCGCGCGCGAGCACGGGCCGGCGCCGCTCACCGCGGGCGTCCGGCCCGAGGCGATCGCGCTCGCCGCCGAGCGCGACGCCGACGCCCTGCCCGCGCGCGTCGCGCACGTCGAGCTGCTCGGCCACGAGACGCTGCTGCACGTGCGCGCCGGCGCGGCGCTCGCGCTCGTCGTGCGGCTGCCCGGCATGCTGCAGGCCGCCCGCGGCGACGCCGTCCACCTGCGCGTCGCGCCCGAGTCGATCCACCTCTTCGACGCGGACGGCGCGCGGATCGCGCTCTAGTAGTCGATCTCGATGCGCGCCGGCAGGCGCGTCGCGGTGACGGCGCGCGCGCTCCCCGTCTCGGCCGGCGCGCCGTCGACGCGCGCCGCGCGGATCGCGACGGGCGGCTCGACGACGACGCCGCCCGGCGGCCGCTCGACGCCGGCGTCGATCTCGACGACGAGCCGGCGTTCGCCGGCCTCGCGCATGCGGTACGCGAGCGGGCCCCAGTGCGTCGGCAGCCGCGCGACGCGCACGCCCTCGCCGCGCAGCCAGTCGAGCGGGACGCCGGCGCCGAGCACGAGCGCGCCGTCGTCGCGCTCGTACACGAGCAGCGAGCGCACCGCGCGCGCGTACGTCGCCGAGATCCAGGCGTGCGGCATGTCGCCGAGAAACTGCGGCGCACGCGGGTCGCGCCACACGATCTCGCTCCAGCCGCGCCAGCCCGGCGGGCGCTGGTCGCCGAGGATCTCGCGCAGCACGAAGAGCGCGTCGTCGCGCCGCCCGAGCCGCACCAGCGCTTCGACGTTGCGCAGCTCGTACGGCGCGTAGGCGTCCCACGCGATCGCGCCGGCGCGGCGCCCGCGGACGTCGTCCACGTAGCGCTCGTAGGTCCGCTCGAGCGCGGCGGGCGGGAGCACGCCGCGCGCGCGGCCGGGCGCGAGCCAGATCGTGGTCGCGGTGGGATCGAAGTCGCCGAGGTCCGCCGACGCCGGCACGAAGTCGACGCGGTGGTGCGCCATCGTCGCCTCGATCGACGCGCGCAGATCCTTCGCGAACGCGCGCTCCAGCGCGGCGAAGCGCTGCGCCGCCGCGCCGCCGCCGACGACGCGCGCGAGCAGCGCCGCGTCGGCGAGCCCGCGCAGCGCCCAGGCGTCGTCCCAGTACGAGTGCACCGGGTTCTGCCAGTAGCCCTCGTGGCTGATCGACTCGGGCAGGAGGCCGCGGAACCTGCGCTTCGCCGGCGCCGCCCACTCCGGGCCGAGACGCTGCGCGCGCAGCCGCTCGATGTAGTCGACCGTGCGCGGCACGTGGGGCCAGAGCGCGCGCACCGTCTCGACGTCGCGCTCGTAGCGCCAGAGCGATGCGATGCCGTAGAGGAGCTGGCCGGGGCTGTCGTGCTCCACCGCCGTGTCGCGGCCGCGCTCGTCGACGCAGCACGGCACGCGCCCGTCCGGCTCCTGGAACGGCGCGTACCAGTGGACGAAGTCGCGCGGCGTCTCCGCAACACCGAGCTGGAGCAGCGCGCTCTCCATCAGCACGCCGTCGCGGATCCACGCGCGCGCGTAGGTGCGCGTGCCGGGTTGCAGCGCGGGGCCGGCGCGCGCGACGAGGATCTGCCCGAGCGCGGCGCGCAGCGCCGGCACGATCGGATCGGACGCGGGCGGGAGCGCGATCTCGGCCCGCGACAGCCGTGCGCGCCAGCGGCGCGCCGTCGCGTCCTCCGCCGCGGCGGCGTGCGTGGCGGCGTCCGCCGCCCGCGGCAGCGCGGCGAGGAACGCGGACGCTTCGTGCAGCGGCACCGCGATCACGACCTCCGCCACCTGCCCCGGCGCGAGCGTGAAGCGCCAGCGCGCCGCCGCGGACGCGAAGCCGCCGGCGTCGAACACGGCGTCGCGCCCCGGCGCCAGCGCGCCGCGCGCGAGGAAGTCGGCGAGCCCGCCCTGGTCGAGGCGCGCCGCGCCAAAGGCGTCGGGCGGCGTCAGCAGCGCGATCGCGTGGCGGCCGTTCACGCGCACGACGCGGCCCTCGCGCGCGATGCGGTGCACGGCGGTCGCGCCCCCGGCGCCGTTCAGCGACTGCCACGGCGGATTCACCTGGAAGGGCCGGATGCCGAGCCAGAGGTCGGCGCGGCTCGGCGCGCCGCCGTGGTTCGCGAGCCGGTACGTCGCGTACAGAACGCTCGCGCCGGGCAGCCCTGCGACGAACGCGCGCGTGGTGAGGTCGATCGGGCGCGCGCGCCACACGACGCGCGGAATCGGGAGATCGCCGTCGCGCAGCGCGTGCTCGATCTCGGCGTCCGCCCACGAGACGAAGCGGCCGTCGACCGCGAGGAAGGGCTCGATCGTGAACGAGCGGCGCGCGGGCTCGAGCGCGCCGTCCTCGGACAGGAGCGCGCTGCGGTCGTCGCCGTCCGCGCCGATCGCCGTCCAGTAGACCTGCTCGCGCGAGAAGTAGCGCGGATACGCGCCGCGCCGCTCCGCGGCGGCGCGCGCGAAGAAGAAGTCGTTCGGATGCTGGCCGTGCGTGGGCGGCGGCGCCGGCGACGGATCGCGCACGCACGCCGCGAACGCGAGCGCGAGCCACGCGACCGCGAAGCTGCGCCGCGCGCCGCGCCTCACTCGCGCAGCCCCGTGGTCACGATGCCGCGCACGTACTGGCGCTGGAGCGCCGCGAACAGCAGCACGACCGGCGCGACCGTCACGACGGCGCCCGCCATCATCAGCTCGACGTCCTGCACGTGCTCGCCGAGCAGGTTCGCGAGCGCGACGGGCAGCGTGTAGAGGCGGTCGTCGGTGAGGATCACGAGCGGCCAGAGGAAGTCGTTCCAGGTGCCGAGGAAGGTGAAGATCGCGAGCGTGACGAGGATCGGGCGCAGCAGCGGCAGCACCACCTGCGCGAAGATGCGCAGCTCGCCGGCGCCGTCGACGCGCGCGGCGTCGAGCAGGCTCTGCGGGATCGAGAGCGCGTACTGGCGCACCAGGAAGATCCCGAACACCGACGCGAGGCTCGGCACCAGCACGCCGGCGTAGGTGTTCACGAGCCCGAGCTCCTTCAAGAGCAGGAAGAGCGGCAGCATGCCGATCTGGCCCGGGATCACCAGCGTCGCGAGCAGGCCGCGGAAGATGCGGTCGCGCCCGGCGAAGCGCAGCTTCGCGAAGGCGTAGCCCGCCATGCCGTTCACGCTGACGGCGATCGCGGTCGCGGCGGCGGCGAGGCCCGCGCTGTTGGCGAGCGTGCGCGCGAGGTCGAGCTGCCCGAAGAGCGTGCGGTAGTGCGCGAGCGTCGCGCCGCGCCGCGCGAACGACGCGACCAGATCGTCCGCGCCGCCCGCCGGCGCGAACGACGCCGCCAGCATCCAGACGAGCGGCGCCAGCGTCAGCGCCGCCGCCGCGACCAGCACGGCGTGCAGCGCGGCGACGCGCAGCGCGCGCGTCACGCCGCGCTCCGCCCGCGCAGCCGGAGCTGGAGCGCGGTGCCGGCGAGCAGGATCGCGAACAGCACGAACGCGATCGCCGCCGCGTAGCCCATGTTCCAGTAGCGGAAGCCCTCCTGGAACATCAGCAGCACGACCGAGAGCGTGGCGTTCGACGGGCCGCCCTGCGTCATCACGTACGGCTCGGCGAAGAGCTGGAGCGAGCCGATCATCGTCAGCAGCGCGACGAAGAACGCGGTCGGCGCGAGCTGCGGCAGCGTCACGTGGCGGAGCTGCTGCCAGGCGCCCGCGCCGTCGAGGCTCGCCGCCTCGTAGAGCCGCGCCGGGATGCTCTGCAGCCCGGCGACGAAGATCACCATGTTGGCGCCGAAGCCCTTCCACACCGACATCACGACGAGCGCGGGCAGCGCCCAGCGCGGATCGCCGAGCCAGTCGACGGGCGCGACGCCGAGCCAGCCGAGCACGCCGTTCACGAGCCCGACGCGCGGGTGGTAGAGGTACCGCCACACGACCGCGACGGCGACGAGTGTCGTCACGACCGGCAGGAAGAGCAGCGTGCGGAAGGTGCCGCGCGCGCGCACGAGCCGCGCGTTCACGAGCAGCGCCGCGCCGAGCGACACCGCCACCGAGAGCGGCCCGCCGAGGAACGCGAAGAAGAAGGTGTTGCGCAGCGCGCGCCAGAAGAGCGGGTCGCCGAGCAGCGCCTCGTAGTTGCCCGCGCCGATCGCGCGCAGGTTGCCGAGATCGGCGACCGCGTACAGGTCGAAGTCGGTGAACGAGAGCGCGAGCGAGGCCAGCACCGGCACGAACAGGAACGCCGCGATCGCGCCGAGCGCCGGCGCGACGAAGATCCACGCGGCGCGCGAGTCCCTCATCGAAGGCTCTCATCGGCGGACCGCGCCGCGCGATCGAGCAGCGCGCGCCGCTTGGCGAGGATGCGGTCGACGTCGGCGTCGAGCGCGGCGAGCGCGGCGTCGATCGACGCCTCGCCGCGGATCGCGGCCTCCGACGCGCGCGAGATGCGCGCCGCGATGCGCTCCCACTCCGGCACGCGCGGCAGCGCGCGCACCGAGTCGAGCTGCACGCGGAACGCCTGCGCGCGCGGATCGCCCGCGAGCGCAGGATCGCGCCACGCGCTGCGCCGCGAAGGCAGGTCGCCGGTCGCGCGGTAGAGCGCGAGCTGCTGCGCGGGCGCCGCGAGCCACTCGACCCACTCCCACGCGGCGTCGGCGCGCGGCGAGCCGGCGCGGATCGCGAGCGACGCGCCGCCCGCCAGCGAGACGCCCGGCCGCGTGTCGTCGCGGCCCGGCACGGGCGCGGTCGTCCACGCGCCGGCGAGCGCGGGCGGCAGCCGCTCCGCCATCTGGCCGAGGTTCCACGGTCCGCTGAGGTAGAAGCAGAACCAGCCTTCGGCGAAGTCGCGATACACGCTCGCCGTCGCGGAAGCGCCGGCGCGCGCGGCGAAGCCGCGCTCGAACCACGAGAGATGGAACGCGAACGCCTCGCGGAAGGCGTCGCTGCGGAAGTTCCCGTAGCGGTCGCCGTCGCGCAGCAGCGTCGCGCCGTTCGAGAGCGCGAGCACGACGGGCAGCTCCCACTCGGTGAGCGGCGCGAGGATCGCGTGGCGTCCTCGTCCGCGCGCCGCGGCGAGCTTCGCCATCGCGTCCTCCCACGCCGCCCAGGTGCGCGGCGCCTCCGCGACGCCGGCCTCGGCGAGGAGGTCGCTGCGGTAGAAGAGGACGCGCGTGTCGACGTACCAGGGCAGCGCGACGAGGCGCCCGTCCACGACGCTCGTCTCCCACGCGCCGTCGAACCAGTCGGCGCGATCCACGGCGCGCGACGCCGCGACGCGCGCGTCCAGCGGCTCGAGCGCGCCGAGCGCCGCCAGCTCCGCGATCCACGTCGCGCCGAGCTGGAAGACGTCGGGCAGCGTCTCGCCGACGAAGCCCGTCAGCAGCTTCTCGTGCGCCGCGCTCCACGGAATCCGCTGCACGCGCACCGCGCGCCCCGGACGCTCGCGCTCGAACTGCCGAGCGAGCCGCTGCAACGCCTCGCCCTCGTGCCCGAACGCCCACACGCGCACGGCGCCATCGTCCGGCGCGCCGCCGCAGGCGAGCG
>QEVM01000264.1 GCA_003576805.1 Pseudomonadota bacterium | reverse complement strand
CGAGCACCGCGGGCGTGCGGCAGCCGGCGACACCCGCGAGCGTCGCCGCGGCGCCTGCGAGGCGGGCGCGGCGGCCGCTCACGGCGTCGGCCCCCGCTCGCGCAGCGGCTCGCGCGGATCGCGGATCGTCGGCGGCGCGTCGGTCTGCATCGCGTCGGGGCGACCGGGCCGCGCGTCCTTCGGCACGTTCGCCGAGAGCGAGCGCACGTACGCGACGAGCTGCCAGATCTGCTCGGCGGGCACGCGCGTGCCGAAGGCCGGCATGCCGTTCGGGCGCCCCTGCGCGATCGACGCGTAGATCTGCTCGGGCCGGCCGCCGTAGATCCAGCCCGCGTCCATCAGCGGCGGCCCCATGCCGCCGCCGCCGTTCGCGTGGCAGCCGTTGCAGTTGAACCAGGTGAAGAGGCGCTGGCCTTCGCCGATGCCCCACGCGTTGCCGCCGTACGGGTTCGGGCCGGCCGGCGCGGGCTCGGGCGGACCGGGCACGAGCGGCGAGACGCGCGCGAACACCGGCTCGGCCGCGCCCCGAGGCTCCGGCTGGAAGCGCCGCTCCTCGCGCTCGCAGCCGAGCGCGCCGAGCGCGAGCGCGAGCAGCGCGGCCCGCGCCACGTCACGGCAACGCGAACACATGGAGCGCGCCGCCGCGCGTCGTGTGGCGTGGCAGGTCCTGCATGGCGTTCACGAAGCCGAGCGCGGCGGTCGGATCGCGCACGTCGAGCTGCGCCGCGACGACGGCGCCCGCCCAGCCGCCGACGCCCGAGAGCACCGCCACGTACTGCTTGCCGTCGGGACCGCGATACGAGATCGGCTGGCCGATGATCCCGGAGCCCGTCTGGTGGCTCCAGCGCAGCTCGCCGCTGCGCGCGTCGACCGCCTTGAACCAGCCGTCCATCGTGCCGTAGAAGACGAGGTCGCCGCCGGTCGCGACGACGCCACTCCACACCGGGAAGCGTTCCTGAATGCGCCACACCGCGCGCCGCGCGACGGGATCCCAGGCCGCCAGCTCGCCGCGGTGCCCGCCCGGCCCGGCGTACATGCGCACGTTCGCGCCGACGTAGGGCGTGCCGGCGATGTACGACACCTCCATGCCCTCGAAGTCCATGCACAGGTTGTTGACGGGCATGTAGACGAGGCCGGTGCGCGGCGAGAACGCGGCCGGCGACCAGTCCTTCGCGCCCGGCGCGGCGGGGCAGATCTCGCGCACGAGCTTGCCGGTGCCGGTCTTCTTCTCCGGCACGACCTGGAGGCGCCCCGTCACGAGGTCGACGCCGGTCGAGCCCGTCACCGGCGCGAAGGCGTCGGCGGCGAGCACCTCGCCGGTCGCCCGGTCGAGCACGTACACGTATCCGTTTCGCTCGGGGTGCACGAGCACCTTGCGCACGGCGCCGTTCCACGGGAGGTCGAGCACGAGGCTCTCGTTGATGCCGTCGTAGTCGTGCTCGTCGTGCGGCGTCCACTGGTACGCCCAGATCGCGCGCCCGTCGTCGGGGCGGCGCGCGAAGATCGCCGACGTCCACTTGTTGTCGCCGGGCCGCTGGTCGGGATTCCACGGGCCGGGATTGCCGGTGCCGTGGTAGACGAGATCGAGCTCGGGGTCGTAGGTGAGCCAGCCCCAGACGTTGCCGCCGCCGATGCGCCAGGCGTCGGGCGGCCACGTGGTGACGCCGAGGTCGCGGCCGCGCTCGCTCTCGTAGTGCGGGCGGAAATCGGGGCCGATGCGCACGTCGGCGTCCGGTCCGGTGCTGAAGGCGCGCCACACGACCGCTCCGGTGCGGACGTCGAGCGCCTGGAGCCAGCCGCGCACGCCGAGCTCGCCGCCGCTGTTGCCGACGAGCAGCTTCCCCTTCACCACGATCGGCGCCATCGTGATCGTCTCGCCCTTGTTGACGTCGCCGAGCTGCGTGCGCCAGCGCTCCTCTCCGGTGTCGGCCTCGACGGCGACGGCCTGGCCGTCGAGCGTCGCGTAGAAGACCGCGCCGTCGTCGAAGGCGGCGCCGCGGTTCACCACGTCGCAGCACGCGACGCCCTGCGCGGCGGGCTCGACGGGCGGGTCGTAGCGCCACTTCATCGGCGCGCCGGGCTGCGCGAGGTCGAGCGCGTAGAGCGTGTTTGGAAACGGCGCGACCACGTACAGCGTGCTGCCCACCACGAGCGGCGCGGCCTCGTGTCCGCGCACGACGCCGGTCGAGAAGCTCCACGCCTCGCGCAGGCCCGACACGTTCTCGTTGCGGATCTCGTCCTGCGCGGCGAAGCGGCTGCCCGCGTAGTCGCGGCTCGCCATGCGCCACTGGCCGTCCTGCGGCGCGTCGGCGGCGGGCGCGACGACTCCGCGCAGCGCCGGAGCGGCGGGCGGCGTCACGCCGGGCGTGTCGGGCGGAGCGGCGCCGGCGCCCTCGCGCTGCGCGTCGCCGCACGCCGCGAGCGCCGCGGCGAGCGCGAGCGTCCGGAGCGTTCGACGGCGCAGAAGAAACTGCAACGCCTGTAATTCCTGCTCGCCCGAGCGAGCGCGCCGACGACGCCTTTGCATCCCCGCGTCGCCGCGAACACGCAAAGGCAAGACTCGTACCAGCCGCGGCGGCGGGCCGACTCGTCAGGAGCGCTCGGAGGGCAGCGTGCCCGCCGGACGCACCGCGGAGCCGTCCGCCGGCGCGTCGAACGGAATGGCGCTGATGTGGCCGGTCTCCTCGAGCGTCGCGAGGCGCACGGCCCGGGGTCCTTCGTGACCGAGCTTGCGGAGGCCCGCGCACAGCTCGTCGAGGCTCAGGTTCTCGTCCTCGAGCGCGTCGTCGCAGACGCGGCCGTCGACGACGAGCGCGCGCGGCGCGCCGCGCACGAGGCGCCGCACGCGCCACGAGCGCGCGCACAGAGCGGCGAGCCCGCGGTGCGCCGCGAACGCCGCCACGACGAACACCAGCGCGTTGCGCGCTCCCTCGCGCAACACCGTCTGCTGGAGCACGACGCCGAGCGAGATCAGCACGACGAGGTCGAAGGTCGTCGTCTGCCCGGCGAGCCGCTTGCCCGCGAGCCGCATCAGCAGCACGAGCGCCGCGTACCAGCAGAGCGCGAGGCCGGCCTGGATGGCGACGTCGCGCGCGAGCGCCGCGCTCACGCCGGCCACCGAACGTCGCGCGAACGAGCGGAAGGGGTCACGACTCAAGCAAGGCGCGTACCACGCGCCGGCGGCCGCGCGGCGCCGCCGCCCCTGCTAGCGCTCGTCGAGTCTCGCGACGAGGCGCGGCGCCGCGACCAGCCGGTACGCCTGCTCGACCAGCTCGGCGACGAACGGCCAGCGCGGCCGCCCGTCGAGCACGACGCCGACCCAGCCGCGGTGTCCGAGATAGGGCGGGCGGAAGAAGCGCTCCGGGTCGTTCGCGATCAGCACCGACTGCGCGCCGGGCGGCGCGGGCAGCCACACCGATACGTGTCGAGCGCCGTGGTGGTGGTCGTCGAACATCGCGAACACCTTGCCGCCGCCCGCGAACCAGGTGGGCTCGCCGTGTGAGAGCTTCTCGCGCGCCTCGGGCAGCGCGAGGCAGATCGCGCGCAGGCGCTCGAGGATCGCGGCGCTCCCAGCCGACGCTTCGCGTCGCGGCGCGGGCGCGGCGGGGCGGGCGCGGGCGGGCCTGCGGACTGCGGACATCGGGCTCCTCGCGCGGTCTCGCGGCGAGCGTAGGCGCGGCGCGCCGCGCGCGGCAAGTCGGCGCTAGAGTCGCGCGCTTCCCACAGGACGCGCCCGGAGGACGAGGAATGGAGCTCCGCGATCGCATCGCCGTCGTGACGGGCGGCGGCACCGGCATGGGCCGCGAGCTGGTGAAGCAGCTCGCCGCGGCGGGTTGCTCGGTCGCCGCGTGCGACGTCTCGGGCGAGCGCCTCGAGGAGACGCGCGCGCAGGCGGCGAAGGCGGCGCCCGCCGGCACGCGCGTCAGCGCGCACGCCTGCGACGTCTCCGACGAGCGCGAGGTGCTCGCGTTCCGCGACGCCGTGCGCACGGCGCACGCGACCGACCGCGTCCACCTGCTCTTCAACAACGCGGGCATCGGCGGCGGCGGCAGCCTGTTCGCCGACGACCGCGCCGAGTGGGAGCGCACCTTCGCGGTGGACTGGTGGGGCGTCTACTACTGCACGCGCGCCTTCCTGCCGCTGCTCGTCGCGAGCCCCGAAGCGCGCATCGTCAACACGAGCAGCGTGAACGGCTTCTGGGCGAGCCTCGGGCCGGCGACGCCGCACACCGCGTACAGCGCGGCGAAGTTCGCGGTGAAGGGCTTCAGCGAGGCGCTCATCACCGACCTGCGCGTGCACGCGCCGCACGTCGGCGTGTCGCTGGTGATGCCGGGCCACGTCGGCACCTCGATCGTCGCGAACACCGCCGCGGTGCTCGGCCGTCCGAGCCCGAAGGAGATGAGCGCCGACGACCTCGCCGCGATGCGCGCGCGCCTGAAGCTGCCGCCGGGCGTTCCCGACGACGACCAGCTCCGCGCGCTGCTCCAGCAGGTGGACGACGACTTCCGCGACAAGGCGCCGCTCAGCGCGGCGGACGCCGCCGCGATCATCCTCGACGGCGTGCGCGCCGGCCGCTGGCGCATCCTCGTCGGCGACGACGCGATCCTGCTCGACCGCCTGGTGCGCGCCGATCCCGAGCGCGCCTACGAGCCGTCGTTCTTCGAGGAGCTGCGCGCGCAGGGCGCGTTCGCGCTGATCCGGCCGTCGTAGGCGGCGCGCGTCAGGGCGCGGCGCCGCCGAGCGCGAACACGCTGATCCACGCGTCCTCGTAGACCGGCGCGCCCAGCGTCGCCGCGAGCCGTTCGCGCAGCGGCGGCGCGGGCGCCGGCGGCGTGCCGCGCAGCTCCGCGAGCAGGTCGTGGTGCACGACGAGCCGTGTCGCGCCGCTCGCGCGCACGGCGGCAGCGTCGTCGATGCGCACCAGGCTGGCGAAGCGCGCGCGCGACGGATCGGGCAGCGCGCCGAGCACGTCGTCGACGAGCGCGATCGAGCGCCCGCCGCCGAGCGCGCGGCGCGTCGCATCGCCCGCGCCGAGCCAGCCTCCGAGCGTCGGCCGGCCGTGGACCCGTTGGCGCAGGAAGTGGAACGAGAAGACGTCGCCGATCGGAACGGGGTACTCGATCAGCGGGGCGTCGTCCGGCTGCGCGGCGAGCTGCGCGTAGAAGGCGGGCGCCGCGACGGCGATCGGTCCCGCTTGCCAGTGCATCGCGCGCAGATAGCTGCGATAGCGCTGCGGCTCGCTCGCGAACGGATCGTACGAGGCGTGGTACGCCTTGTGGTTGCTGAAGGCGTTCGGCGCGCCGTGCAGGCGCGGCCACGGGCCCGCGGAGCAGAGCGCCGCCGCCGCGGCGAGCGGGATCGCGGCGGCGAGCGCGGTGTGCGCTCGCGCGCCCGGGCGCGCG
>QEVM01000030.1 GCA_003576805.1 Pseudomonadota bacterium | reverse complement strand
GCGCTCGGCGGCTGGCTCGGCGCGGTCGCCGCGGGCGCGCCGCGCAAGGCGGTCGAGGACCACCGCGCGTGGGCGTACTTCGCCGACCGCTTCGGCGTCGTGCTCGTGGCGGCGCTCGAGCCGCTGCCCGGCATCGCGCCGACGACGCGCCACCTCGGCGCCGTCGTCGAGCGCATGCGCGCCGAAGGCGTCGGGCTCGTGCTCTCGACCGCGTACTTCTCGCCCGCGCACGCCGAGCGCGTCGCGAAGCAGACGGGCGCGCGCGTGGTTCCGCTCGCGCACCAGGTCGGCAGCCGTCCCGGCGCGGACGACTATCTCGCGACGGTGGACTTCAACGTGCGCGCGCTGCTGGGCGCGCCGTGACCGCGGCGCCCGGCGAGCGCCCGCTCCTCGCGCTGCGCGGCGTCGAGCTCGGCTACGGCCGCGCGCCCGTGCTGGCGGGCGTCGACTGGGAGGTGCGCGCGGGCGAGTTCTGGTTCCTGCTCGGGCCCAACGGCTCGGGCAAGACGACGCTGCTGCGCGCGATCCTCGGCCTGCTGCCGCCGCGGCGCGGCACGCTCGCGCGCGACCCCGCGCGCGCCGGCCGCGCGCAGATCGGCTTCGTGCCGCAGCGCTGCGACATGAACCCGGCGCTGCCGACGACCGTCCGCGAGGTCGTGACGCTCGGGCTGGTCGGCGTGCCGCACGCGCGCGCCGAACGGCCGGCGCGCATCGCGCGCGCGCTCGCCCTGGTCGGTCTCGACGGCTTCGCCGAGCGGAGCTTCTGGGCGCTCTCGGGCGGAGAGCGGCAGCGCGCGCTCGTGGCGCGCGCGCTGGTGCGGCGCCCGTCGCTGCTCATCCTCGACGAGCCGACCGAGAGCCTCGACGTCACGAGCGAGGCGGCGTTCCTCGACTCGCTCGCCGCGCTGCACCGCGACGAGCGCGTGTCGGTGCTGTTCGTGACGCACCGGCTGTGGATCGCCGAGCGCTTCGCCTCGCACGTGGCGCTCGCCTGGCGCGGCGCGCTGGTCGCGGGCCCGCGCGACGCGACGCTCGCGCACGCGCACGCCGCGGCGGCGTTCGGCTCGGCGTTGCGCGCGCGCGCGGGCGCGGCCGCGGAGCAGCGCGCGTGATCGAGACCTTCGTCGCGTCGTGGCCGCTCTTCCGCGACACCTACCTGGTCGGGACGGCGATCGCGTTCGTGCTCTCGCTGGTCGGGGTCTGGGTGGTGGCGCGCGATCAGCTCTTCCTCGGCGCCGCGATCTCGCAGGCCTCGACGCTCGGGATCGCGCTGCTGCTCTGGCTCGAGACGCTGGGCGCCGCCGCCGCCGCGCCGTGGCTCGCGTCCGAGTCGGCCGCGGCGGCGTGCGCGGTCGCGGCGTCGGTCACGACGGCGCTCGCGACGGCGCGGCCCGCGCCGCCCGGCCGCGAGAGCGCCGAGGCGCGCACGGCCTGGGTCTTCCTGCTCGCCGCGAGCCTGCCGGTGCTGCTGCTCGCGCACAGCGCGCACGGCCTCGAGGAGGTGCACCGGCTGATGTTCTCGACGCTGCTCGGATCGACGCCGCGCGACGTCGCGCGCTTCGCCGCGCTCGCGCTCGCGACGGCCGCGGCGGTGGCGGCGTACCGCTCGCGCCTCGTGCTGTTCGCGATGGACCCGGAGATGGCGGCCGCGGTGGGCGTCCCGACGCGGCGCGCGGGGGCCGCGATCGCCGTGTGGCTCGGCGTCGCCATCGGCGCCTCGATCCACGTCTCGGGCCTCGTCTACACCTTCGGCTGTCTGGTGCTGCCCGCGCTCGCCGCGAAGAACCTGTGCCGCGAGGTGCGGCCGGTGCTGTGGCTGGCGCCGCTGCTCGCGGTCGCGACGGCAGCCGCCGGCTTCGTCGTCGCGCACCACTGGGACCTGCCGCCCGCGCACGCGACCGTGACCGGCCTGTGCGCGTGGGTCGCGCTCGGCTGGCTCGTGCGCCGGCGCGACTGACTCAGCCCATCTCCGCGATCGTCACCTCGCGCGCCTCGTCGGCGCTCCTGGCCGCGGCGAGCGCGAAGGCGAGCGTCTTGCGCGCGTCGCCGACGTCTTGGAAGCAGTCGCGGCCCTCGAGCAGCGCGTCGGCGAAGTCGCGCGTGCCGAGCCGGAACGAGTCGGCCCAGTCGACGTCGAGGTCGTGGAAGGCGCGCGTCTCGCCCTCGCGGTAGAGCACCACCGAGGGCTCGTCGAGCAGCTTCCCGGTGCAGCGGTTCACCCAGACGACGCCTTCCGTGCCGTGAATCTCGAGACGGTCGTCGCTCACGTAGTACTTGGAGCGCACCGCCATGCCGAGCGACGCGATCACCTCCCACGAGCCGAAGCGCGGCGGCGAGCCGGCGTACTGCCACGAGATCAGCGCGGGGCCGTCGTACCAGGCGTCGTCGCCGAGCTGCGTCCAGTGGATGAAGGCGTGCACGCGCTCCACCTCGGCCGGGATGAAATGACGGCCCATCTGGAAGCAGTGATAGCCGTGGTCGAAGGTGGTCGGGCCGCCGCCGCACTGCGCGCGGCTCATGCGCCAGCCGAGCGACGCCATCTCCACCTTCCAGCCGCGGTCCGGGCGGCCCGCCGCCGTCTTCACGCGCACCGAGAGCGGCACGCCGATCGCGCCCGCGTCGACGAGCTCCTTCGCCTTCCGGTGCGGCGGGTAGTAGGCGAAGTTCTCGAAGACGCGCAGCAGGCGGCCGCTCTTCGCGGCCGCGGCCGCGACGCGATCGAGCTCTTCCAGCGTGCGCGTCGGCGGCTTCTGCAGCGACACGTGCTTGCCCGCCTCGAGCGCGGCGATCGCGTGCTCGGCGTGGAGCTGGTGCGGCGTCGCGACGTCGACGGCGTCGATCTCCGGGTCCGCGAAGAGCCGTTCCGGATCGGTGTAGACGCGCGGCACGCCCCACTCCGCAGCTCGCGCGCGCGCCCGCTCGGCGTCGCGGTCGCACACCGCCGCGATCTCGACGCGCGGGTGCTCGCGGTAGCCGAGCACCTGGAGGTCGGCGATCCGCCCGAGTCCCAGCAGGCCGATCCGCACCCGTTCGAGCCGCTCGCGTGTCACGCCGTCTCCTTCCGCTCGCTCAGTCGGGATGCGCCGCGAGCCACTCGCGCGCGACGTCGCGCGGCGCGCGGCCCTGCTGGTCGACGGCCGCGTTCATGCGCCGCATCGCTTCGGCGTCGATCGCGCCCGCGAGGCGCCGGAGCGCCGCGAGCGCCGCGGGCGCGCCCTGCGCGAGGCGCGGGCCGACCAGCACCACCGCATCGTAGGGCGGGATCACGCCCTGCTCGTCGCGCAGCACGGCGAGATCGAGCGCCTCGATGCGGCCGTCGGTCGAGAACGCGCTGATCACGTCCACCTCGCCCGCGGCGACCGCCTGGTACAGCAGCGACGGATCCATGCTGCGCGACGCGCGGAAGCGCAAGCCGTAGGCCGCGACGAGCGCGCGCCACTCGGCGCGCGCCAGGAACTCGTAGTCGGCGCCCAGCTCGAGCGCCGGCGCGGCGGCCGCGAGCTGCGCGAGCGTCTCGATGCCGCGCCGCGCGGCGTGGTCGCGGCGCATCGCCAGCGCGTAGGTGTTCTCGAAGCCGAGCGCGGCGGCGACCTCGATCTCGTGCCGCGCGGCGAGCGTGCGCGCGACGTCGTCCAGCACCGCGGCGCGATCGCCGGGCGCGCCGCGGCGCTGTAGCACCGTCGCCCAGAGCGTGCCCGAGTAGTCGACGTAGGCGTCCACCTCGCCGCTGCGGAGCGCGTCGAAGAGCACGGTCGAGCCGAGCGAGGGCAGCACCTCCGTCGCCGCGCCCGTGGCCGCGAGCCGGCCCGCCAGGATCTCGGCGAGCACGTACTGCTCGGTGAACGCCTTCGCGCCGATCCGGATCGGGGTCGTCTCGCGCCCGACCGCGCCGACGCCGCGCGCCGCCAGCAGCCCGAGCGCCGCCGCCGCGAACGCGCCGCAGGCGAGCGCGACCCAGGCGCGCCGGCGACGCCGCACGCCGGCCTCGAGCAGCCGGATCGCGGCGTCGATGCCGAGCGCGAGCGCCGCGGACGCCACGCAGCCGAGCCACACGTACTCGAAGCGGCGCGTCTGGAGCCCGCTGAAGATCAGATTGCCGAGGCTCGGCGCGCCGACGGGCGTCGAGAGCGTCGCGGTGCCGACGATCCACACCGCCGCGGTGCGCAGGCCCGCGATCACGACGGGGAGCGCGAGCGGCAGCTCGACGCCGAGCAGCGACTGGCGCGGCGTCATGCCGACGGCGCGCGCCGCCTCGCGCGCCGCCGGATCCACGCCCGCCAGCCCCGCGGCGGTGTTCTGGAGGATGGGGAGCACGCCGTAGAGCACGAGCGCGACGAGCGCGGGCCCCGCGCCGATCGCGCGCAGCTCGATGCCGAAGTGGCGCGCGCCGAACGCGCCGAGCAGCGCGAACAGCGGCACCATCAGCGCGAGCAGCGCGAGACCCGGGATCGTCTGGATCACGCCCGCCGCCGCGAGCACCGGACCGCCGAGGCGCGGGCGCCGCGCCACCGCGATGCCGAGCGGCACGGCGATCGCCGCCGCGATCACGAGCGCCGCGAGCGAGAGCTCGAGGTGCGCGGCGGCGAGCGCGGGGAGCTGCGCGAGGCCTTCCCTCACGCGCCCTCCGCCTCGGCGTGCAGCAGCGCCTCCACCTGCTCCGCCTGGCGCCGCGGCGTCGCGATCATGCGCGCGACGCTCTCCGTCGCGGGAGCGCGCAGCAGCTCGGCCGGCGTGCCGCGCTGCACGAGGCGGCCGCCGTCGAGCACCGCGATCGAGTCGGCGAGGCGCAGCGCCTCCGCCATGTCGTGCGTGACGAAGAGCACCGTGACGGCGAGCGCGCGGCGGATCGCCTGGAAGCGTTCCTGGAGCGTGTCGCGCGTCAGCGGGTCGAGCGCGCCGAACGGCTCGTCCATCAACAGCACGGCGGGCTCGGCCGCGAGCGCGCGCGCGATCGCCACGCGCTGCTGCTGGCCGCCCGAGAGCGAAGCGGGCTCGCGCGATCGATACGCGGCGGGCTCGAGCTCGACGAGCGCGAGCAGCTCGTCGACGCGGCGGCGGATGCGCTCCGCCGGCCAGCCGAGCAGGCGCGGCGTCACGCCGACGTTCTCCGCGACGTCGAGGTGCGGGAACAAGCCGATCTGCTGGAAGCAGTAGCCGATGCGGCGGCGCAGCAGCGGCGCGGGCTCGTCGCGGACGTCGCGCCCGCCGACGCGGATCGTGCCGGTGTCCGCCTCGACGAGTCGGTTCACCATCTTCAGCGTCGTCGTCTTGCCGCTGCCCGAGCCGCCGACGAGCGCGACCAGCGCGCCCGCGTCGACGCGCAGCGTGAGCGCGTCCACGGCGATGGCGTCGCCCCAGCGCTTGCCGACTGCATCGAGCTCGATCGCCGCCACGCGCAGCGCATGCTATCCGATCCCGTTCCATGCCGATCGGGGCGCTCTCGTTCGACCTCTTCGACACGCTCGTGGACCTGCCCATGGGCGAGCTGCCGCGCGTCGTGATCGCGGGACGCGAGATGCCCTCCACCGTCGGCGCGCTGCACGCGACCACGGCGGCGCGCCATCCGATCGCGCTCGACGACTTCGCCGCCGCGCTGCGCGAGGTCGACCGCGAGTGGCACGGCCGCTTCTGGGCGGAAGGGCGCGAGTTCCCGACGCTCCAGCGCTTCGCGCGCCTCGCGGAGCGGCTCGGCCTCGCCGACGAGGCCCTCCCCGCGCTGCTGACCGAGGTGCACATGGGTCTGCTGGCGGGCCTCGTGCGCACGCCGGCGCACCACGCGGCGCTACTCGACCGGCTGCACGAGCGCCATCGCATCGGCCTGTGCTCGAACTTCACGCACGCGCCGACCGCGCGCGCCGTGCTCGACGACGCCGGCTTCGGCGCGCGCTTCGACGCCGTCGTCATCTCGCACGAGCACGGTCTGCGCAAGCCGCGCCGCGAGATCTTCGAGGCGCTGCTCGACGCGCTCGGCGCGCCCGCCGAGGAGGTGATCCACGTCGGCGACAACCTCGAGGCGGACGTCGCGGGCGCCGCCGCGCTCGGCATGCGCACCGTGTGGGTGACGCGCTGCGTGCCCGATCCGGCCGGCGCGCGCGCCCGCTACGCCGGGCCCGCGCCGACCTGGACGATCGCCGACCTCGCGGAGCTGGAGTCGGTCCTGGGCTAGATCGCGAGCGCGAGCGACGGGTCGAACCACGCCAGGATCTCGGCGTTGTGCTCGCGCGGGTAGGTGTGCGAGAGGTCCTCGATCTCGCAGTAGACGAGATCGGCGCCGGCGCGTTGCAGCTCGTCGCGCGCGAGCCGCGCGAGCGCGACCGGGAACAGCCAGTCGAGCGCGCCGTGCGTCTGGTGGATGCGCCGGCCGCGCGCGCGGCCGAGGTTGCCGAGCGCGAAGCTCGCGGGGTGCAGCACGCCCGACACCGGCGCGAGCGCCGTGTACGGCGCGTCCTCGAGCAGTCCCGCGAGCAGCGTGAAGGTCGCGCCGTCCGAGAGGCCGGTCAGCAGCACGCGCGCGCGGTCGATCGGCCAGCGCGCCGCGACGAACTCCAGCATCGAGACGAGCCGCGCGGCGTCGACGCCCGGCGCGTCGAGCGACCACGTCGGACCGATCGACGTCGGCGCGAGCAGCACGAAGCCGCGGCTGCGCGCCTCGCGCAGCCACGTCCAGAGGAAGTCGCGCCCGGAGCCCGAGCCGCCGTGCAGCGCGACGACCAGCGGCCGCGGCGCCGCGCCGTCCCACCACTCGGGCACGTAGAGCGAGAAGCCGCCGCGCTCGCCGCGCTCGGGCGGCGCTTCGAAGAGGCCGGCGCGGAAGCCTTCGGGCGGCGTCGGGTCGGCGTCGCGCGCCGCGGCCGGCGCGCCGGCCTCGAGGAAGAGCGGCTCGAGGCCCGGCAACACGCCGCGCAGGCCGTACAGGCTCGACTGCGCCCGGCGCGCGTGGCCGAGGCTCGCGAGGATGCGCGCGGTCGCCTCGTGCGGCGCGGCGCGGTCGAGGAAGAGGCGCAGCGCCGCCAGCGCCTCGCCCGCGCCCGCGGCGAGCTGCTCGTGGAAGCGACGCAGAACGGCGTCGGCGGGCGCAGCCTCGGCGAAGGCTTCGAGCGCCTCTTCGAGCCGATCGCGCGCGGGCCCGAGCGCCTGGCGGAGCTGCGCCACGAGCGGCGGGTGCAGGCGCCGCTCGGCCACCTCCATGCCCTGGAGCGCCGCGAGCGCCGCCTGGCCGACGCGCGCCACCGCGCCGCGATAGGCGTCCTCGCCCGCGGGCGGCGCGCTCACTCCGCGTCCGCGATCGGCCCGGGCGTCTCGCCGTCGGCGAGCGCCTTGCGCGCCGCGGGGTGCGCGATCGCGACGAGCGCCTCGGCGCGTTCGCGCTCGCTCTTGCCCGCCAGCTCGGCGGCGCCGTACTCGGTGATCACGACGTCCACCTGGTGGCGCGGCGTCGTGACCGTCGAGCCCGCCGTGAAGCGGGTCACGATGCGCGACACGACGCCCTGCGGCGTCTTCGCCGTCGCGGGCAGGCAGATCAGCGAGTGGCCGCCCTCGGACATCGCGGCGCCGGTCACGAAGTCCTCGTGGCCGCCGATGCCCGAGTGCTGGCGATCGCCGATGCGGTCGGCGACGACCTGGCCGACGAGGTCCACCGAGAGCGCGCCGTTGATCGAGATCATCTGGCGGTTGCGCGCGATCCGGATCGGGTCGTTGACCTCGTCGACGGGGATGAAGCGCACCTGCTCGTTGCCGTCGAGCCACTCGTAGAGCGCGCTGCTGCCCATCGCGAACGTGCACACCGAGTAGCCGTCGTGCACGCCCTTGGCGTTACGCACCTTGCCCGCGCGGTGGAGCTGCATCAGGCCGTCGGTGAACATCTCCGAGTGCACGCCGTAGTCGCCGCCCGGCTCCTCGGCGAGCATGCGCGCGATCAGGTCGGGCACGCCGCCGATGCCGGTCTGCAGCGTGCAGCCGTCGCGGATGTAGCTGCGCGCGAACGCCGCGATCTTGCGCTCGGCCTCGTCGGCGGGCGTCTCGGGCAGCGTGCGGACGGGCCGGTCGCCCTCGATCAGGACGTCCACCTCGTCCACGTGCAGCGCGTGCGGATGCGCGGGCGGAAGCCCGAGCGTGCGCGGCAGCCCGGCGTTCGCCTCGACCACGAGCAGCCGGTGCGGATCGCGCCCGCAGCGCTTCAGCTCGTCGACCGTGGCGCCCGCGTGCAGCGCGAGGCTCATCCAGCCGTCGGCGTCGGGCGGCGCGACGGCGGTCGCCATCACGCGCGGCGCCATCCGGCGCGCCAGCGTTGCGAAGCGCCGGAAGTCCGCGGGCACGAACTCCACGGCGTGTCCCTTCGCGCGCAGCACGCGCTCGACGGGACCGAAGAAGCCCGAGAGCAGGCGCACGCCGCGGCGCGTGAAGAGCGGGAAGAGGTCGACGAGCAGCGCCGCGAACACCGCGAGGTCGCGGAAGTCGTCGCGCGCGGAGAGCGCGTGCAGGAACGCGGGCGGCTGGCCGGGGCCGAGCGGGACGGCGAGCGTGTCGACGTCGCGGACGAGCGCGGCGGCTTCGGCGGGCGTCAAGGTGCGCAGGGGCGTTCCTCCTCGTCGAGCGTCACAGGACGCTCAGGGTGCGCGCGCCGCTGCGCAGCGCGATGTCCGAGATCTGCGCGCGCGCCGTGCCGTGGCGGAAGATGCTGACCGCGATCAGCCACACCGCGACGACGCGCTGCGGCGGCGGCGCGGCGACCGCCTGCGCGTAGTCGGCGAGCACGCGGCGCGACTCGTCCTGCCAGACGCCGAGCCCGTCGCGCCCCGAGCGCACCACCCAGTGCGTCTCGCGCGCGTTCCAGTGCGGCAGCGGGCAGGCGTAGTGGCGTCCGGCGGGCAGCGCGGCGCTCCACGTCCAGGTGAGGTCGAGCCCGTTCTCGAACTCGAGCGCGACCGAGAGGTAGTCGTGCGTCGGCAGCGTGTCCTCGGCGCGATCGGCGGGCAGCGCGTCGACGCGCCAGCTCCACGACAGCGCGGTGTCGGCGTCGAGCGCGAAGTCGACGGGCTTGCGCAGGATGCCGAGGTCGTTCTCGGCGTGCAGCGCGATCGCGTCGCGGCCGTCGCGGCGCGCGGCGCGGAAGATCTCGGCGGGCCCGAGGAACCAGAGGTAGCTCCAGCCCGCCGGCGGCGGCGCCGGCGCGGCGAGCCGCGCCGCCTCGGCGTCGAGCAGCGGGTCCGACACCGCGGCGCGCAGCGCGTCGAGACCCGCGCGCGCGCCCTGGCGCCAGCGGATCAGCGCGACGTCGTAGCCGCCACCGAGCGCGGCGTACGCTTCCGGCGGCGTCGCGAGCTCGCCGGTTTCGCTCGCCCACTCGCCCTGGTAGATCCCGAGCTCGACGCGGCCGGCGCGGTCGGCGCGCTGGGTCGTCGTGTCGCGCGTCCCGTTCCACACGCGCCCGCCGGGCGCGAAGCGGCCCCACAGGAACAGACGCGGCGCGCCCCAGAGGTCGAGCGCCTCGGAGAGCACGACGCGCCCTTCCGCGAGCAGCGTGACGTCGTCGCCCGCCGCGACGGCGAGCCCCGTGTCGGTCCACGGCGGCCGCTGCGCCGGCAAGTGCAGCACGCGCGCGTCGGCGACGTGCGCGTCGCGGACGGCCGCCGGCAGCGCGCGCAGCAGCGCGTCCCAGCGCACTCGCAGCTCCGCGTGCCCCGGCTTCGCGTCCATCGCGGCGCATTCTTCGACACGGCCCGCCGAGCGGCAACCGCGCGAGCGCGGGCCTCCGATCCGGCTACCCTCGCGCGCCCGGAGGTCATTCATGCCCGCTCGATCGTTCTCTCGGCTCGCCGCTCTCCTGCTCTCGCTCGGCGTCGTCGCCGCGGCGCCGTCCGCGCGCGCCGCGGACCCCGCGCTCTCGACCGAGGACCAGAAGACGGTCTACGCGATGGGCTTCACGCTGGCGAAGAGCCTCGAGCGCTTCGCGCTCAAGCCCGACGAGCTCGAGATCCTGGTCGCGGGCCTGCGCGACGCGGCCGCGGGCGAGGCGCCCAAGGTCGATCCCGACGTCTACGGCCCGAAGATCAGCGACTTCGGCCAGTCGCGCGGCGCCGAGGTCGCGAAGGTCGAGAAGGACGCGTCGGCCGGGTTCCTCGCCAAGGAGGCGTCGGCCGACGGCGCGACGAAGACGGCGTCCGGGCTCGTGAAGCGCGTCGTCAAGGAAGGCAGCGGCGCGTCGCCGACGGCGACCGACACCGTGAAGGTTCACTACCACGGCACGCTGCGCGACGGCACCGTGTTCGACAGCTCCGTCGAGCGCGGCGAGCCCGCCGAGTTCCCGCTGAACCGCGTCATCCCGTGCTGGACCGAAGCGGTGCAGACCATGAAGGTCGGCGAGAAGGCGCACATCACCTGCCCCTCCGACATCGCGTACGGCGACCGCGGCTTCCCGCCCAAGATCAAGGGCGGCGCGGCGCTCGCCTTCGACGTCGAGCTGCTCGAGATCGTGAAGACGCCGGCCGCCGACGCGCCGCCGCCGGCCTCGCCGCACTAGCGCGCGTTCGCGCAGCGCCAGCTCCGCCGCGGAAGCGCGCATGGACGCAGCCACGATCCGCTACGGGATCATCGGCACGGGCATGATGGGCTGCGAGCACGTCCGCAACCTCGCGCTCGTGCCGGGCGTCGCCGTGACCGCGATCGCCGATCCCGACGCGACGAGCCGCCAGTGGGGGCGCGCCGCCGTCGGCCGCGACGTCGAGGTCTACGACGACTACCGCGAGCTGCTGCGCCGCGCGCCGGTCGACGCGGTGGTGATCGCGTCGCCCAACTTCACGCACTACGAGGTGCTGTGCGCCGCGTTCGAGAGCGGCAAGCACGTGCTCGTCGAGAAGCCGCTGTGCACCGAGGTCGAGCAGTGCCTGCGCGTCGTCGAGGCCGCCGCGCGCCATCCGGGCGTCGTCTGGGTCGGCATGGAGTACCGCTTCATGCGGCCGGTGGCGCGGCTCGTCGAGGAGGTCCACGGCGGCGCGATCGGGCGCATCCGCATGCTCGCGATCCGCGAGCACCGCTTCCCGTTCCTGCGCAAGGTCGGCGACTGGAACCGCTTCGCGCGCAACACCGGCGGCACGCTGGTCGAGAAGTGCTGCCACTTCTTCGACCTGATGCATCTGATCACGCAGCAACGGCCGCTGCGCGTGTACGCCTCCGGCGCCGGCGACGTGAACCACCAGGACGAGCGCTACGGCGGCGAGAAGCCCGACATCCTCGACAACGCCTACGCGATCGTGGACTTCGCGGGCGGCGCGCGCGCGCTGCTCGACCTGTGCATGTTCGCCGAGAACGCGCGCAACGAGATGGAGATCGCGGCGACCGGCGACCGCGGCAAGGTGGAGGCGTTCGTGCCCGAGCACCGGCTCGTGCTGACGCGCCGCGATCGCAACGAGCCCGCCACCGTGACGTTCCCGGTCGACGCGAACCTGGCCCGCGCCGGCGCGCACCACGGCTCCACCTTCTGGGAGCACGTCGCGTTCCGCGACGCGATCCGCAGCGGCGGCAAGCCCGTGGTGTCGGTGGAGGACGGCGCGCTGGCGGTCGCCGTCGGCGTGGCGGGCGAACGCTCGATCCAGCTCGGCCGCCCGGTGGCGCTGGCCGAGCTCGGCTTCTGACGCGATGAAGACGCTCTACTGTCTGCGCCACGCGAAGTCGAGCTGGGGCGAGCCCGGCAAGGACGACCACGAGCGCGCGCTCTCGCCGCGCGGCGTGCGCGCCGCCGAGCTGGTCGCCGTCTACCTCGCGCAGCGCGCGCCGGCGCCGTCGTTCGCGCTCTGCTCCACCGCGCGGCGCGCGCTCGACACGCTCGAGCCGATCCGGCGCCGGCTCGGCCTCTCGTACGCGACCGACGGCCGCCTCTACCTCGCCGCGCCCGACGCGATCGCCGAGCGCGTGGCGGCGCTCGACGACGCGCACGCCGCCGCGCTCGTGGTCGGCCACAATCCCGGGCTGCACGCGGCGGCGCTCGGCTACACGCACGGCGGCGACCGCGCCGCGCGCGCGCGGCTGCGCGAGCGCTTCCCGACCGCCGCGCTCGCGGTGCTCGCGTTCGAGGCCGGCTCCTGGAGCGAGGTCGCGCTCGGGACCGGTTCGCTCGTCGAGTTCGTGACGCCGCGCGATCTCGTCTAGCGGCGCGCAACGGCGAAGGGCCGGAAGGCGGCGCCTCCCGGCCCTCGCACCCGTCCCGACGCGCTCAGTTGCAGTTCGTCGACGTTCCCACGCAGAGCGGCAGCTCGTTGCTGAGCGGGCCCTGCGGGTTCTGCACCTGCACCAGGTGCAGGCCGGCCGCCGGCTTGGCGGCGAGGTCGATGGACACGTTGCCGTTCACGCAGAAGTCGCCCGAGACGCCCGCGCCGCACCCGATCGTGCCCGTCGCGGGAACGCCGTCCACGAGGATCTGCGCGTCCGTGCGAACGTCGGTGCCGATCACCGTGAAGGCCGGCGGGTTCGTCGAGCCGCCCGTCGTGAAGTTGGGCAGCGCCGGATCGCCGGTCGTCGTCGAGCAGCCGCTGACGCACGCGCCGAGCAGCGGCTGCGGCGCCTCGGCGCTTCCGAAGCGCGAGCGCAGCGCGGCGGTCGCCGTCATCACCGTCGCGCCCGCCTGCGCCTCCGCGATGAGCTGGGCCCGCGTCAGCGAGAGGCCGTCCGAGCCGTTCTTGTAGGTGCCGTCGTTGCGGAACGAGAGCCGCAGGAACTGCGGACCCGACCCGGCGTCGCGCACGCCCACGACGCGCAGGTTCACGAGCCCGCGCGTGTCGGCGAGCTCGAGCGCCGCGAGCAGCGTGTCGGTCTCGGCGAGCGCGCCGCCGGTCGTGGTGCGGACGTTGAGCTGCACCTGGCGCGACTGCGCGCCCGAGAAGCCCGTGCTCGCCTCCTCGAACATCTGGAACATGTGGAGCGGCCGCGTCGCGTACACCGGCTGGAAGATCAGGAACGCGCTGCCGAAGGTCGTGATCTCGCGGTAGCCCTGGTTCGCGGAGAACTGGATCGGCGCCTCGAGCGGACCGACGCCGAGCCCGCCGAAGCCGGCGTTCGCCTGCAGCAGGACGTCGCGCGGGTTGGTCGCGCCGAGCGAGAACTGGAGCACGCGGTCCGGAAGCCCGCGCATCGTCGGGACGTCGAAGCCGTTCAGCGTGGCGGAGTTGGTCGCCGCGCCGAGCGGCAGCGTGTGGCAGCCCGCGTCCGAGTCCGCGCAGGTGTCGGGATTGTTGCCGCCGCCCTGGTTCGTGAAGAAGTCCTGGAAGCCGGTGAGAGCGTTCGCGAGCGTCGCGCTCGGCGTGCCGTCGCCGTTCGGCACCGGCACCGGATCGGCCGGCGTCGAGAGCGTGTCGTCCGGGCGCCGCGAGCGCGCCGGCGGGTAGGCCACCGCCGCGAGGAAGAAGGCCATGTCCTCGCGCTCCTGCACCGAGAGCCGTCCGGGCAGGCCGCTCGGGCCGCTCGCGCACGACGGCGTTTGGTCGCACATCACGCCCGAGAGGCTGGCGTCCACGAGATCGCGGAAGCAGTCGTGGTCGCCGTCGGGCCCGCCGAGCGAGCAGTCGGTGCCGCCGGCGCCGCCGACGCCCACTGCGCCGTTGCCGCCGCCGAACGGGTCGCCGAGCGTGCCGTCCCAGTGCAGTGGGAGCGTGTTCTTGAGACCGCGGATGGGCATGGTCGAGCGCGGCTCGTCCTCGCCCGCGACGCAGCCGCCGAGGAAGCACTCGCCGCCGATGCGCCACAGGAGCTGGTCGACGTGGCCGTCGGGATGGCAGCTCCCGCACGAGAAGGTGCCGTTGTCCGCCGCGAAGCCGCTGTTGAACGCGATGCGGCCGCGCCGCACCTCCTCGGGCGTCGGGTCGTTGCCGACCGGGAACTGCGAGACCTCGGCGATCGCGTTCGGGTTCGAGACGTCGACCACGGACACGGTGTTCTCGAACGAGTTGAGCACGTACGCCGTCTGCGGCGCGCCCGCGCCCGTCGAGCGCAGCGCCACGCCGCGCGGCATCTGCTGGCCGAAGTCGCCGCCGACGACCGAGCCGAGGTCGATGCGCGAGAGGATCGCCATCGTGGACGCGTTCACCGTGAACACGCGGCTCGAGCCCATCGCGGTCACGACGAGCGTCGTGTCGTCGCCGGAGATCGCCGCGGCGTAGGGCGTCGCGAGCGCGGTGGCGGGCGTCGGGCTGGCGCCCTCGAGGTCGGTCACCGTGACCGCGCCGCAGCCGCCGATCGTGCACGTCGTGGCCGCGATCTCGTTGGTGAACATGCGGTTCGCGAGGTCGCGCAGGTTGACCGAGCCGTCGCCGTTGACGTCCTGCCGCGCGCCCGCCGGCGCGATGATGCCGTTCGCCGCGTTGCGCGCGTCGGTCTGCGTGACGAAGACGCGGCCCGCGCCGCTGACGGCGAGGCCGTAGAGCAGCGTGCCGACGCCGGGCACGGCGGCGACCTCGGCGTTCGTGTCGGTGCGGTACACGAAGAGGTCGCGGTCCGGGTTGCCCGTGTCGACCACGATGTTCTTCTGCTCGCCCGGGATGTTCGGGTTCGTGGCGAAGGTGATGAGATCGGGCAGGCCGAGCGTGCACTGCGCGTTGGCGTTGTTCTCGGTGGGGCAGATGCCGGTCTCGGTCTGGTTGCCGCTCTCGAACGCGGCGACGTAGAGCAGCCCGCCGCGCACCGCGATCGCGCGCGGCTCCTGCGCGCGCACGTTGATGCGCGACGTCACGGCGCGCGTCGCGGCGTCGATCACCGCGATCTGGTTGCGCGACGAGAGCGCGACGTACGCCTTGGCGCCGTCCGCGGTGAACGCGATCCCGACCGGCTCGTCGAAGGTGGTGACGCCGTCGGCGTCGAACGCCTGCACCGTGTCGATCACGCGGTTCTCGGTCGGGCTGCCCGGCGCGATGTCGATCACGCTGACGCTGTCGGAGACGTGGTTGGACACCCAGAGCTCGGCGCCGCCGGGTCGCACGGCGAGCGAGACGGGATCGTGTCCGACCTCGACCGTCGCGAGCGTGATCTGGTTCGACGGATTCACCACGCTGACCGAGTTGCTCGTCGTGTTGGCGACGTACAAGCGCGTGCCGGCGTCGTTCAGCACGATCGGGTTCACCTGGGGGCTCTCGAAGAGCTGGAAGCCCACCGGCTCGTGGGTGCGCTGGCGGGCCGCCTCGGAAGGCGACGCGAGCACGGCGATCGCCGCCGCGACTCCCCACACTGCCAAGCGATTGCATCGATCGATCCGCATCGTCTGGATCCTCCGCGACTCCGAATCCCCGTCGTGGGTTGCGCCGCGCCGCCGCGCGGCGCGCGGAACGTGTGGGCTCAGCGGCACTGCGTCTGCGTGCCGACGCAGACCGGCATCTCGTTGCTGATCGGGCCGGTCGGGTTCAGCACCTGCAGCAGGTGCAGGCCGGCGGACGGCGTCGACGGCAGGTCGACCGCCACGTTGCCGTTGGTGCAGAACTCGCCGTTGACGCCCGCCGAGCACGCGAGCGTGGCGCCCGCGAGCGGCGCGCCGTCGAGGAACACGATCGCGTCGCTGCGCACGTCGGTGCCCGTGAACGTCATCGGCGCCGGATCGCCGCCGCCCGCGGTGAGCGTGCGCAGCGGCGGGTCGCCCGTGACGCCCGTGCCGGTGCCGACCGCGAGCAGCGGCTGCGGGACGCCCGTCCCGGGGACCTGCTGCCCGGAGCGCAGCGCGCCCGTCATGGTCAGCAGCGTGGTCCCGGCCTGCGCCTCGGCGAGGAGCTGTGCGCGCGAGAGCACGACGGTCTGGCCGTCGTTCTTGTACATGCCGTCGGGCCGGTAGCTGAGCGTGATCGGCGCCGCGTTGCGCACGCCCGTGCCGCGCAGGTTCACGAGGCCGCGGCCGTCGGCGAGCTCGAGCGCGGCGAGCAGCGTCTCGGTCTCCGCGAGCGCGGCGCCGCTCGTCGTGCGCAGGTTCAGCGCGACCTGGCGCGCGATCGCGCCCGAGTAGCCGGTGCTCGCCTCCTCGATCATCTGCCAGATGTCGTGCGGCGGCGTTCCGTACACCAGGTTGAAGAGCAGGAACGTGACGCCGAAGGTCGTGATCTCGCGGTAGCCCTGCGTCGGCGAGTAGCGCAGCTCGAGCGCGATCGGGCCGACCGGCAGCGCCGGCAGGCCCGGGATGGTGAGCGTCGTCTGCGAGTTCGCCTGGACCTGGATCTCGACCGCACTGGTCGGCCCGAGCGAGAACTGCACGACGCGGTCGGTGAGGCCGCGCATCGTCGGCGCCTCGAAGCCGTTCAGCGTGGAGGAGTTGGTCACGGTCCCGAGCGGCAGCGCGTGGCAGCCGGCGGTGGAGTCCGCGCAGGTGTCGGGATCGGTGAGCGGCGGGTTGTTCTGGTTGTTGACGAAGAAGCGCGAGAAGCCGTCGTGCGCGTTGGCGAGCCGCGCGCTCGGCGAGCCGTCCGGGTTCGGGACCGCGACCTCACTCGACGCGTTCGAGAGCGCGTCGTCGATGCGGCGCGAGCGCGGCGGCGGATACGAGACCGCCGCGAGGAAGCTCGCGAGGTCGTCGCGCTCCTGCGCGGAGAGCTTGTTGCCGCCCGAGGGACACGAGCCGCCCTGGTCGCACATGACGCCGGACAGGCTCGCGTTGGCGAGATCGAGGAAGCAGTCGTGGTCGCCGTCCGCGCCGCCGAGGCTGCAGTCGGTGCCGCCGCTGCCGTTCACGCCCACGGCGCCGTTGCCGCCGCCGAAGGGATCGCCGAGCGTGCCGTCCCAGTGCAGCGGCAGCGTGTTCTTGAGGCCGCGCACCGGCATCGTGGTGCGGGGGTTGTCGCCGCTGCCGCAGCCGCCGAGGAAGCAGCGCCCGCCGATCCGCCAGAGCAGCTCGTCGGTGTCCGCGTCGGGATGGCAGCTCCCGCACGAGAACGTGCCCTTGCTCGACGCGAACGCGTTGTGGAAGGCGATCCGCCCGCGCCGCACCGGCTCGGGCGTGGGGTCGTTGCCGACCTGGAACTGGAGCACTTCGCTCATCGCGCTCGGGCTTGCGACGTCGACCACGGACACCGTGTTCTCGAGCGAGTTGAGCACGTAGGCGGTCTGCGCCGCGCCGCCGGGCGCCGAGCGCAGCACGACGCCGCGCGGGATCTGCTGGCCGAAGTCGCCATTGGCGACGGAGCCGAGGTCGAGGACGCCGAGCGTGGCGAGGCTCGCGGCGTTCAGCGCGACCAGCCGGCTCGAGCCCGCCGCGGTGACGAAGAGCGTCGCGTCGTCGGCGGACAGCTTGGCGGCATACGGCGTCGCGAGCGCGGTCGCGTCGGTGGGGCTCGCCGGCTCGAGGTCGCGCTGCTGCACGGAGCCGCAGCCGCCCGCCGTGCACGTCACGGCGGCGACGCGATTCAGGAACATGCGGTTGCCGAGCGCGGCGAGCGTCGCGCCGTGCGCGCCGTTCACCGCGTTGCGCGCGTCGGTCTGCGTGACGAAGGCGCGGCCCGCGCCCGAGACCGCGATGCCGTAGAGCAGCGTCCCGATCCCGTTCACCGCGGCGATCTCGGTGCCGGTCGCGGCGTCGAACACGAAGAGGTCGCGGTCGGGCACGTCGGGATCGACCTGGATGTGCTTGTTGCGACCCGGGATGTTCGGGTTCTGCGCGAACGTCACGAGATCGGAGAGCGAGAGCGTGCACGCCGTCGTGGCGTTGGTGTCGCCGGCCTCGCCGCAGATCGAGAGCTCCGTGCGATTGCCCGACTCGAAGGCCGTGACGTAGAGCAGCCCGTTCCGCACCGCGATCGCGCGCGGCTCCTGCGCGCGGACGTTGAGCGAGCCGGTGATCTCGCGCGTCGCGGCGTCGATCACCGCGATGCGGTTCGTCGAGGAGAGCGCGACGAACGCCTTGGCGCCGTCCTCGGTGAACGCGATGCCGCTCGGCTCGTCGAAGCGCGTCGCGCCCTGCGCGTCGAGCGACTGGATCGTGTCGATTACGCGGTTCTCGGTCGGGCTGCCCGGCGCGATGTCGACGATGCTCACCGTGTCGGAGACGTGGTTGGAGACCCAGAGCTCGTTCGCGCCCGGACGCACCGCCAGCGTCACCGGGTCGACGCCGACCTCGAGCGTCGCCAGCGGCAGATGGTTCAGCGTGTTGGTGACGCTGACGTTGTTGCTCGTGGTGTTCGCGACGTAGAGCCGCGTGCCCGCTTCGTTCAGCGCGATCGGGTCGACCTGCGGGCTCTCGAAGAGCTGAAAGCCGACCGCTTCGTGCGAGCGCGCCCGCGCGGCGGATGCGACGTCCACGCCCGCGGCGAGCAAAGCGACGCACAGTGCGAGGGCGCCGCCGAGACGCACCTCCCCCAACCACCCGACGCACCCTGCACCCATTCAGCGCGGCCTCCTCGCGCCGCCCATTTTGGCACAGGCCGGCTCAGATCGGCTGGCGAAACAGCTCGTTCAGGTACTCCACGAGCAGTTTCTCGCGGAGCGGCGCGGGCAGCGCGTTCAGCACCTCGTTGATCTCCGCCATCCGGCCCGGCAGCGCACTGCCCTGCACGCCGGCCATTTGCAGCAGGCCCGCGACTTTCTCCGCTCCCAGCCCGCTCGCGTCCATCTCGCCGAAGGCGGCGCGGATCTTCGCGGCGAGCGCGCCGGACGGCATGCCCTTCGCCCGCTCGACGCAGGCGTCGAGGTCGCGCAGCAGTGCGTCGACCCAGCGCACGCTCGCAGGATTGATGGAGAGATGGACGTTCTCCTTGGAGTCGCCGAAGGCGAGCTGCGGCTGGAGGTACCAGCCCCGCTGCTTCATCTCGTCGATCACGTGGAACACGCTCAGCGCGTCGGAGGTGAACGCGACGAGGTTCATCTCGAGGCGCCCGAGGAGCCGCAGGTCGGGATGCGCGTCGACGTGGTCCGCGATCCGCCGCGTCATCTCGAGCACCGTCCGGGCGACCTTCAGGTAGCCGTCATCTCCGATGAAGTGCAGCGCCGCCCACGCCGCTGCGAGCGGCCCGCCCGACTTGGTGCTCTGCACCGTGGGGTTGATCACCGTGTAGCCGGTCCAGCTCGCGCAGGCGTAGATCTGGTAGCGCCGCAGCTCCTTGCTGCGGTGCAGGATCACCGACGCGCCCTTCGCCGCGAACGCGTACTTGTGGAAGTCCATCGAGATCGAGGTCACGCCCGGCACGTCGAACGCGAAGCGCGGCACCGGCGCTCCGCAGCGGCGGAAGTACGGCAGCAGGAAGCCGCCCATGCAGCCGTCCACGTGGAGCAGGAGGTCCTTCTCGAGCGCGAGCGCTCCGATCTCCTCGATCGGGTCCACCACGCCGTGCGCGTAGGAGACCGCCGAGCCCACCAGCAGGATCGTGTTCGGCGTGATCGCGGCGCGCATCGCGCCCGCGTCGGCCTTGAAGGTGCGCGGATCGATCGCGGCGATCACCGGCTTCACGTCGAGGTAGTGACACGCCTTGTGGAACGCCGCGTGCGCGGTCGCGGGCAGCACGATCTCGGGCTCGCGGATCTCGGGCCGCAGCGCGCGCGCCCGGTCGCGCGCGGTCTTCACCGCGAGCAGGATGCTCTCGGTGCCGCCGCTCGTGAAGTTGCCCACGACCTGCGCATCGCCCTCCAGGTGGGCGGCGGCCATCGCGACCAGCTCGTTCTCGAGCGCGAGCGTGCTCGGGAACACCGTCGGATCGAGCGCGTTCTCGGTCAGGAACGCCGTGAACGCGCTCTTGATGACGTCCTCGGCCTCGGGGCCGGGGTCGTAGACGTACGCCCACGTGCGCGCCTCGCGCCACGGCAGGTCGTCCTGCTTGAAGCGTTCGAGCGCGGCGAGCACCGCGTCCTTCGACCATCCCTTCGCCGGAATCCGCGGCGCTTCGCTCATCTGCGTCTCCTCGCTGCGCTCGCGATCGCCACGCGCCTCGGCCGCCGGCCGCGAAGAGCGCGACTCGCGTCCTCGTCGCGCGGTTTGGTAGCAGCCCGCCCAAGCGCCGGCGCTTGAGCCCGGCTGCGCGACGCGAGATCATGCGGGCCGCGGAGGAGCCGATGCCCGACGAGACCCGCGTGCTGCGCGCGATCCTGCGCCACGCGTGATGCGCATCCGCCTCGTGCGCCGGCGCGAGCTGCCCGTGCCGACGCTCGCCGGCTGGCTCGTCGTCGCGGCGCTCGCGCTCACCGCGGGCTTCGGCGTCGCGCGCGCTCTCTACCCCTTCCTCGCGCCGACGGATCCCGTCGGCGGCGGGCTCCTCGTGGTCGAGGGCTGGGCGGGCACGCCCGTCTTCGACGAGGCCGCCGCGCGCTACGCCACGGGCGCCTACGAGCGCGTCGTCACCACCGGCGGCGCGATCGGCCCCGACTCGCTCATCACCGGCGCGCAGAGCTGGGCCGACGCCGCGCGCCTCGCGCTCGAGAAGCGCGGCATCGACGCGGGCGTCATCGAGGCCGTGCCCTCGCCGCCGTCGGCGCAGAACCGCACCTTCCTGTCCGCCGTCATGCTGCGCGACCAACTCGCTGCACGCCGCGAGACGCCGCCGCGCATGGACGTCGTCACGCTCGGCCCCCACGCCCGCCGCACGCGGCGGCTCTACCGGATCGCGTTCGGCGACGCGACCGAGATCGGTGTCATCAGCGCGCCGTCGCGCCAGTACAACGCCGACCACTGGTGGCGCACGAGCGAAGGCACGCGCACGGTGATCATCGAAGCGATCGGCCTCGCGTGGAACTACTGCTGCTTCGATCCCGGCGAGCCCGGCTCCCAGTTCGAGAAGTGGGCCGGACCCCCGTGGCCGGGCGATTGAAGCGCGCGCGCTTCAGGATGCGTCGTCGCGTGAGGCGGTCGCGCTGCCCAGGAGCAAGCGCGCGAACATGGCCGACGACACGAACAGACAACCACCGACCCCGGCCAGGTAGACGCCCGCCGCCGCGGAGAAGAAGCCCGCGGCGTTCGCCAGGGCCGACGCCGTCACCCCGATCCCGACCGCGACGCTGACCGCCGCGAGACCGCGACTCACCGGCTCTCCCGCGACGACGAGCGGACGGAGGCGGAGCGCGGAACGCACCAGATAGAAGAGCGCGCCGGCGCCCAGCACCACGCTCGACATGCTCCATACGCGCGGCTCGGACAGGCCCAGCTCCGACAGGAAGAACGGGAGGAGCGAGAGGGCCAACGTGGCGAGGCTGAACTCGATCATGAAGCGGAAGCGGAACCGGTCGAGCCGACTCCACTCGCCGAGATTGTGCTGCCGAAACGCGGTGACGATGCCCGAGAAGCCCGCGAAGGCGACGGAGACCTCTGCGAGCGCCGAGAGAGCTTCCGCTGCCTTCATCGTCTCGCTGCCCCAGGGATCGGCGCACACCGGCATCGACCGACGCAGACGGTGATGCACACGGCAACGACGACCCTACGACGCTCGGCGTCCGGGCGCCATGCGCCGCGTTGCACTGGCGCCCCCGAGAGGACTCGAACCTCCGACACGCGGTTTAGGAAAGGACGTCTGCTTCTTTTACCACGCCATACGTTGCCCGTAACTCGCCGCTGACACACGATTATTGTCAGGTCGGGTCTTTACGAAGGTCGGTGTGTGCCGTACTCCGGCGCCTTACTCCGGACCTTCCTCGGGAGCGGGCGTGGCAGCTAAGTTGAAGCTGACGAAGGCGAGCGTCGAGAAGTGCGCGGTCGGCGCTGACAGGCGGCAGGTGATCTTCTGGGACACCGAGATGCGCGGCTTCGGCCTGCGCGTCGGGCCCAACACGAAGACGTACATCTTCCAGCGCGACCTCCCGGGCAGGCGCACGCGCCGCATGACGATCGGGCGTCACCCGACGTGGTCGCCGGAGGAGGCGCGCAAGGAGGCGCGCTCGCTCGCCGTGCGCGTCGACAAGGGCGAGGACCCGGCCGTCACGAAGCGCGCGCGAGCAGCCCGCGGCGTCACGCTCCGGCAGGCGCTGGAGATGCACCTCACGCGGCTGCGAGCAAAGGACGCGAGCCCGCGCACGATCGAGACACTGACCTACGAGATCCCCCGCTACCTGGGCGACTGGCTCGACCGGCCGCTCGCCGAGATCTCGCGCGACGAGTGCCGTCGGCGTCACCACCGGCTCACCGAGCGCAGCGGGATCTACGCGGCGAATCGCGCGCTGCGCCACCTGCGCACGCTCTACAACACGGCCGCCCGCGTCCACGACCTGCCCGGACGCGCGCCGACCGTCGCGGTGGACTGGAACAAGCAGCGCCGCCGCCGCGAGCCGATCACCTGGACGGAGCTGCCGCTCTGGCACGAGCGCCTCCTCGAGCTGAGCCCCGTGCGCCGCGACTACCACCTGTTCGTGCTGCTCACCGGCCTGCGCGCGACCGACGCGGCGACGGTGCGCTGGGAGCACGTCGACCTCGACGCCGCGACGGTGCACCGGCCGAAGCCCAAGGGTGGCGTCGATCGCGCGTTCACGGTGCCGCTGTCCAAGCGGTGCATCGAGTTGTTGCGCGCGCGCCGCGCCGAGAGCGCCGTCGAGTTCGGGCCCCTGGGCGGGACCACGGCTGGGTGTTCCCGTGCGTCGCGCTGCGCGACCACCGCCGCGTCGTCACGTGGCTACAGGAGCCGAACGTCTACCGCGAGATTCGCGAGGCCGGGAAGAAGCCGCGGCGCGTTCGCTGGGTGCCGTCGCCGCACCGGCTTCGCGACACCTACGCGAGCGCGGCGCACGAGTCGCGCGTGCCGCTGCTCGACCTCAAGATGCTCATGAACCACACCCTGCCCTCCTCCGACGTGACCGAGGGCTACATGCGGCCGAGCGTCGAGCACCTGCGCGAGAGCCAGGAGAAGATCACGGCGTTCTTGGTGGCGTGGATTGAGAAGCGCGCAGACGCCGAGTAGATCAGCAGGAACTTGCCTTCTACACTGCCGCGTCATGAGCATTGACTCCACAGCCCTAACCGAGCTTCCGCCTCGCAAGGCGATCGTGCTCGACAACGAGAACTGCCCCTACTGCGGGGCGCAGCTCGTTGAGGGTAGTTGGAACAAGGAGCACGCGATCGGGCGCCGATTCGTGCCGCGCGGCAAGTTCGCGGATAGCTGGAATCTGATCCTGCGGGCATGCATCACGTGCAACTCGCGGAAGGCGGATCTAGAGGACGATCTCTCCGCGATCACGATGCAGCCCGATCCGACGGGCGAGTTCGCTGATCCCGACCCCGTGCTTCGTGAGGAGGCGATGCGCAAGGCCGCCGGAAGCATCAACCGTCGAACCGGCACGACTGTGGGAGAGAGCGCACATACGATGACGATCGCCCTTGCCCCGATGCCGGGCGTCAACGCCTCGTTCACACTGAACGGGCCACCGCAGCCAGATCCAGATCGTGTGTTCGAGCTTGCGAGGATGCACGCGCAAGCTCTTTTCTACCGCGTCACCTACGACGCCAGTACGCGTCGGGGTGGATTCTTTCTGGGAGACGTCTACACGATCTCCTATTGCCTGCGCGGAGATTGGGGAAATGCGATGCATCGTGCATTCATGCACGGCGTGTCGGGATGGGAGCCTCGCTGCGTCGCGATCGCTGCCGACAGATTCTTTAAGGCTGTGATCCGCAGGCACCCCGAAGCAACGTGTTGGTCGTGGGCCGTAGAGTGGAATCACAACCTGCGCGTCATCGGATTCGCGGGGGACAGGGCACCAATCGACGCCATCTTCGCTGCGTCGCCTCCGGCGGAGTCTCGAATCGTGGGACGCGGTGCTGATGGCTCGATCCTCCGGCTTCGCGTCGAAGTACCACTCGAAGCGCATGAGGATGTGCTCTTCGAGGCGTGATCGCGCTCGCGCGGCTGCATAGACCGCGCGTACGGTCACCGTTGCGCAGTCGAGCCGCGTACTTCGGCGTCGCCCCTGGGCCCAAGCAAGGCGTCGGGGAAGGCCGGTCGCCCGCCCGCGCCGGAAGAGATGGCGCGAGCGGGCCGGCCGACGTGCCGCCATAGCCCGGCTGGCGGGCACGCGGCCGGGGTCGAGGAAGGCGCGCCCCGGCCCGATCGAAGTCTGTGTCGACGGGACTCGCGCGCCCGTCATGAAGTTCCGAGCGAGCGCGCAACTCCGGGCCGCACGCGCGCGTCGTCGAAGAAAGAAACCCCGCCCGAGGCGCGAGGGCCAGCGGGCGGGGTCGCTCGGAGCTGAGCTTGTGCGCGAACGATACCGGCCGCGCGCGAAGGCGAAATCGAAATGCCTGCGTGTGCATCGAGGTATTGCGGGAACGACCGCTCTGAAGGAGATTGGTCGCTCGCTCGGAGCGCGATCCGCCTCGCAGGAGGCGTGACTCACCGATGCCGGTCGCAGTCCGGACACGAGCGCCGCTCGATACGTAGCCACCCTAGCCGGAGCTTCCGGGGATCGACGGGACTCAGCGTTAACCACGCTGGCGCCTGTCGATGTGTGTCGAGGTGCCAGCGCCAACTCCGGAGCTGGCTGTCATGGACGCCAACGAGATTGAAGAGGCGATCGAACGCGCGCTGCGCGGGTCGCCGGTCGAGTTCCTGAACACGCGGCAGGCCGCCGCGTACCTCTCCCTCTCCGTTCCCCGACTTGAGATCTGGCGCTCGCGCGGGCAAGGTCCGCCCTACACGCGCGTGGGTCGGATCATTCGCTACTCGCGCACGGACCTGAATCAGTGGATGCGGGAGCACCAGGCGCCGCGGCGCGACGAGGGGGTCGGCCGATGAGCGCGGACCTCGACCGCCTGCGCGAGGAGCTCGCGGAGATCGAGCAGCGAATCGCGGAGCAGAAGTGCGTCACTTCACCGACCGCTGGGCGCGTGGACGACGTGGACCTCCTGAAGGCGAGTTCTCTGCACCGCAAGATCGCCGACGCGGAGCAGGCGAGCGCGACGGCAGAGCTGCGAAGCGACGCCGACGCGACCGTGCCCGAGCCCGTGACCGAACCGCCGCCGACCGAAGAGCCGCGCGGCGACACAGGCGCGGCGCTCGACTTCCTGGAGCGCTGGCGGCCCGGCGGCCCCTGGGCGGCCACGGCGATCAGCACGGACAAGAAGTCGATCGAGACGACGACGTTCGACGCGACCAAGCGCGATCGGCTCGCCGAGTGGGTCGAGCGCCACAACGGCACCCGCAACATCTACTTCATGGTCAACTCCGCCACGCGGCGGCTGACCAAGAAGGCGGACCGCGAGGATGTGGCGGCGCTCGACTGGCTGCACGTCGACATCGACCCGCGCGCGGGCGAGGACATCGAAGCGGAGCAGAACCGCGCGCTCGCGATGTTGCGCAATCCGCCGGACCGCATCCCACCGCCCACCGTGATCGTGTTCAGCGGCGGCGGATACCAGGGCTTCTGGAAGCTGAGCGAGCCGCTGCTGATCGAGGGCGATCTAGCGAAGGCGGAGGAAGCAAAGCGCTTCAATCTGACGCTGGAGTTGGCGTTCGGAGGTGACCACTGCCACAACGTCGACAGGATCATGCGCCTGCCGGGAACGATCAACGTGCCCGACAAGGTGAAGCTCAGGAAGGGTCGCGTGCCGACGGTCGCGAAGCTGGTCGAGTGGCATGAGGATCGAGTCTACGACCTCTCACAGTTCACGGCCGCGATGGAGACGAAGCCCAGCAGCAGCGCGGCCCCGGTCCAGATCTCCGGCACGCCGAACAAGATCGCCGACACCAACGAGCTCGACCGCTGGGGCGTGCCCGAGCGCGTCAAGGTCATCATCGTCCAGGGCGACAACCGCGGGCTCGAGGGCCCAAAGCAGGGCGACGACTCGCGCTCCGCGTGGCTATTCGACGCGCTGTGCAACCTCGCCCGCTGCGGCGTCCCCGATGACGTCATGTACAGCATCGTCATGGACGAGGCGTTCGGCATCAGCGCCTCCGTCCTGGACAAGGGCCCGCGCGCCGAGAAGTACGCGCTACGCCAGATCGCGCAGGCGAAGGCAGCCGCGGCCGAACCTCTCCTAGAAGAGATGAATTCGAAGTTCTTCGTCGTGGAGGACGAGGGGGCGAAGTGCCGCGTCGCCTTCTTCCGAGAGAAGGCATACGAGGAGCGTCAGGTGCGGCAGGAGCTCGTTCTCCAGTCGTTCCCCGACTTCCGCAATCGATTCATGAATCGCCAGATCGAGGCCGGGAGGGACAAGAACGGCAATCCGAAGTTTCGACGGCTCGGCGACTGGTGGCTTGAGCATTCGGACCGCCGCCAGTACCGGCAGATCGACTTCCTGCCGGGTCGGGAAGCGCCGGAGGGAGTGTTCAACCTCTGGCGTGGTTTCGCAGTCGAGCCGACGCGAGGCAGTTGGCGCGCGATGCAGCGACACATCTGGGTTGTTCTCGCGCGGCGCGAGCGCGCGGCGTTCCGGTACATCATGCGCTGGGCCGCGTGGGCGGTTCAGAACCCAGAGAGGCAGGCCGAGGTGGCGCTTGTCTTCCGAGGCGCGCGCGGCACCGGCAAGGGCACGTTCGCTCGGTGGGTGAAGAACCTCTTCGGGCAGCACGGGCTGCAGATCATGTCGTCGAAGCATCTCGTTGGGAACTTCAACGCGCACCTTCGTGACTGCGCGCTGCTCTTCGCCGACGAGGCGATCGCGCCCGAGGATCGCGCCGCGGAAGGCGTGCTCAAGGGGTTCCTGACCGAGCCGACGCTGCCGATTGAGGGCAAGAACCGCGACCTCATCGAGGCGCCGAACCACCTGCACGTGATCATGGCGTCGAATGACGACTGGGTCGTCCCGGCTGGATTCGACGAGCGACGCTTCGCAGTGTTTGACGCGTCAGACGAGCGCAAGCAGGACAAGGCGTGGTTCGGCGCGATCGATGCCGAGATGCGCGGCGGCGGCGCCGCGGCGATGCTGCACGACCTGCTCGGCCTCCGGCTGGACAAGTGGCACCCGCGCGATCAGATCCCGCAGACCGCCGCCCTCGCTCGGCAGAAGGCCGCGAGCCTGCAGAGCCGGCCCGTCGAGCGCGTCTGGTTCGAGATGCTTCAGACCGGCGAGCTCCCGACCGGGCGCTGGCTCGGCGGCGGCGCCGTGCTGCTGCCGACCAAGAAGCTCCTCGAGGAGATCGAGCGCCGGACGCGCCGCGCCGACATCACAGCTAACAAGGTGCAGGCGCTGCTCGGCGAGGTGCTGGGCTTCACCAAGCGCGACGACGGCCGCCCGCGCGGCTGGGAGATCCCGGCGCTGCCCGAGGCACGCGAGCGCTGGGGGACGGCGCGCTTCGCCTACGCATGGGGCGACGCCGACGAGTGGCAGCTTGGCGAGTCCGTCGGCGCGCACCCGGCCGACGACCACTTCTAGGTGTACCGACCTGCGCCGACCACCTACCGACCTGCGAGCATGGGTCGGTAAGCGGAACCCCGCGCCGTTGCAGCGGTCTGCCGACCTGACCGACCTAGCCGACCTGTTTTTCACGGAGCCCAGGGGTGCGGACCGAACTCGGGCCGAAGGCCGATTCCGCGCTGCCACCTCTCCTCTTCTTCTAGGTCGGTCAAGTCGGCAAAGTCGTGTAGGGGCGGGAACTTCGCCCTGACCGACCTGTGACCGACCTGACCGACCCTGTAGTGGGGCTGGTATGCGGCCCACCCCGCCCGCGCGCTCCGTTAAGTCCTACGCGCGCAGACGCGACCGGCGGGAGCGCGACCACGACGGAGCGGGCTGCACGCCGTCCTGATTGACCGGTCCTGACGCCTCGCGATCGCGCACGCGCGCGAGCAGCCGGCGCCCGTGGGCGAGCCGACCTTCGAGCCGCTCGCGACTCCTGGGCGCGCGAGCGCGAGGCCGCTGCGCCGCCCCGCCCCATCCGCCCGGCCCTCCGCGCGATCGCGCGCGAGGCACGGCTCCGCGCGACGATCGGGCGGCGCCGCCTTGCCTCGGACCTTGCGCGCCAGCCGCCCCTTGGGCGAAACCCGCGCCGCGACACCGGAACACGACGGCTGCCCGGCGGATCGCAGATCCGAAGGGGATCGGAAGGCCCGATTTCCGATCGATTCGATGCAGCTTGATCGACTCGCACCAAAGAAAATGATGACCGGCAACGAATGGCCCGCGTGAGGGACTAGTGGTCCACTTAGCTCGATCGTTGCCGACACACTTCTGCCAGAGAACGTCAAGAAGTGATCTGCACCTGCTGTCGAAGGCCGCTTCATCTGCTCAACTCGCAGTGGAGTCAGCGAGCCGAGTCGGAGCCGCGTGCGATGCGTTGTTGGGCTCGCTTGTGCGGAGGGAGAAAGTGCGTTGTCGGAAGTGATCGAACCTGTTCATGGAGCGGAGGCCGCTCGTGTCCTGGACCTGGAACGGATCCTGTTGCGATATGGAGACAAGCCGTACCGGCGAATGCTCGCGAAGGGGGCGTGGGTCGAGGCGATCATGTGGGCTGCGTATCGATCCGATCTCGTTCTTGCTGTGGGGATTCTCAAAAAGCACGGCATGCCTGAGAACGATGAGGAACTGATGGACATGATGCTGTGCGCGGACCAGATGTGCGCACTCAACCTCTGGCCTCCGCCCTGCGATCAGTCCTCATCGCAGCCGCGGTGGGCGGATGGATTCCGCGTGCTCTCAGGGCTCCTCGACAAATGGAAGAGCATTCACGCCGTGCATGGCGGCGAGGCGCTCTATCAGCTCATCGAGGATTTTGAGCGGAGCGGGAGCTCGCTGCACAATGCCGCGGCCGTGACCGCGCGTGATCTTGCCGACGCGCCACCGGATGCCACCTGGGAGCAAGTCTTCGAGCTGCTCGCGAATCCGCGGTCCGCGGCGCGCATGGCGCCTGTCGTGGAGCGCGACTTCAGGGATGTCGCGCGCAGCAGCGCCGTCTGTGTCGCGATCTTCGCCCTCCAGGAGAGCGACACCCGACGCGCGGTTGATGTATGGCGGATCCTCGGCGGGCCCGAACCCGAGCCCGGCTTCGGTGACGTGCTGCTGAAGCTGCTCATTGGCATTCGGCCCGTGGACCAGGTTGTCGAGTTCGCACGCCGACTGCTTGCGGAGCGCCTGCCGCGCAAGGCGCGCTCCCGTCTGGGACTGGCCGCTGGCGCCACGGTGCTCGATGGATGCAGAGCGGTCGCGGAGCGGGCACGTACCGAGAGATCCCAATCGTCGTAGCCGAGGCGGATGGCGCTCGCTTCGCATGCGAGGCGGGCGCCACCTTCTTCCCGCCTTCTTGACGATCCCCGTGCGATCGAAAGATCGAGGAACCACACGTTGATGCAGACCACGACCGCCGGACTCACGGTCCGAAGGTCCATTGTCGTCGCCTCCCCCAACGCCCGAGACTTCGCGCGATGGATCAGGCGAGGCGAGAGCAGCGGATCAGGACGCGAAGGCGTCGCTTCGCGTTCCCGTGCCCGACCGCGACGCGCAGGCCCGGCGATAGCGTCGAGCCGGAGAGCAGCGGCGGCCGGGTGCTCGCCCTGCTCCGGGAGCGCGGCGAGCGCGGGGTCGGCGTCGACGACCTAGGCGCGCTGCGGCTCCGCTCCGCCGACCACCTGCGCGACGTTGTCGGGAACCTTCGTCGCCACCGCCTGAAGATCGAGCTCGCCGGCCCGCAGTGCTGGCGACTGCTGGAGGAACCCTGATGGACACCGAAGCGATCACCGCCGCCGAGGCCCGGCGCGCGGAGCTCGAGGAGATGGTCAGCCACGCCGAAGCCGAGGCGGCCGAGGCCCGAGGCGCTCTCGGCCTCGCCGTGGAGGCACGCGACGATCTGGCCGCCGAGCGCGCGCGACGCCAGCTCGCCGACGCAGAGCAGCGCCGGAGCGACGCGCTCGCCGCGCTTCCCGTGGCGACTGCGCGGGTCGACGAGGCCCGGGCCGCGGTCGACGCCGAGCGCCGCGCCGCCGCCGGCCGCGAGGCAGACGACCTGATCCGCGACCGGCTGCACGCCGCTGCGCGCGTCGACGCCGCGCTGACCGAGCTGGCTGCCGCGCTCGAAGAGCACGAGCGGTCCGGCGCCGCGCTGGAGGCCGTGCTCCGCGCCGCCGGACGCGACGTCCCTGCGACGATGCTCGCCCGGCGCTCGGGTGCCGCGATCGAGCGCGCCGTCTGGCACGCGAGCCCGGCGCTCGCGCGCGCCCTGGGCTTGGGACGCCCGACGGTCGCGGCGCACGTCCGTCCCCTGGTCACTGCCGAAACCGCGACTCTTGGAGGCACCGCAGCGTGACGGAACCGAATCTCGACGATGTGCTCGGCGACGCGGACCGCGTCGCGAAGTCGACGAACGGCGCGACGCCGCGCTTCGCCGCGCGCGACTACGAGGAGTGCATGCTGGCGCTGGCGGAAAGTGAGAAGCGAGCCGGCGAATCCGTTGGTGCGAGCCTCAGCCGGCTGCACACCGACCGCGACGAGCGGCTCTCAAAGCTGGCCCGCGCGCTGTACGTCGCCGAGACGATCGAGCTGCGCGACGCGCGCCAGCGCGAGGTCGCGAAGCTCGCAGCGCTGCGCGAGCGGCACGCGGCCGAGTCGCCCATCGTGAAGTCGACCGGCCCGCGCGCCGCGATCTACGACGCGATGCAGACGTACACGAAGGCGCTGAAGCGCGCGGACGAGAGCGTCGAGGCGGCGATGGGGCGGCTGCTTCTCGACGGCGACGCCGCGCTGGCCGCGATGCACCAGCGCTACGAGCAGGCAGCGTAGCCGTGTCGCTCGACCTCCGTCCGCTGGAGATGCTGCTGCCCGGCACTCTGCACGCCTACGCGCACGCGCGTCGCACGCGCGACGAGACCGGCCGCTGGCCGAGCGTGCGCGCGCTGGCCCGCATCGCCGAGGACGAGGAGGACTGCAACACCTACCCGCTCATCGCGCTCGCGCGCGGCGAGCTGCGCCTTCGAGATCAGGAGCCGCGGCACTACGCCTGGCAGTTCAAGTTCGCCCCCGTCGAGCAGGCGGGCGTCGCGCTGCTCGTCCCGGACGCGGAGACGCTTCGCTGCGTCACGCTCTACGGCGAGGACCGCGTCCGCGCGGATCTGTTCACGCCGTGGGGCAGGCACATGACCACGTCCCTGGTCGAGCTGGCGGAGCGCTGGGAAGACTTCGACCAGGAGCAGTTCGAGCGAAACGAGCGCAGGCGGGAGGAGAGACGTGTCGCATCACGCGAGTAGCTCCGCGCGAAGGCGCCGGGTCATGAAGGAGTTCAAGATCGACGAGCTGGCCGCGGTGGATCGCCCCGCGCAGCGCGGCGCGGTCGCGGTCATGATGAAGCGCGACGACATCGCGATGCCGCCCGCGCTCGCCTCCCTGGGCGCCGACGACCCGGCGGTGCCGGCCCTCGAATCCAGCCCGGAGGAGCGCGCCGCCGAGCGACTCCGAAACACGTCGCTCCGCGACCGCGCCGAGCGCGACGCCGCGGCGCGCGACGCCGCGCAGCAGCCCATGACGCTGCACGACATCGACGTGAAGCTGGAGGGGATGGCCGCGGACGCGCGCGGCGAGGACGAGACGGTCGAGCAGGCGTACCGCCGGCTCCTGATCGAGCGCGAGCCCGCGTTCGTCGAGCTGCTGCGCCGTCGCGAGCGGGTGGAGCTGGTCGGGCCCGAGGGCTGACGCGACCCAGCGGATCGGAAGACCGCACGTCTGCGCTCCGAACGCCAGCCATCCCGAATCGGATTCTCACATCCGAGATGCGCTAGGAAGGCCCGGGTAAGGCCGCTTGCTACTCGTCCGTGCGCGACGCCACGTCGAGCAAATCGAGGAATCCCGCAAACGCGCGATCTGCTCCGACGTACCAGGTGTACTTGATCGTCACGCCATCCTCGTCAATGTGCCGATCGGAGTCTGCGTGATAGGGATGGTGGGTCTGCCGGACCTGCTGCGCGAGAATCCCGGCGGCGGCGAGCTTGAGCGCCCACGTGCCGTGCGAATCGGCGAGGTTAAGAGGGGCGAGGTCGATTCCACCGCGACTCAAGCCGCTGTCGTCCACGGTCTCCCAATGCTGCTCGATCCAGATAGTCGAGTCACGTGTCTTCGGGTCGGAGTCCGCTGCATTCAGCTTGTGCAGGAATCCCACGAACGCCTGGAATTCTCCGTCCGTCAGAGTCTCGGCAGCCATCATGAGGCGCTCCTCGTGGTCGGAGGCCGTCCGACCTTCCGCGAGGAGCTTGGCCATGAGAAAGCCGATCACTCGAGGACCAACATCGCGGGATGCAGCGAGGCATACGCGGCGGTACGCCTCGAAGAGCGCCTCCGACTTCTTCTCGTCGGCGAGCGTCTTGTCGATTCGCTCTCGGACTTCCGCTTCGCCGATGGCGCCCTGGGCGATACCGCTCGCCAATGCGTTGATGAAGCGCCGCGCCCGGTAGCGGGACCATCGCTCTACGACGCTGCCGGCGAAGTCCTCGATGAGCTTGTCGGCGATCTTCGCGACAGCATACGCCCCCACGACTTCGTACATGCGACTCCCTCCGGACGGCCGGTGCTGATTGTACCGGGGCCGCTCGTCCCCTAGGGAACCTCTGAAAAAGCCGCCCGGCATGGTAGAAGAGAGCCGGGGGGGATGACGTGGCTCATCAGAGGACGTTTGCGTCGGAGGCTTGGCGGCG
>QEVM01000263.1 GCA_003576805.1 Pseudomonadota bacterium | reverse complement strand
CGCGCGGCCCGGCGTGCGCGGCGCCGCCTCGACGCCCGGCGCGAGCGCGTCGAAGATCGGCGCGAGCCGCGCCACCGCGCCGGGCTCGCCGCCGACCATCAGGCAGTAGCCGCGCTCGAGGCCCCACACGCCGCCGCTCGTGCCGGCGTCGATCCATTCGACGCCGCGCGCGCGCAGCGCCGCCGCGCGGCGGATGTCGTCGGGATAGTGCGAGTTGCCGCCGTCGACGACGGCGTCGCCCGCCGCGAGCTTCGGCGCGAGCGCGGCCAGCGTCGACTCGACGTGCGCGACCGGAACCATCAGCCACAGCGCGCGCGGCGGCGCGAGCGCGTCGACGAGCTGGTCGAGCGAGTACGCCGCGCGCGCACCGTCCGCGGCGAGCGCGTTCACGGCGTTGGGATTCAGGTCGTACGCGACGCACTCGTGCCCGGCCCGCAGCAGGCGGCGCACCATGTTCGCGCCCATGCGGCCGAGTCCGATCATGCCGAGCTGCACGCGCCCTCCCTACCCTTGCCACGGAAACGCGTCGAACGGGAACGCCGCGCACTCGGTGCGCGCGGCGTAGTCGTCGCGGGTGATGCCGCGCCAGCGCGACGCGAGCTCGCGGTACACCCAGCAGCGCTCGCGCTGCGTGTCGAGCCGCGCGTCCGACTCGACCGTCGCGAGCACGCCCTCGACGGTCGTCGTCCCGTCGATCATGCGCACGCCGCCGCCGGCCGTGGTGTCGAGCAGCATCGTCTTGGGCGCCTGCGGGCGGCCGTCCCACGCGGTCCACGCCGGCAGCTCGCCGCGGCGGCCGCGGCCCGGATCGCCGTCCGCCGCGAACGCCGCCCAGTACGACATCATCTTCGCGGCCAGCTCCTCGCGGCCCGCCTCGTTCTCGGCGCGGTAGATCACGTTGCCCTGACCGCCGAGGTCCCAGTGGCCGAACACGAACGGGATCTCGAACGCGTGCGACGCGCCGAGGTAGGTGCCGAGATCGAGCCCGAGCAGGGCGGGCTCCTCGTCCCAGTCGAAGCGGTAGACGAAGACGTTCGGCTGCGTACGCCACATCGCGTCGGCGGGGCGGTCGGCGCCGGTCGCCTTCCACATCGTGGCGAGCGCGTCCGACGTGGCGAGGAAGAGATCGGGATCCTGCACCCGCGGCACGACGCCGAGCAGACGGCGCACGTAGCGCGGGTCGGCGAACAGGAAGAGCCGGTCCTCGTGCTTGGTCGTGCCGATCATCACGGGCACGCGGTTCCAGCCGTCGGGCGTCGCGAGGCGCGCGAGCAGGTCGCCCTCGGGCACGACCGCGCCGTCGGCGAAGACGTCGGGGAACTCGAGCAGGCCCTCGAACGCGTCGCGGCCGTAGCCGCCGAACAGCTCCTCGGGCGTCTTGCCGCGCAGCCAGCGCGCGAGCTCGTCGGCGGGCATCGAAGCGGCGATCTGCCGGGCGGCCGCGCGGTCCTGCGCGCGGCCCTCGTTCACGAGCAGGTTCGCGACGAGGTCGGCGCTGTTGCCCGGCATGCCGGGCGGCGCGTCGTCGACCGAGCGTTCGCCGTCGGCGGGCGGCACCGTGTACAGGCCGCCGCTCTGCACGATGGCGCGCTGGAAGAGCCCGGCCGCGCGCGGCGACGCGAGCAGCGACACCACGTTCCGCCCGCCCGCGGACTCGCCGAAGACCGTGACGTTGGCGGGATCGCCGCCGAAGCCCGCGACGTTCTCCCGCACCCACTCGAGCGCGCGCACGAGATCGAGCGTGCCGAAGTTGCCGGACTGGTCGTCGGCGCTCGTGCCCGCGCCGCGCAGCGCGGGATGGCGCAGCCAGCCGAGCGGGCCGAGCCGGTAGTTCAACGTGACGACGACGACGTCCTGCTCCTGCGCGAGACGGCCGCCGTCGTAGAAGCTCGCGTGTCCGACCGAGTTGCCGCCGCCGTGGATCCACACCATGACGGGGAGGCCGGCGTCCTGCGCGTCGCTGCCCGTCATCGCCGGCGCGTACACGTTGAGGTAGAGGCAGTCCTCGTCGCCGGCGACGCTTCCCTGCGGCACGTCGTAGACGCCGCCGAACGGGCTCGCGATCTGCGGGCAGATCGGTCCGAAGGCGAGCGCCTCGTGCTTGTCGTTCGACGGCGCCGGCGGCTGCGGCGCGCGCCAGCGCAGCTCTCCGACGGGCGGCTGCGCGTACGGGATGCCGAGCCACGCGTGGCTGCCGTAGCGGCCGACGAAGCCGAGCACGCTGCCGCCGCCCGGCAGCGTCCGCATGCTGGCGAGCTCGGCGGTGCGGTTCTCGGGCGGCACCGGCGCGGTCGCGACGACGTTGCGGCTCGCCCACCAGAGCCCCGCGCCGCCGAGCAGCACCAGGACCACGACCGCGATCCCGAGCGTGCGAAGTGCGATCCGAAGCATGTGACGCCCCCGTTGCTGGAGTCGCCGAGACTACCATGCGAGGGCGCGCGCCCGCGGAACGGGCCTAGAGCTTCACCTCCACGTGCTCGCCGAGGTCCACCGGCGGGCGGCCCGTGATCGCCGCCTTCGCGACGGCGAAGAGCTGCACCATCCGGCTCGACGAGCCCTCCCAGTACTCCGCGTGTCGGACCTCCACCCGGAGCAGCGCCGCGTGCGAATGTTCGGGGCCGCCCTGGAACCAGGCCTCCGCCATCGGATTCCAGAGCGCGCGCTTGCGCGCCGGATCGTCGACGAGCTCGGCGACGCCGCACACCGACACGAAGCGCATGTCGCCCGGGTGCGCGTAGCTCACGTTGACCCGCGGGTTGCGCGCGATCGCGTGCGCGAGCGGTCCGTCGTCGGGCGCGAAGAACCAGATCGAGCCGTCGTAGCCGGCGTCCTGCGTGGTCATCGGACGGCTCGACAGCGAGCCGTCCTCCTCGCTGGTCGTCAGCATCCCGAACTTCATGTCCTTCACGAGCGACCAGAGCCGCTCGCGATTGGCGGCCTCCTCGGCGCCCTCGCGGATCTCGGCGTCCGTCACGGCTCGTCCGTGTCGAGGACGTCCTTCACCTCGCGCTCGAGCGACTCGACGGCGCCCTTCACGCCGCCGGGCTTCTCGCCCTCGGCCGCCGTTTCGCCGGTCGTCCCGCCGGTCGCCGTGCCCGCGACCTGCTTGTGGACGTCGCGCGCCATCTCGAGGTGCATCTCGAGCGTCGGCACCGTCTTGGCCGCCCAGCGATCGATCTCGGTCGCGCCTTCCTTGGCCTCCGCGCGGAACGCCTCCACGTCGGCCGTGTGATCGTCCACCATCGCGTCCATGTAGGCGCGGTCGAACTCGGCGCCCTTCATCCCCATCAGCTTCTCGCTCATGGCCTGGTGCTCGTCGCTCATCTCGGTCGGCACGGTGATGTCGTGCTTCGCGGCGAGCTCCTTCAGCTCCGCGTTGGCCTTCGAGTGATCCGTCACCATGCGCTGGCCGAAGCTGCGCACGTCCTCGCTCGCCGCGTTCTTCGACGCGTACTCGCCGAGCTTCACCTCCATCATCCCGCCGCTGGCGGCCTTCTCGACGAACTCGGCGTCGCTGCCGGCGAACGCCGGAGCTGCCAGCAAGAGACCCGCCGCGACCCAGCCGATGGAACCGTGGAGTTTGCGCATGCACCTCTCCTTCGCGCGGCCGACGCTTTGTAGAACGCGCGGCCGCCGCGGTGCGATGGACGACGCGGGATCGCCGCGATCCCGACCTTCGTTTGCGTCGCAAGGGTCGTGCCAGCCGATACGCCGCCGGGAGGCGGCGAAGCCTCCCGGCTAGGCGTCGGGGTCCCGTTCGCGCGCCGCGCGGTAGAGCTCGACCAACCGCTCGCACTGGATCGGCGTCAGGTCGAAGCGCCGCATCGCCTCGTCGAGCAGCTTCGCGAGCGGCGCGTCGGGCCGGGCGCGGCGCTCCTCGGCGATCCAGCGCAGCGCGCGGCGGACGTTCTCGCCTTCCGGGAGGATGCCGGTCATGCGAGCGCGGCGTCCGCGCGCCCGTGCACGAGCGGCAGGTCGAGATAGGTGGCAATGCCGGGCGCCGCGCGACACACGAAGGGAATCGCCGAGACGCAGTGGGTCGCCGTCGCGACGATGCCGGGATTGCGCCGCTGCGCCGCGCGCCAGTCGCTCGGATGCAGACCGTGGAACACGACCTTCGCGGGCGGGTCGCCCGTGATCTCGATCTCGAAGCGTTCACGCTCAGCGCCGAACGTCCACGGCGGATCGAGGTGCGTCTCGCCCATCAGCCAGTTGACGGCGACCGTGACGACCGGCTCGCAGCGCACCGTGCCCTGCCAGACGAAGCGCTGCGCCGCGACGGCGCCCTTCTCGATCGTCCCGACCGGCGTTTCGAGCGGCTGCGTCGCGACCGCCATCTCGTGACGCGTGCGCTTCTCGGCGTCGAGCGCGAAGCCGAGCGCGGCGGCGACCATGTCGATCGACTGCTGGAAGCCGCCGCCCAGGATCTTCAACATCGGGCTCTTCGCGGCCTCCGCCGGCGGCTTGCCGAACAGCATCACGTCGCGCACCACCGCGGTCGCCGCATAGCTGCGGATGTCGGAGAACTCCTCGGCGCGCACGTGCACGATGCTCTTCGAGAGCGCGGAGAGCATCAGCGGAAAGCGCTCGGTGACGCCGCCGGGATGGATGCCGGTGCCGTGCAACGTGACGCCCGCCGCGCGGCACACGGCTTCGATCTCGGCGACCTGCGCGGAGCCGCGGTCCGGGTAGAACCAGCCGAGCGGCGTCACCACGTTCTTGCCCGACGCGAGGATGCGCACCACCTCGGCGGGCTTGGCGAGCAGCGGGCTGTACAGCACGCAGTCGGCGTCCATCGCGAGCAGCGCGTCGGCGTCGTCCGTCGCGGTGACGCCGATCGGCCCGATCCCGACGATCTCGCCGACGTCGCGTCCCGCCTTCTCGGGCGCGTACACCCAGCACCCGACCAGCTCCAGCTCCGGATGCGCGACGACCGCCTCGACGGCCGCGCGCCCGACGTTGCCGGTCGCCCACTGGATGACGCGGTAGGGCATGCGCGAGCCTCCGCGAAACACCCTAGCAGGCGGCGATCGCGCGCAGCGGCGCATTCCGCGGCGCCGCTAGGTTGCGTGCCGTGCCGCACGAGATCCGCACCGAACGACTGCGCCTCGTGACGCTCGGATCCGGCGTGCTGCGCGCCGTCGTGCTCGGGCGCGAGTCCCGCGTGATCGGCGTCACCGGCATTCACGGCCGCCCCGGCGCCGCGCCGCAGTGCGACGGCGCGTCCGACGGCGTCGAGTTCGGCTACACGATCTTCGCCGCGGAGCGCCGCAACGGCTACGCCGCGGAAGCGAGCTCTCGATCGCGCCCGACAACCGCGCCTCGCTCGCCGTCGCGGCGAAGCTCGGCTTCGAAAGAGTCGGGGAGCGCGTGCATGCGGAGCGCGGGCTGGAGGAGGTGTATCGGAAGACGATCGCGGCGGCGGAGACGCGGTGAAGGTGAGAGCGCGCTGGATTCGCTCGCAGTCCCGTATCGATCGAGACGCTAACTCGATGCGAGCGGCGCCGCGCCATCGGGCTGTGGGACTACGATCGACACCGCCGCTCGCCATCCGCCGATCGCGGTGGAGCGCGCCCGTGCCGTCGACGAGGGCGATAGCCCGGGATCTCGGGCCGTTGTCGCGGGACGACTTTCGAGGGACTCGAAGCGCCCGCTCTGGAAGTGTTCCTCCGCTGGTTCAGTGATGGCCGAGAGCAAGAAAGGCGTTTCGGCCAAGTAGGTCGACGGACGCAGCGGTTTCCTACAAGACCGCAAGACCGCTTGATATTCTCTCCACCGCATTCGCCGGGCGATGGCCGAGAACGCCGAGCCGCTGACCGGCGTCATCGAGAGCGGCGAGATGTTCATCGGTGGCAACGTCCGGATGCGGAAGGGCGTCAACAAGCTCGATAACGAGAGCCGTCGTCCTGGGCGCGGTCTCGCGCAGCGGGAGTCCGGCTGCGCCACGTCGCCGACCGCAAGTCGCCCACCGTCCACGCCGTCATCGAGAAGAACGTCTCCCCGCGCGCCAAAATTCATGTACCGACGGGTGCCATTCTTACGTCAGCGCAACGCGCAAGCACGGAACCTCGCACGGTAAACGGTCAACCTCGCCCGCGAGCAGTGGGTAAACGGGGCAATTCACACGACACGATGAAGAGCGTTCGGTTGCTGCTCGACCGCTCGTTCATCGGTGCCTATCACAAGGTCTGCAAGAAACACCTATATCGCTATCTCGATGAGGTGGAGTTGCCGCCGCAACAAGCGGAGGAACCCGTTCCTGTTCCGCGATCGAGTGCTGAGGCTGGTGCCAGCGGAGCGGGTGAAGTACAAGGCGCTCACCTCGCGGCCCCAGCATTCGCCGATGAAGTTGAAGCGGCCCCTCGGTCTGGTTCGCACATCGCGATTGGCGGAAAGTCTTCCGCGAGTATCCCAGGACCACGGTATTTGTCTCTGGCCATCGCAACGGAAACGGTTGCGAAATCGATGTCTACCGAATCGATAAAAACGAAGAAGAGGTTCGCTCCAACTGCGATCGGCAGGGAGACTTCGCCTGCTTTTATGGGTATCCGGGATGGAGCGAATCCGTGCGTCTTGTTGTTGTGGGAGTCATGTCCCGTAACACCGAATCGGGCCGTATACGAAGTGCCTTGCTTTTCGAGTTCGGTAACGAGCACCGTGTAACGATTGCCGTCCCTATCCCCGACCCCAAACCAAGCGCCGACCTCTTTGTCGATCTTGAACCCTCGCACGATTATGTCCGCGTTTGCCGGGATCGATCGGTAGAAGCGCTCTTGGATCGGAAGAGATTCGATAATCCTTCCGGCTTCGTGAAGGCGTCTCTTGGCCTCGGCTCCGTTGCCATAGACAGCAATTCCGATCGGGGCTGCAACCGAGACGCATTGGACGAGCAGGAGCCAGTGGAGTCGCCCTAGTCTCGCCCTTCGTTCGGCTGGCTTAGCACGCGCAATCTTTGCCGCCTCCGACCTAAACCACAGAATCCCAACGATGAGTGAAGCCGCTCCAGCGACAAGCCAGATTGCCCACGCCGGCACGACTGAGACCCACCGGCTGACGAGCGTCGAAACCACGGCTTCAGCGACCCAGAAACCAGCAATCCACGGAATTCTGTCCATCCTTCTACGCTATCGCTTCACGAAATCACGTACCTAACCCCGCAGAGTGACGCCGCTCCGCACCCGAACGCGCGCACTGCGGATCGGCGGCGCCCGCCAGCGACGCGGGCCGCTCGGCTCGGAATCCGCGCGGACCGAACGCCTCGACCACGCCAGCGCGGCGCGCGGAGACCGTGACCGGGACCCGATTCACGTCCCCGGCACCTCGCGCGGATTTATGGCGCGGTGCCGCCGCCACCCGATCGACAGCAGCCACGTTCGAGGTGGCGCGACGCTCGGCGGATCGCGGCGGCGCGCGATCGCGATCGACCAGCCGTCGAACCAGCC
>QEVM01000029.1 GCA_003576805.1 Pseudomonadota bacterium | reverse complement strand
CGCGAGCGCGCCGCGCCGCCACAGCGCGACGCCGAGCGCGAGCGCCGCCGCCGCGAACGCGAGCGCCGCCTGCGCGCCGATCGCGCCGCGGTCCGCAGCGAGGATCCCGAGCGCCTGTGCGGCGAGCAGCGCGACGAGAGCCGCGATCGGCGGACTCCGCGGGACCGGGAACGCCGACCGTACCGCCGCGCGGGAACGGCGGCGACGCGGAGAACGCTAGTGGACGGTGTCGGCCCGGTCCGCCGCCTGCGCGCGGCTGCGCATCCGCTGCACGTAGGCTGCGAGCACGCGCAGCGCCTCGTCGAGCTTCTTCATCTCGCCCGAGAACGCGCCGAGCAGGCGCTGGATCTCCTGGTAGTCGCGCAGCGTGCGCTGGGCGCTCTCCTCGCCGAGGCGGTGCACGTCGTGCGCGGCCGCGACGCCCGCCAGCGCGGCGCGGTACGCGTCCTCGGGAAGATCCGCGGCCAGGTCGGCGAGCCGCTGGCCGAGCGCCTCGCGCAGCGGCTTCGGGACACCGAGTCGTTCGAGGTCGGCTTGGATGCGCGCGCGGTCGCGCGCGGGCACGGGACGGGAGCGAAGTCGCATGCGCCCGGCTGGAGCAAGAAGGATGCCCCGGCGCGCGCGTGCGCAGTGACGGCCGCAACGCCGCTTCCCGCGGCGGAAAGCGCGGGCGCGCTGCACGTGCGCGCGGCGCGCGGCCCGCCGCGGCAAAGGGTGATCGCGGCGTGACGAGGGGAAATCGGCGTGCGCGCGCTCAGTGCCGCCAGGCGTCGGGCACGTGCGCCTCGTCCGCCTCGGCGTCGAGCAGGTCGAGCTCGCGCTCGGCCTCGCGCTGCAGCCGGTCGAGCTCGGCGTGCAGTCGGCTGCGGCTCGACGGCGTCTCGTCGCGGCGCGCCTCGATCGCGCCGATGCGCCGCCGCATGCCCTCGAACTCGCTGCGCCACTGCGAGTGCGAGCGCCCGCCGCGCAGGTCGCCGTTGGCGGCGAGGTCGTTGTCGACCAGCGTGAGCACGCCGCTGGCGGCGTCCACCTGGTAGGTGAAGCGGTTGAAGAACGAGAGCCCGAGCAGGCCGACCTCGAGCGTCGGGCTGATCGACGCGGGCACGTCCTCCGCGACCGCGGTGCCGAGCTCGACCGACTCGAGCGACACGACCGCCTGCTCGACGATCCCGTTCGCGGTGCTGAACTGGAGCTTGCGCGCCTCGGGCCCCGGCAGGATGCCCGCCTCCTCGGCCACCGACTCCGGGACGAGCACGTAGCTCGCGCCGGTGTCGACGAGGAACGGCGCGACGACGCGGCCGTTGAGCCGCACCGGCACGATCATGCCGTTGCCCGCGCGCTCCACCGGGATGCGGTGCACGCGGCGCTCGCCGCGCGCGCCCGACGCAAAGGCGCGTCGGCGCGGCGCGCTCGGCGCCTGCGCGGCGGGCTCGCTCGAGAAGGTCTGCACGCGGCTCGGCCCGTCCGCTGCGCCGGCGCGCTCGCGCGCGGCGGCGCGGTGCTCGGGCGGGACGCCCTGGAGATCCTGCGTGTAGTGCACGCGGCCGTCGGCGTCGGTCCAGCGATAGATCTCGCCGCGCGCGCTGGGCGCGGCGGTCGCCAGCAGCGCGCCCGCGAGCGCGATCGGGAAGAGAAAGGTTCGGAGGACCATGCGCGGCTCCTTCCGGGCCCGCATCGGCCCGGCGCGGAGCCGCCTTGATGCGTCAGGCCTCGGACGCGGGCGGCGCGGGATCGGCCGCGAGCGCGGGCTCCGCCTCGATCGCCGCGTCCGCGCTCTCCGGCGCCTCGAGCGCGGCGAAGAAGGCGCGGATGCGCGCCGCGTCGGCAGCCGAGATGCCGTCCACCGCGGCGAGCGCGTCGGGCGTCGCCTCGCGCACCGCGCGCAGCGATCCGAGCTCGCGCAGCAGCGCGCGCCGCCGCGTCGGGCCGATGCCCGGGATCTCCTCGAGGATCGACGTCATGTGCGCGCGCTGCCGCAGCGAGCGCTGGAACTCGATCGCGAAGCGGTGCGCCTCGTCGCGCACGCGCTGCAGCAGCAGCAGCGCGGCGGAGCTGGGCGGCAGCAGCACGGGATCCTTGCGCTGCGGCAGGTGCACGTGCTCCGCCTTGAGACCACCCGAGCGGCGCACGCGCGCCGACGCGCCCTCGCCCGCGCGTTCCTTCGAGAGTCCGATGACGTCAGGCCCGGCGATCTGCCCGCTCGCCTCTGGCTCGCTACGGCGGAAGAGAGCGTCGGTGCTTCGATCGAGGGCTGAGGCTTCGTTCGCGATGGCGACGCCGGCATCGTGCAGCGCGGCGACCGCGACGCCGAGCTGCCCGCGGCCGCCGTCCACGACGAGGAGATCGGGCAGCGGATCGCTCGACGCCTTGGCGATCCGGCGCGCCAGCATCTCGCGCATGCACGCGAGGTCGTCGCCGGCGGGCGCTTCGCGGATGCGGTAGCGGCGGTAGCCGTTCTTGTCGGGCTGGCCGTCGACGAACGCCACGCGGCTGCCGACGGCGAGCGTGCCGGCGAGCGTCGAGACGTCGTAGCACTCGATCCGCTGCGGCAGCTTCGCGAGGCCCAGGCGCTCCTGCAGCTCCGCGAGCGCCGCCGCGACGCTCTCGCGCGCGTCGAGCCGCTGCGCGAGACGCAGCTCGGCGTTGGCGTCCGCCATCGCAATCATCTCGCGCCCGGCTCCGCGCTGCGGCGCGCGCAGCAGGACGCGCCGCCCGGCGCGCTCGGCGAGCCACTCGCGCAGCGCGGCGCTCTCGCTCGGCTCGAACGGCACCCAGACCTCGCCCGGCACCGGCCGATCGGGGACCGCGTAGTACTGGACCAGGAACGAGCCGAACACCTCGGCGTCGTCGAGCACGAGGTCGGAGAACGCGTGCGCCGCGTGCCCGACCACGCGGCCGGCGCGCACGTGCAGCAGCGCGATCTCGACCTCGCCGCCGCGCCGCGCGAAGCCGAAGACGTCGCGGTCCACGGCGCGCTCGCCGACGATCGTCTGCTTTTGCACGGTCTGCTCGACCGCGGCGATGCGATCGCGCAGGCGCGCGGCGTCCTCGTAGCGCTCCTCGGCGGCGGCGCGCTGCATCGCGTCGCCGAGCTCGCGCAGCAGGTCGTCCGAGCGCCCGCGCAGGAACAGCACCGTCCCCTCGACGAGCTGCGCGTACTCCGGCGCACCGACCAGCCCGCAGCACGGCGCGAGGCAGCGCTTCATCTCGAACTCGATGCACGGGCGGCCGCGCCGGGCGTAGTCGCGGAAGACCGGATCGGAGCACGAGCGCAGCGGGAAGATGCGCCGCAGGTTCGAGATCGCTTCGCGCAGCGAGAGGCTCGACGTGAACGGACCGAAGTACGCCGCGCCGTCCTCGCGAAAGCGGCGCACGGGCGTCGGCCGCGGCCACGGCTCGCGCGGGTCGATGCGCAGGCCCAGGTACTGCTTGTCGTCGCGCAGCCGCACGTTGAAGGCCGGCTTGTGGCGCTTGATCAGCTCGTTCTCGAGCAGCAGCGCCGCCTTCACGGACGGCGTGACCACGACCTCGACGTCCGCGGCGCGCTCGACCATCTCGGGGATGCGGTGGCGCCCGTCGCCGCCGGCCCGCAGGTACGAGCGCACGCGCGCCCGCAGGTTCTGCGCCTTGCCGACGTAGAGCACCTTGCCGCGCGCGTTCTTGAACAGATACACGCCGGACGTCGCCGGCAGCCGCTGCGCGCGCTCCTCGAGCGCGGCGGCTCCGACGGGCGCTTCGGCCGTCGTGGGCGCGTCCTCGGCCTGCATCGCGCGCAGGATAGCCGCGCGGCGCTCACGCCTCGCGCAGGTAGACCGACTCGAGCTCGCGGATGCGGTCGCGCAGCACGGCGGCGCGCTCGAAGTCGAGCGCCTTGGCGGCCTCCTGCATCTCGCGGCGCAGCCCGCCGAGCAGCTCGGGCAGCTCGTGCGGCGGGATCGCGGCCTCCGCCTTCTCGCGCGCGGTCGGCACCGTCACGTAGTCCTGCTCCCAGATCGAGTCGCGCAGGCTCGCGATCCGCTTCACCACCGAGCGCGGCGTGATGCCGTGCTCCTCGTTGTAGCGGCGCTGCAGCTCGCGGCGCCGGTCCGTCTCGTCGAGCGTCTGGCGGATCGACTGCGTGCGCTGGTCGGCGTACAGGATCACGGTGCCGTTCACGTTGCGCGCCGCGCGCCCGATCGTCTGGATCAGCGAGCGGGTCGAGCGCAGGAAGCCCTCCTTGTCGGCGTCCAGGATCGCGACCAGCGACACCTCCGGGATGTCGAGTCCCTCGCGCAGCAGGTTGATGCCGACCAGCACGTCGAAGGCGCCCTCGCGCAGCTCGCGGATGATCTCGGTGCGCTCGATCGTCTGGATGTCGCTGTGCAGGTAGCGGATGCGCACGCCGTGGTCGCCGTAGTAGTCGGTCAGCTCCTCGGCCATGCGCTTGGTGAGCGTCGTCACCAGCACGCGCTCGTTCTTCGCGGCGCGCGCGCGGATCTCGGCGAGCAGGTCGTCGACCTGCCCCGCCGCGGGCCGCACCTCGACCTGTGGGTCCATGAGGCCGGTCGGCCGGATGATCTGCTCGACCACCACGCCCTTCGACTGTTCGAGCTCCCAGTCGCCCGGCGTCGCGGAGACGTAGAGGGTCTGGCCGGTGCGCTCGCGCCACTCGTCGAAGCGCAGCGGCCGGTTGTCGAGCGCCGACGGCAGCCGGAAGCCGTACTCGACCAACGTCTCCTTGCGCGCGCGGTCGCCCCGGTACATCGCGCCGATCTGCGGCACGGTGATGTGGCTCTCGTCGAGCACGAGCAGGAAGTCGTCGGGGAAGTAGTCGTAGAGCGTGTAGGGCGCCTGGCCGGGCTCGCGGCCGTCGAGCCAGCGCGAGTAGTTCTCGACGCCGTGGCAGAAGCCCATCTGCTCGAGCAGCTCCAGGTCGTACATCGTGCGCTGCTCGAGGCGCTGCGCCTCGAGCAGCTTGTTCTGGCTGCGGAAGTGCGCGAGCCGTTCCTGGAGCTCGCCCCGGATGCCGGCGATCGCGCGCGCCAGGATCGCGTCGGTCGCGACGTAGTGGCTGGCCGGATAGATCAGCGCGCGGCTCGGCCGCGCGACGACCTTGCCGCGCAGCGGGTCGATCTCGGCGATGCCGTCGACCTCGTCGCCGAAGAACTCGATGCGGATCGCGCGCTCGTTCTCGTACTGCGGGATCACCTCGACGACGTCGCCGCGCACGCGGAAGGTGCCGCGGTGGAAGTCGTGGTCGTTGCGCTCGTAGAGCATGTCCACGAGCCGCCGCAGCAGCTCGTCGCGCGCGATGCGCTGGCCGCGCTCCAGGAAGAGCCGCATCGAGCCGTACGTCTCGGGCGCGCCCAGGCCGTAGATGCACGACACGCTCGCCACCACCAGCACGTCGCGCCGCGTCAGCAGCGAGTGCGTCGCCGAGTGGCGCAGCTTGTCGATCTCGTCGTTGATCGACGAGTCCTTCTCGATGTACGTGTCGGTCGAGGGGATGTACGCCTCGGGCTGGTAGTAGTCGTAGTACGAGACGAAGTACTCGACGGCGTTCTCCGGAAAGAGCGCCTTGAACTCCGCGTAGAGCTGCGCGGCGAGCGTCTTGTTCGGCGCCATCACCAGCGTCGGGCGGTTCACGCGCTCGACGGTGCACGCGATCGTGAACGACTTGCCGCTGCCGGTGACGCCGAGCAGCGTCTGGTGCGCGTCGCCGCGCGCGAGCCCCGCGACCAGCTCGTCGATGGCGCGCGGCTGGTCGCCCTGCGGCGTGAAGTCGGAGACGAGGTGGAAGCGGCCGTCCTCGGCGCGCGGCGCCGGGCCCGACGGGCGCGGCGGCGGGCCGTCCCTGCGGCCCCCGGTCTTCTTCACCGCGCGCGGCGCCACTTGGTGCCTTCCTTGGTGTCCTCGATCTCGATGCCCTCGGCCTTCAGCGCGTCGCGGATCGCGTCGGCGCGCGCGAAGTCGCGCGCGGCGCGCGCGGCCCGGCGCTCCGCGACCAGGGCGTCGATGCGCGGGTCGCTCTCCTGCGCGTCGCCGGGCGGCGTCTCGGTCGCGAGCCCGAGTCCGAGCCAGCGCTCGAAGTCGAGCAGCAGCTCGCGCTTCGCCGCGTCGCTGAAGTCTCCGCGCGCGACCCGCCAGAGCGCCTCCATCGCGCGCGGCGCGTTGAGGTCGTCGCGCACGGCGTCCCAGAACTCGCCGCGGACCTTCTCGATGGCGTCGCGCTCGCCGGCGTCCGGCTCTCCGCCCACGCCGCGCGCCGCGACCGCGACGCCGAGCAGGCGGCGGTAGCCCTTCGCCGCCGACGCCATCTCGTCGAAGGAGAACGCCTGCTGCTGGCGGTAGTGCGCCTGCAGGAAGAAGTAGCGGTAGACGAGCGGCTCGAAGCCGCGCGCGACGAGGTCGTCGAGCACGAGCGTGTGGCCCTTCGACTTCGAGAGCTTCTCGCCGCCGAGGTCGAGGAACTCGTTGTGCATCCACACCTCGACCCAGGGATGGACGCCGAGCGCGCACTCGCTCTGCGCGATTTCGTTGGTGTGGTGCACCGCGATGTGGTCGACGCCGCCGGTGTGGATGTCGAAGTGCGCGCCGAGGTACTTGACGCTCATCGCCGAGCACTCGAGGTGCCAGCCCGGAAAGCCGCGGCCCCACGGCGAGTCCCACTCCTGCTGCCGCTCGACGCCCGGCGGCGCGAACTTCCAGAGCGCGAAGTCCTGCGGGTGGCGCTTGCCCGCGACGTCGCCGATGCGCGCGCCCGCCTCCTGCCCGGCGAGATCGAGCCGTGCGAACTCCGCGTAGCGGGGGAACTTCGAGGTGTCGAAGTAGAGGCCGTCCTCGATCCGGTAGGTGTAGCCGCGCTCCTCGAGGCGCTGCGCCATCTCGATCTGCTCGGCGATGTGGTCGGTCGCCTTGCAGTAGACCTCCGCCTCGAGGCAGCCGAGCCGGCGCCGATCGCGCAGCCACTGCTCGGTGTAGAACGCCGCGATCTCCGCCGCCGTCTTGCCCGCCTGGGCGGCGGCGCGCTCCATCTTGTCCTCGCCCGCGTCCGCGTCCGAGGTCAGGTGCCCGACGTCGGTGATGTTGATGACGTGCGTGACGCGCAGCCCCTCGGCGAGCAGCGCGCGCTTGAGCAGGTCGGCGAACAGGTACGGCCGCAGGTTCCCGATGTGCTGCGGCGCGTAGACGGTCGGCCCGCAGCTGTACACCCGCGCATGGCCGGGCTCGATCGGCTCGAATCGCTGCTTGCGGCGCGTGCGCGTGTCGAACAGCACGAGCGCGCTCATGCGCCGGCCCGCTCTTCGACCAGCGCGACCGCCTGCGCGGCGATGCCCTCGCCGCGCCCGATCGCGCCGAGCGCGTCGGTGCTGGTGATCTTCACGTTCACGCGGCCGGGCTCGACGCCGAGCCGCTTCGCGAGCGCGTCCCGCATCGCCTCGCGGAACGGCGCGAGGCGCGGCGCCTGCGCGATCACGGTGGCGTCGAGGTTGCCGATCGCGAAGCCGCGCTCGCGCAGCAGCGCGACGACCGCTTCGAGCAAGACGCCGCTGTCGGCGCCCCGCCAGCGCGCGTCGGACGACGGGAAGTGCGTGCCGAGGTCGCCGGCGCCGATCGCGCCGAGCAGCGCGCTCGCGACGGCGTGCAGCAGCACGTCGCCGTCGGAGTGGCCTTCGAGGCCGCGCTCGTGCGGGATCTCGACGCCGCCGAGCCGCAGCGGCCGGCCCGCCACCAGCCGGTGCGCATCGACGCCCTGTCCCACGCGCACGCGGCTCACGCGTCGCCCTCCCGCGCCGCGAGCGCCGACTCCGCCCAGGCCAGGTCGGCCGCCCACGTGATCTTCACGTTGCCGGGATCGCCCTCGACGATCTCGATCGGCGCGCCGAGGCGCTCGACGAGCTGCGCGTCGTCGGTGCCGCGAAAGCCCTCGGCCTCCGCCTTCGCGAGCGCCTCGCGCAGGAGCGCGGCGCGAAACACCTGCGGCGTCTGCGCGGCCCACAGCGACTCGCGCGGCTCGGTCGCGACGACGCGTGCGTCGCGCACGCGCTTGAGCGTGTCGCGCACCGGCACCGCGAGCAGCGCCGCTCCCGTGCGCCGCGCCGCTTCGACGACGCGCGCGACGTCGGCCGCGCGCACCAGCGCGCGCGCGGCGTCGTGCACCGCCACGAGCTCGACGGACGCGGGCAGCGCGGCGAGTCCAGCGCGCATCGAGTCCTGGCGCTCCGCGCCGCCCGCGACCGCGGGCGCGAGCTTGCGGCGCGCGCGCGCGCTCGCGTTCCAGTCGCGGGCGCGCTCGAGCAGCGGCGCGGGCAACACCGGCACGATCGCGTCGACCGCGTCGCACGCGGCGAGCGCCTCGATCGCGTGCAGCACGATCGGTCGGCCGGCGATCGACAGGAAGGCTTTCGGCTGCGCCGCGCCGATCCGCTCGCCGCGGCCGGCCGCGAGCACGAGGGCGGCGACGCGCATGCGCGGACCATAGCCGTTCCCATCTTGGGCCGCGGCAGCTTGCGGGCTAACGTGCGGCCCACGCCCGCAGCCGACGAGGGAGGGGGATCGGATGCGTCGACGGATGCGCCGACGGATGCGTCGAAAGCTCGCGCGGGGGCTCGCCCGCGCCCGGGTCGCTCGGCGAATCCGACGCGGCGCCGCCGCGGCCGCGTGCGGCGCGCTGGCGCTCGCGCTCGCCGCCCTCGGCGCAGCTCCCGCGCACGCGCAGTCCGAGCCGACCGCATCGGGCGCCGCCACGTCGAGCAGCATCCTGCCGATCCGCGACGGCACGCTCGAGCTCTCGCTCGCGGAGGCCGTACGGCTCGCGATCGAGCGGAGCCTCGACGTCGAGCTGCTGCGCTACGACCCGCTGATCTCCGACAAGAACTACGGCGCCGCGTGGGGCGCCTTCGATCCCCGGATCTACGGCGAGGGCGGGTACCAGAACATCGAGACGCCGACCGCTTCGCAGATCCTCGGCAACGTGCTGCTGACCCAGGAGGAGTGGTCGGGCGACGCCGGCCTGCAGGGCCTGATCCCCTGGCTCGGCGGCTCGTACAAGGTCGGCTACCAGGGCTCCGAGATCGTCACGAACTCGCGCATCTCGGCGCTCTCGCCGGAGTTCCGCGCGGGCTATCTCGCGACCGTGCAGCTCCCGCTGCTGCGCGGACTGTTCTGGAGCGAGCCGTGGACGCTCGTGCGGCTCGCGCGCATCGGCACGGACGCGTCGCGCTACCAGTTCACCGCCGACTTGATGGACGTGGTGCAGCGCACCGAGGACGTCTACTGGTCGCTGATCGCGGCGCAGGACGAGCGCGCGGTCGCGGAGAAGAGCCTCGAGACCGCACGCGCGCTGCTCGAGCAGACGCAGGCGCAGTTCGAGGTGGGCGTCGTGTCGCGGGTCGAAGTCGTGCAGGCGGAGGCCGGCGTCGCGGATCGCGAGTTCAGCCTGATCCGCGCGCAGGCGATCGAGCGCAACACGCAGGACGCGCTGATCGACGTCGTGCTCGGTCCGTACCTCGAGCCCGAGACCGAGATCCAGGTGTCCGCCACCGATCGCCCCGAGGAGATCACGGTGCGCGAGGCGAGCGCGGCGGCGGCGACCGAGCACGCGATGGCGCGCCGGCCCGAGCTCCAGCTCGCGCGCAAGAACATCGAGCGGCGCAAGGTCGAGGTGGCGTCGGCGAGCAACGACCGCCTGCCGCAGCTCGACGTGATCGGGAGCTACGGGAAGTCGGGCCTCTCGGGCCGCGTGAACCCCGACTGCGTCAGCTTCACCACCGGCGGCGCGTGCAGCGAGCCGCCCGGCATCCCGCCGCGCTTCGGCGCGGCCGACCGCGATCTCTTCAACGGCCGCGGCGCCGAGTCCTACACGATCGGCGGCGTGCTCTCGATTCCGCTCGGCAACAACACCGCGCGCAACGAGCACGACCGCGCGAAGCTCGAGCTGCGGCGCGCGGAGACGTCGCTGCGCCGCCTCGAGCAGTCGATCGTGAGCGACATCCGGCGCGCGGCGCGCAATCTCGCGTCCGCGGTGCAGGGCATCGAAGCGGCGGAGCGCGCGGAAGCGGCGGCCGAGGAGCAGCTGCGCGCGGAGCGCGTGCGGCTCGAGCACGGCGAGTCCACGCCGTTCGACGTGCTGCAACGCGAAGAGGATCTGCGCCGCGCGCAGGGCCAGAAGATCCTCGCCGAGCAGGCGTATCACAACTCGATCAGCCAGCTCGATCGATCGCAGGGAACCATCCTCGAGCGGCACCAGATCGTCGTCGAACAAGCCGCGGCGCTGCGGTAGAATGCGCCCGCTCGTGGGAGGCAGAGTTCGAACGTGAGTCTTTTCGATCGCATTCGCGGGGACAAATCCGAGCCGGGCGACGTTCCCGCTGGATCCCAGGCGGCGCCCAGTACGCCGGCTCCGGCCGTCGCACGCGAGGCGGTCTCGAACCCGGGCTCGACGGGCTCCACCGAACGGAGCGGGCCGACGTCCCCTCCGCCGGCGCCGGCGCAACCGAAGACCGTTCAATCGACCGCAGTCGCGGGGGGGAACATGGCGAACATCGGCAAGTCGATCACGCTCAAGGGAGATCTGTCCGGCAACGAGGACCTCGTCATCGAAGGCCACATCGAAGGCCGCGTCGATCTCCCGAACAATCAGCTCACCATCGGCGCCAACGGCTCGTGCGCGGCGGAAGTGCACGCCAAGACGGTCGTCGTCGTGGGCAAGGTCACGGGCAACGTGACCGCGAGCGAGCGGATCGAGATCCAGGCGACGGGCCTCGTCAACGGCGACGTGTCGGCGCCGCGCCTGATCGTGCAGGAAGGCGCCGTCGTGAACGGCTCGATCGAGATGGGCGCGAAGGCCAAGGCCTCGCAGGCGGCCGCGGCGGGCGCGTCCTCGGGCCCGGTGCCGATCGGCGAGAAGAAGGCGCTCGCCTAGCGCGCGGTTCGGCGCGCGACGGCGCAGCGAACGCAAGGGCGGCGAGGGCGAGGGCCTCGCCGCCCTTTCTCGTTTCCGCTCCGCGCTGCGCCGAGGCGCGCGCCGCTAGGCGCGCGCCTTCGCCTTGCCCTTGGCGGGCGGCGCGCCCGGCTTCCTCGCCTTCTCGAGCACGGCGCGACGGTTGCTCAGCAGCAGCATGATCGGCGACGCGATGTAGATGGTCGAGTAGCTGCCGGCGATGATGCCGATCGCCATCGTCGCGGCGAACGGGAAGATCACCTCGCCGCCCAGCAGCAGCAGCGCGACGATGGCGAGCATCGTCGCGCCCGAGGTGAGGATCGTGCGCGAGAGCGTCTCGTTGACGGCCTGGTTGATGACGGCCGGCAGGTCTTGCGACGTGTGCAAGCCCATCACCTCGCGGATGCGGTCGAAGATCACGATCGTGTCGTTGATGCTGTAGCCGATGATCGCGAGCAGCGCGGCCAGCACCTGCAGGTCGAACTGCTGGCCCAGCATCACCCAGATCGAGCAGGTGATCAGGACGTCGTGGATCAGCGCGATGACGCCGCCCGGCGCGAACTGCGGCGTGAAGCGGAACGCGATGTAGAGCAGGATCAGCGCGAACGAGATGACCATCGCCTTGATGCCGTCGCGGCGCAGCTCGGCGCCCACCTTGGGGCCGACGAACTCGACGCGGTCGACGGTGAGGTTCCCCACCCGCTCGGTGAGCGCCGTGCGGATCCGGTCGACGACCTGGTTCTGCTCGTCGCCTTGCTCCTCCGCGCCCTGGAAGCGGATCAAGAACTCCGGCGAGGCGTCGGCCTCGCCGTAGCGCACGACGCTGGGCTCGCCGACGCCCACGCTCTGCACCGCGTCGCGGATCTTGCCCTCGTCGACCGTGACGCCCTCGGCGAAGTGCACCTGCACCTCGGTGCCGCCCGCGAAGTCGATGCCCCAGCGCAGGCCGCGCACCGGGATCGCCAGCACGCCGAGCAGGATCACGACGAGCGAGCCGATGACGCAGGCCTTCCACTTGCCGATGAAGTCGTAGTTCGTTCCCGGTCGGATCAGTTCGAACACGGGATGCTCCTAGATCGACAGCCGCTGCACGGGCCGGTTGCCGGGGTACACGTCGAAGAGCAGGCGCGGGATCACCAGCGCCGAGAACACGCTGGTCGCGATGCCGATGCAGAGCGTGACGGCGAAGCCCTTGATCGGGCCCGATCCATACTGGAAGAGCACGATGCCGACGATCAAGGTCGTGATGTTCGCGTCCATGATGGTCCAGAACGCCTTGTTGAAGCCGGTCCGGATCGCGGCGCGCGGCAGCTTGCCGGCGCGGATCTCCTCGCGGATGCGCTCGTAGATGATGACGTTGGCGTCGATCGCCATGCCGACGGTGAGCACCAGCCCCGCGATGCCGGGCATCGTGAGCGTCGCCTCCGACATCGCCATCACGCCGAGCAGGAACACCAGGTTCGCGAGCAGACCGACCGTCGCGTACACGCCCGAGAGCCGGTAATAGAACACCGCGAAGGCCGCGACGAGCGCGAAGCCGAGCAGTGACGCCCAGACGCCGCCGCGCACGGAGTCGGCGCCGAGCGCGGGACCGATCGTGCGCTCTTCCTCGATCCGCATCGGGATCGGCAGCGAGCCGGCGCGCAGGATCACGGCGAGGTCGCTCGCGCTCTGCGCGTCGAAGCGGCCGTGGATCATCCCGCGGCCGCCGCCGATCCGCGACTGGAGCGTCGGCGCGCTCGCGACGTCGCCGTCGAGCAGGATCGCGAGCCGCTTGCCGACGTTCTCGCCCGTCAGCTTGCCGAAGCGGGTCGCGCCCTCGGAGTTGAAGGTGAAGTTGACGATCCAGCCGTAGCGCGGGTCGATGCTCGAGCGGGCGTCGGTGAGGAAGTCGCCGGTCAGGTTCGGCGACTTGGGCACCAGGTACGCCGACGTCGGCCGGTCGGTGCCCTTCTCCTTCTCCTCCGCGATCATCGTGTCGGCCGGCAGGCCGCCCTTGGCCTCGTACTTCTTCTCGAGCAGCTCGCGCGTCGGCGCCTCGTCGAGCACCAGCTTGAACTCGAGGAAGCCGGTCTGCTGCAGCAGGTTGCGCGCCTGCTCGCGGTCGAGCTGACCGCCCGGGATCTGCACGAGCACGCGGTCGGCGCCCTGCCGCGTCACGACCGACTCGGGGATGCCGCGGATCGGATCGTCGATGCGGCGCCGCACGACCTCGAGCATCTGCTCCATGCCGCGGCGCCGGACCTCCTGCTCCCACTCCGGCGTGAGCGCGAACACCACGCGCGCGTCCTGCTCGGACGCGACGCGCAGCACCTCGGTCTCGGCGGCCGCCTCGCGCAGCGCGCGCGCGTCGTCCGCGCTCGCCATCTCCGCCACGAGCTGCCCGCTCTCGACCGCCATCCGCGTCGGCGTGATCTTCTTCTCGGCGAGCGTGTCGGCGATCGACGCGCGCAGCACGTCGAGCTCGTGGTCGATCGCGACGGCGAGGTTCGGGCCGAGCACCCAGTGGATGCCGCCCTGCAGGTCGAGACCGAGGCGGAGCGCCTGGTCCGGCAGCCAGTCGCTCGCCTTGCGCGCCGCCGCCGGCACGAAGTTCATCGCGGCGTACCAGCCGAACAGGAGGAGGCTCAGGACGACGCCGATCGTCCGCCAGCGCAGCGAGTTCACTCGACCTCTCCTCCCTTGCCCTTCGCGACCAGACGGTCGATGCGCGCGCGGTCCACCTTGACGCGCACGCGCTGGCCGTCCTGGCCGATGTCGAGCGTGAGCACCTCGTCCGTCGCGCCGACGATGACGCCGTGCACGCCGCCTCCCGTCACGACGCGATCGCCCTTCTCGAGCTTCTTCAACGTCTCCTCGTGCTCCTTCTGCCGCTTGGTCTGCGGCCGGATCAGGAGGAAGTAGAAGATGACGAAGATGAGCAGCATCGGGAGCAGGAAGCCGAACGGCGAGCCCGGCGGCCCGCCGGGCGGCGCTTGCAGCAAGATGGCGCCGAGGATGCCCGTCACGGTGCGACTCCATCGAGGCCGGCCGATCGGGCGGCGAGCGCGCCCGCGCCGGCGAGCGCGAAGCGGCCGGCCGCGCGTTCGAGCCGCGCCCCCGGGTAGAAGCGCGCGAGGATCTGCGCGTGGCTCGCGCCGTTGCGAGCCAGCGCGCGCGCGCCCCACTGGCTCATGCCCACGCCGTGTCCGCGCCCCGAGCCGACGAACACGAAGTCGTCGCCCGCGCGGCGCACGTCGAACACCGTGCTGCGCAGCCGGCTCGCGCCGAGCGCGCGCCGCAGCGCTTCGCCGCTCAGCGTCGCGGCGTCTCGACTGCCCTCGATCCGGACCGCACGCACGCGATCGCTCTCGCTGCGCGCCGCGACCGCCACGCGCTCAAGGCGCCCGACGTCCACGCCGGCCGCGGCGAGCGCGCCCTCGAGCTCGTCGCGCGCGATGCGCATGCGCCAGTACGTGTCCGGCGAATCCTCCTCGCCGCGAATGCGCACGCTCACCAGGTAGGGAAGCGCTTCGCCCCAGACTTCCTCGGCGCTCGCCGTGCGCCCGCCGGCCGCCGAGTGGAAGGCTGCGAGGATCGGCGCGCCGTCCCACGTCAGCACCTCGCCGCGCGTCGCCGCCACCGCTTCGCGCACGCGCTCGGTCTCGCCGTCGAGCCCGATGTAGACCTGCCCGCGCGTGCTGGCCTCGACGTCGTAGTCCGGCGAGCGCGGATGCGCGCGACGGTGCAGCGCGTACGTGCGGATCGCGACGGCCTGTGCGCGCAGCACGACGTCTCCCCACGTCTCGACGACTTCGCCGAGCAGCGTTCCGGCCACGTAGTCCTCGAGGGGCAGCTCGTTCACGACGCGCAGTCCGCCGGGCTTGGTGATCTCGCCGCTCGCCGTTGGCTCGCTACGCGGGACCAGGAGTTCGATCGATCCGCGCACGCGGCGGCCGTCCACCTCGTGCGGTCCCGGGCCCCGGAAGCGGCCCGGCTTGGTTCGCGTGCGGCCGTCGACCTCGACGGCCTTCGCGCCATCCAGGAGCAGGACGCGGATCGAGGGCTCCGGGCTCGCCGCTCGGGCCGGCGCTCCGGCCCACACGGGCGCCGCGAGCGCCAGAACGGCGGGCAGGACCGCACGCACGACTCGCGCCGCACGTCGCGGCCGGTCGGTTCCCGCGACCTCGCCCCCCCAACGCATTGCCGCCGGGTTATGGCACGACGGCAGCCGCGACGCAAGCAAGCGCGCGGGCTTGCGCGGTCACACCTCGCGCGCGAGCGCCTCGGCCTTCGCGGTCTCCTCCCACGGGAACCCCTGGTCCTCGCGACCGAAGTGACCGTGGTACGACGTCGCCCGGTAGATGGGCCGCAGCAGCCGCAGTCCGTCGACGATGCCCTTCGGCGTGAGATCGAAATGCTTGCGGACGATGCGTTCGAGCTCGGCCTGCGAGTGCTTGCTCGTGCCGAAGGCGTCGACGCGGATCGAGACCGGCTCGGCGACGCCGATCGCGTACGCGACCTGCACCTCGCAGCGCCGCGCGAGGCCCGCCTTCACGATGTTCTTCGCGACCCAGCGCGCCGCGTACGCCGCGCTGCGGTCGACCTTGCTCGGGTCCTTGCCCGAGAAGGCGCCGCCGCCGTGCCGGCCCATGCCGCCGTAGGTGTCGACGATGATCTTGCGGCCGGTGAGGCCGGCGTCGCCCATCGGGCCGCCGATCACGAAGCGGCCGGTCGGGTTCACGTGGAAGATCGTGTCGGCGTCGAGCAGCTTCGCGGGCAGCGCCGGTCGGATCACCTTCTCGACCACGTCCTTGCGCAGCTTGTCGTAGCCGACGTCGGGCGCGTGCTGCGTCGAGAGCACCACCGCCGAGATGCGGACCGGCTGGTGCTGGTCGTCGTACTCGACCGTCACCTGCGACTTCGCGTCGGGCCGCAGATAGTCCATCTCGCCGCTCTCGAAATGCTGGCGGTGCATCTCCATCAGCTTGTGCGACAGGCGGATCGGCGCCGGCATCAGCTCCGGCGTCTCGTCGCAGGCGTAGCCGAACATCATCCCCTGGTCGCCGGCGCCCTGCTCCTTGTGCAGGCCCTCGCCCTCGGTCACGCCCTGCGAGATGTCCTGCGACTGCTGTCCGAGCGCGACGAGCACGCCGCAGGTGTCGGCGTCGAAGCCCATGTCCGACGACGTGTATCCGATGTCGCGCACCACCTGCCGCGCGAGGTGTTCGTACTCGACCTTGGCGCCGGTGGTGATCTCGCCGGCGAGCACGATGAAGCCCGTCTTCGCCAGCGTCTCGCACGCGACGCGCGAACGCGAATCCTGGGCGAGCAGCGCGTCCAGCACCGCGTCCGAGATCTGGTCGCACATCTTGTCCGGATGTCCCATCGACACGGACTCGGAGGTGAACAGCGAGCGGGATGCCATCGAAATCTCCTTGCGGCGAGCGGGGAAGCGCGGGGGCCGCAGTCTACGAGACGGCGGCGCTCATCCGCCATCCCCCTGCGCCGGCTCTTCGAGGATCTGGCCGAGCGCGGCCACCGCCTGCTCCGCGTCGCTGCCGCTGGCGCGCACGCGCAGGCGCGTGCCGAAACCCGCGGCCAGCGAGAGCAAAGACAGCACGCTGCGCCCGCTCACCCACTCGGCGTCGTCGGCTTCGCGCGCCACCTCGACCTCGGCGCGGAACTTGGACGCCAGCGACACGAAGCGGCCCGCGGGACGCGCGTGCAGGCCGAGCTTGTGCTTGACGGTGAACGTCTGCTCGACGTCCGCGGCGTCGCTCACCGGCGCCCTTCCGGCAGGATCTCGCTCGCGACGCGGATGTTGCGCTGGCCGTACTCCTTGATGAACGCGGCCAGCTCCTCGAGCGGCTTGCTCTCCGTCATCGTCGCGAGCTTGATGAGCATCGGCAGGTTGAGGCCGGTCACGACCTCGACGCGGTGCTCCTCGAGGAACGAGAGGCCCATGTTCGACGGCGTGCCGCCGAACATGTCCGTCAGGATCAGCGCGCCCTCGCCGCCCTCGACCCGGCGCAGCGCCGCCGCGATCGACTCGCGCATCTCGTCGACCGACTGCTTCGGGTCGACGGACACCGCCTGGAACGGCGGCGCGTCCGGCACGATCAGGCGGAGCGCCTGCAGGAACTCCTCGCCGAGCCGGTAGTGGGTGACGATGACGACGCCGGGAGCCATCGCTCAGGGTTCCTTCTCGAGGTCTCGATGCTGCACGTTGACCTCGCGGCCGCTCGCCCGCAACCGCTCGGCCAGCGCCCCCGCCACGGCGACCGAGCGGTGCCGCCCGCCGGTGCAGCCGATCCCGATCGTCAGGTAGGCCTTGCCCTCGGCGTCGTAGCGCTCGAGCAAGTAGGCGAGGAAGCCGCCGAGGCGCTCGAGCAGCTCCTTGGTGCGCTCGTGGTCGAGGACGTAGCGCGCGACGTCCTCCTGCAGTCCCGTGCGCGGGCGCAGCCGCGGCTCGAAGTGGGGATTCGGAAGGAAGCGCACGTCGAACAGCAGCTCGGCCGCGGGCGGCACGCCGTAGCGGTACCCGAACGAGAGCAGCGTGACGACGCTCGGCTTGCCCTCGCCCGTCGCCCAACGCACGACGGCGTCGCGGAGCTGATGGATGTTGAGGCGCGACGTGTCGAGCGCGTAGTCGGCGAGGCGCGCGACGTCCTCGAGCAGCGCGCGCTCGCGCTCGATGCCCTGCTCCACCGTGCCGGTCGGCGCGAGCGGGTGCACGCGGCGCGTCTCGCGGTAGCGCGACACGAGCACCTCGTCGGCGCAGTCGAGGAACAGCACGTCCGCCCGCGCGCCGGTCGCGCGGATCGACTGCACCACGGCCGGGAAGCCCTTCAGGAAGGCCGCTTCGCGCGCGTCGAGCGCGAGCGCGATGTCGCGGATCGGCGGGCTCGCCTTCGCGCACAGGTCGACGAACTGCTCGATCAGCTGCGGCGGGATGTTGTCGACGCCGTAGAAGCCGAGATCCTCGAGCGCGCCCATCGCCGTCGTGCGCCCGCTGCCCGAGAGCCCCGACACGAACACGATGCGGACCGACGGCTCGCTCACCGGCGTTCGGCCTCCGCGCGCAGGCGGTCGTCGAGGCGGTGCGGCGCGCTGCGTCCCGACCGCCGCAGCACGTGGTCGCGCACGGCCACCTCCACCAACGTCGCGAGGCTGCCGGCGGGGCGCACCGGCAGCAGCAGCGTGGGCAGCGCGACGCCCGCCCACTCCTCGGTCGGACGCTCGAGTCCGACGCGCTCCACCTCGAGATCGGGCCGCCACTCGGCGAGCCGGCAGACGAGCGCGATCTCGGCGCGCTCGCACACGGCGTCGGGGCCGAACAGATCGGGCAGGTAGACGATCCCGATCCCGCGCAGCTCCATGTGGTGGCGGATGATCCCGGGCGCTTGGCCGAACAGGCGGCCCGCCTCGTCGCGCTCGAGCAGCACGACGTCGTCGGCGACCAGGCGGTGCCCGCGCCGCACCAGCTCGAGCGCGCACTCGCTCTTGCCGATGCCGCTCGGCCCGAGCAGCAGGACGCCGACTCCGCCGACGTCGACCAGCGCTCCGTGGGCTCGCGCGGTCATGCCGAGGCGCTCCCGAGCCGGGGGCCCGCGGCGAGCCCCCGAACGCTCAGAACTTTGCGTCTTCCTCCTCGATGGCGCGCACGACCTCGTCGCGGGTCGCAGCCTCGAGGAGGCGCTTGCGGAAGCTGGCGTCGCGCAGGAAGCGCGAGATGCGCGCGAGCGCCTTCAGGTGCTGGCCGCCCGAGTGCTCGGGCACCACGAGCAGGAAGAAGAGGTGCGTCGAGTGGCCGTCGATCGAGTCGAAGTCGACGCCCTCGCGGCTGCGCGCGAAGGAGGCCAGCAGGCGCGAGAGGCCGGGCAGCTTGCCGTGCGGGATCGCGACGGCCTCGCCGATGCCCGTGCTCTGGAGCTTCTCGCGCTCGGCGAGGACGTCGAGCAGGCGCGCCTCGTCGAGGCCGGGCTCCGCGTTGGCGAGGGCCTTGGCCATCTCCGCGAGCACGTCGCGCTTGGCGCGCGCCGTGAGGTCGAGGATCACTGCGTCCTGGACCAGGATGTCGGAGATCTTCATGAGATTCCCTGCCGCCGCGGATCAGGCTAGCCGACCCTGCGGCGCTTCGTCGAGGACAGGATGTTCATCGCCTCGCGGTATTTCGTCACCGTTCGGCGTGCGATGTCGATGTTGGCGGTGCGCAGCATCTCGGCGATGCGCTGATCGGAGAGCGGGCGGCGCGGATCCTCGGCCGAGATGATGCGCCGGATCTTCTCCTTCACGCTCTCGCTCGCGATCGCGTCGCCGTCGACGCGGTTGATGCTCGAGTTGAAGAAGAACTTGAGCTCGAAGATGCCCTGCGGCGTGTGCGCGTACTTGTTGGTGGTGACGCGGCTCACGGTGGACTCGTGCATGCCGATGTCCTCGGCCACGTCGCGCAGGTTCAGCGGCTTCAGGAACTGCACGCCGCGCTCGAAGAACTCGCGCTGGTGCTTGATGATGCTGGTCATCACCTTGTAGATGGTGCGCTGCCGCTGGTGGATCGACTTGATCAGCCACATCGCGGAGCGGACCTTGTCCTGGACGTAGTCGCGCGTGTCCTTCGCGACGCCCTCGCCGCCGCGCGCCAGCACGTCGCGGTAGAGCTGGTTGATGCGGAGCTTGGGCAGGCCGTCCTCGTTCAGCACGACGTGCAGGTCGTCGCCGACCTTGTACACGTAGATGTCGGGAACGATGTAGACGGGATCTTCGCCGCCGAAGGGGCGCCCGGGCCGCGGCTCGAGGCGGCCGACGACGCGCGCCGCGACGGCGACCTCCTCGATCGCGATGCCGAGCAGCCGCGAGATGCCGCGGAAGTCGCGCTTCTGGAGCGCCTCCAGGTGGTCGGCGACCAGCGTGCGGACGAGCGGCTCCTCGATCTTGAGCGCGTCGATCTGGAGCAGCAGGCACTCGCGCAGGTCGCGCGCGGCGACGCCCGTCGGATCGAACAGCTGGATCTTGCGCAGCGCGCTCTCGACGCCCTCGGGCGCGACGCCGGAGCGCCGTGCGATCTCCTCGAGGTCGGCGCGCAGGTACCCGTCGTCGTCGAGGTTGCCGATGATCCAGGCGGCGGCGACGCGCTCGTCCTCCGTGAAGTCGGAGAGCTGGAGCTGCCACTGCAAATGCTCCGCGAGCGTCTCGCGCCGCGTGAGCGTGCCCTCGAGCGAGCGGCGCTCGTCGTCCTCGCGGCCCTCGCCCTGGAAGCCCGTCTGCGGGTAGGCGTCGGCGTAGTTCTGCCAGTCGATGTCGGCGATCTTCTCGGCGTCGCTCGCCTCGCGGTTCTCCGGCACGTCGGCCGGCGCCTCGCTCGAGGGCGCCTCGGCGTCGTGGCTGTCGGCTTCGACCTCGCGCGGGAGATCTTCCTCGGTCTCGATCGTCTCCTCGAGGACCGGGTTCTCCTGGATCTCCTGCTGCACCAGGTCGGCGAGCTCGAGCCGCGAGAGCTGGAGCAGCTTGATCGCCTGCTGCAGCTGCGGCGTCATCACCAGCTGCTGGCTGAGTCGGAGCTGTTGTTTGATTTCGATGGCCATGGCTTCAGCCGAGCTGGAAGTTCTCGCCCAGGTAGATCTCGCGCACCGTGGGATCGGCGGCGAGCGCCCCGGGCGGACCTTCGCGCAGGATGGCTCCGTCCTTGATGATGTAGGCGCGATCGCAGATCGAGAGCGCCTCGCGCACGTTGTGGTCCGTCACGACGATGCCGATGCCGCGCGCGCGCAGGTGCTCCACCACCTTCTTGATCTCGCCCACGGCGATCGGGTCGATGCCCGAGAACGGCTCGTCGAGCAGCATGAACTTGGGCTCGAGCACGAGCGCGCGCGCCACCTCGACGCGGCGCCGCTCGCCGCCCGAGAGCGACGCGCCGCGCAGATGCCCCTTGCCGGAGAGCCCCAGCTCCTGGAGCAGCTCGTGGAGGCGCTCGCGGCGCACCGCCGCGCGCGGCTCCACCGTCTCGAGGATCGCGGTCACGTTCTCGGCGACCGAGAGGCGCCGGAAGATCGACGGCTCCTGCGGCAGGTAGGTGATGCCGAGCCGGGCCCGGCGGAACATCGGGAGATCGGTGATCTCGCGGTCGCCGAGGAACACGCGGCCCTCGGTGGGGCGCACCTCGCCGACCACGAGGTTGAAGGTCGTGGTCTTGCCGGCGCCGTTCGGGCCGAGCAGGCCGACGACCTCGCCGGGCTCGACGCGCAGGTCGATTCCGCACAGGACCTCGCGATCCCCGTAGCGCTTGCGCAGACCGCGCGCGGCGAGGACCGGCCCCTTCACGGCTTCTTCTTCCCCGGCGCGGGCGCGGCGGCCTGCGCGCTCTCGCCCTCGGGCGCCACGTTGACGACCGCGCCGCCGCGCACCTTCACGCGGTTCTGCTTCACGAAGATCTCGATCTCCTTGCCGCGCACGCGATCGCCGCCCTGACGCAGCTCGGCGTTGCCCGTGCACACGAGCCGGTCTTCGTTCTGATAGAACGTCGCGGCGTCGCACAGCATCGTCTTGTCCCGCTGCGACACGCGCACGCGGCCGTTCGCGATCAGCCGGTCGGGCTGATCGCCGCCCGGCGGATACAGCGCCTCCAGCCGGTCGGCCTGCACCTTGAGGTCGGCCTGCTCGACGTTCACGCTGCGCGTGAACACCAGACGGCGACGGCCGCCCTCCTCGATCGCTTCGAGCTCGTCCGATCGGATCGAGAGCGGCTTGTCGCCCTGGATGGGGAACATCGAGACGTTCTGCTCCGAGTCGGCAGGCGCCGGCGCGGCGTCCTGCTGCGCGCCGGCCGCGGCTTCCTTCGGCGCAACCGCCGCTTCACTCGAGGCGGCGGGGTCCGCAGCGCGCGCCGAAGCGAACGACGACGCGACGCCGCAGACGGCGAGACCGGCGAGCCAGATGCGGGCGGAGCGCTTCACGGGCTGGGATTCTCCTCGACCTTGGCGCCGGCCGTCAGCCGCAGCCGCCGGTCTCGTACGTGGTACTCGAAGCCGCCGCCGCGCAGCACGCGACCGCTGCCCTCGAGGATCTTCACCGGCGCCTGGGTGAACGCGACGCCGCGCGCGCGGTCGTAGCGCAGCCACGGCCCCGCGAAGCGGCGGCCGTCGGCGAGCACGCCGCGCACCGAGCCGCTCGCGAGCAGGTCGTTCGTCTCGAGATCGAGCTCGCCGCGCTCGCACGTGATCCGCAGCGACGGCTTGCCGTCGGCGCCCGCCCACTCGGCGTTCACGGTCTGGAGCTCGGCGCGGTTGCTCGCGTCGTCGATCACGGCCGACTCCGCCTCGACGCGCACCTCGGCGGTCGCCTCGCGCGACGCGACGAAGGTGAGCTGCTCGAGCGCGAGCGGCGGGCCCGCGGCGCTCGCGGCGGAGGCGAGCCCGAACGCTCCGGCGAGCAGCGCCCCGACGCCGAGCCGCGTCGCGCGCGCGCGGCCGGCGCGGCGGTCGGCGGCATCACACGAGAGTGTTCGCGTGGGGCGGGACACCCGGGACTCCATGCAAAGACCATACCGCTCAGGGACGGTCCGAACAACGAAAAATCCCGGCTGAGTTCAGTCTTCGTAGCCGAAGATGGTGCGGAGGGGTTCCTGGCGAACGGCCCAGACGGCCGGCCGGACCAGCAGCCAGTCGAGCGCCACGCCGACCGGGTGCAGCGCGTAGGCCACGATGCGGACCGGATGCGCGGCGCGCCGGGGGTCGTGGTCGTCGCGCACGCGCACGGGCGCGTACGGCTCCTCGATCTCGATCTCGTCGATCGGCGGGAGCTCTTCGGGCTCGGGCTGGAGCGCGAGCGCCGAGCTCGCGAGCACGAGCGCGGCCAGCACCGCCGTGCCGATCCAAATCCCGGAGCGACTCCCGAAGCGCTTGTCGCCGCGCATGCGGGAACCGTAGCGCGCGGGTCCGCGCGTCGCTGCCTCACGGAGCGCCTCGGCGCAGCGCCGCCTCGGTGAAGAGATCCTCCGCGACGTCGGCTCCGTAGTCGATCCGCTCGAAGCGCAGCAGCGTGCGATGGCCCGTCTGCAAGTTCTCCGCTTCCACGCGGCGCGCCGTCCAGATCCCCTCGATCTCCTCGACCTCGCGCAGCCGGATCGTCTTCAGCGGCGCGCCGTCCGGGGCCCAGTACTCGAGGAAGCGCGGGATCCAGGTCTCGGCGTCGACGCGCAGGCGCATCCGCCCGTAGCCGATCTCGCGCGCCGTGCGCGCGTCCACCGCAATCGCCTCGACGACGAGACAGCGGCGGCCGTCGACCTGCTCCTCGCCCGCCTCGCGCCACGCGTAGTCCTCGATGCCGACGCGCGTCTCCTTCTTCATGTCTTCGAAGCTGAGGTCCGTGCCGAGGAAGGCGCGGCCGCGGTCGGCGAGCGCGACGCGCCGCGACTTGCGCAGCGCCGGCAGATACAGCCACTGGTCGTCGGTGCGCGCGGGATCGGCGTAGTCCCACGTCAGCAGCGCGGTGCCCTGCACGTTGGCGGGCTCGTCGAAGAACAGGATCGAGCGCACGCCGTCGTCGAAGCGGCGGCGGAACGAGCGGGTCACGCGCGTGCGCGTGGTGCCGCGCTTGTCCGTCAGCTCCATCACGATCGTGCGCGAGAGCAGATCGCCGTCGTCGCGCGCGTTGACGCGCCGCGCGATCTCTTCGCCGGACAACGGCGCGGCGTCCTGCGCGCGCGCCGCGCCGCCCGACGCGAGACCGATGCTCACCACGCAAGCGAAGAGGACGCCCCGCCGCACGCGCGCCGTATAGTCGAGACGCACGCGCCCACGCAAGGGCGCGCGCCGCAGGCTAGGAGTGGGCGAAGCCCGAGAGGCGCTCGAGCGCGTCGCGGTCGCGGATCGTGATGGAGCCCGCGTCCATGCGGACGATGCCCTCGTCGGTCCAGGCGCGGATCTGCTTGTTCACCGTCTCGCGCGTGGTGCCGACGTAGTTGGCGAGCTCGCCCTGCGAGAGCTTGAGCGAGACGACGACGCCGTCGTCGCTTTCCTCGCCGAACTGCTCCGCGAGCAGCAGCAGCTTCTTCGCGATGCGCGCCGCGACGCCCAGGAAGATGGTGTCCTCGAGGTACTCGCTGAGGCGCACCACGCGCTCGCCCAGCACCGCGAGCAGCGCGACCGACGCGTCGGGGTGCTCGCGCAGGAAGCGCAGGAACTCGCGGCGTTCGAGCACGACGAGCTCCGTCGGCTCGAGCGCCGACACGTTGGCCGTGCGCTCGCCGCCGACGAGCAGCGGCAGCTCGCCGACGACCTCGCCCGCGTCGAGCAGGTTCAGCACGACCTCGTCGCCGTCGCTCGACGTCGACGTCACCTTGAGGCGGCCGCTCGCGACCACGTAGACCTGCGCCGCCACGTCCCCCTTGTGGAACAGCTCCTCGCGCGCGGCGAGCCGGCGCGTGGTCGTGGCGGACGCGAGCGCGTCGAGCTGCGCGGGCTCGAGACGCGAGAACAGCGCCACGCGCTCGAGCAGCGCGCGGCGGCGGTCGCGATCGTCGGGTCGAGCCACGCGGCGGTCTCCTGACGGGGGGTCGCCTATATTCGCGCGCCGTGGGTTCCGTCGCAGCCTCCGCGTTCGCCGACGCCGCCGCGATGCGGTCGTTCCCGTTCGTGCCCGGCAGCCCCACGCTGCCGATCGCACGCGCCGAGGGCGCGTGGCTGCACCTGCCCGACGGCCGCCGCGTCCTCGACGCGGCGGGCGGCGCGATCGTGGCCAACGTGGGTCACGGGCGGCGCGAGATCGCCGACGCCGTCGCGCGCGCGCTCGAGCAGGCGAGCTATCTCGTGCCGCCCTTCGCGAGCGAGTCGCGCCTCGCGCTGCTCGAAGAGCTGCGCCGCCACTGGCTGCCGCCCGCGCTCTCGCGCATCGCGCTCGTGAGCGGCGGCTCGGAGTCGGTCGACGCAGCCTTGCGTCTGGCGCGCCAGCACCACGTCGCCGCCGGCCGGCCCGAGCGCTGGAAGATGATCGGCCGCGACCTCTCGTATCACGGCGCGACGCTGGCGACGCTCGCCGTCGGCGGACACGACAAGCGCCGCGCCGGGCTCGAGCCGTTGCTCGCCGACTGGCCGAAGGCGCCGCCCCACTACTGCCTGCGCTGCCCGCTCGGTTGCACGCGTGCGGCTTGCGATCTCGCGTGCGTCGACGCGGTGGAGCGGCTCATCGAGCGCGAAGGACCCGAGACGGTCGCCGCGGTGATCGCCGAGCCCGTGGTCGGCTCGGCGGCCGGCGCGCTGGTTCCGCCCGACGACTACTGGCCGCGCCTCGCCGCGATCTGCCGGCGCCACGGCGTGCTGCTGATCGCCGACGAGGTGATGTCCGGCTTCGGCCGCACCGGGCGCGCTTTCGCGGTCGACCACTGGGGCGTGGTGCCGGACATCCTCGTGGGCGGCAAGGGCCTCTCCGGCGGCTACGCGCCGATGGGCGGCGTCTACGCGACCGACGCCGTGCTCGCGCCGCTCGCGGCGCGCGGCGACGACTTCATGTTCTACACGTACGGCGCGCACCCGGCGTCGTGCGCGGCGGCGCTCGCCGTGCTCCGCATCCTCGAGCGCGAGCAGCTCGTCGCGCGCGCGGCCGCCGCCGGCAAGCGGCTGCTCGACCGCCTGCGCGCCGCGCTCGCGGAGCATCCGCACGTCGCCGAGGTGCGCGGTCTCGGGCTGCTGCTCGGCGTCGAGCTGGTGCGCGATCGCGCGACGAACGAGCCGTTTCCGAGCGCCGCGAAGCTGGCGAGCCGCGTCGTCACGGCGGGACTCGGACGCGGCGTCTTCTTCTATCCCGCCGGCGCCGGCGCGGCGCGCGACGTCGTCTGCCTCGGCCCGCCGTTCACGATCGGCGACGAGGAGATCGAGCTCGTCGCGCGCGTGCTGCCCGCCGCGATCGACGACGCGGTGCGCGCCGCCGGCTGAAGCGAGGCGCGTTTCAGCGCCGCTCGTCGCCGGCGAGGCGACGCGTGTAGATCCACGCCCACGCGACGAACAGCGCCTGGAATGGCAGCCGCACCCAGTTCCAGACGCCGAGACCTTGCTCCGCGCCGCCGAGCGCGACGTTCTCGAACGCGACGTACAGGTTGGCCGGGAAGATCGCGACGAGCAGCCCGACGACGCCCCACGCGATCGCGCGCCGCAGGCGCGCGTCGTGCCCGAGCGCCAGCGCACCGAGCCCGAGCCCTGCCTCGGCCGCGCCGGAGAGCTCCACCAGCTCGCGGTGCGAGGGGAGAAACGGAGGCATCATCGGGAGATAGAAGCCGGGGTCTCGAAAGTGGTTCCAGCCCGCGAGTGCGTAGGCGACGCCCAGCAGCCACCAGCCGAGCCGCAGCGGGAGGCTCACGCGGCGCGCGCCGGCGGGCGCCAGCCGCCGAGCGCCGCCTCGATCCGCGCGGCGGCGGCGAGCGCGACGTCCTCGCGCCACGGCGGCGCCACGAGCTGGACGCCGATCGGCAGGCCTTCGGGCGACGTGCCGGCCCGCACCACCGCGCCCGGCCAGCCCGCGAGGTTCCACGTCATGGTGTAGGAGAAGCCGCGCATGTGCGCGTCGGCGCTGCCGTGCGGCAGCGCGGCGTGCGCGTTCGGCGGACACACGACGAGATCGAAGTCGCGCGACCACGCGAGCAGCTCGGCGCGCAGCCCGTCCCACTGCGCGACCCACTCGATGCGCTGCTCGACGGGCGGCGCGGGCAGCGCGAGGAATCCGCGCAGCGCGCTCTCCTCGTGCTTCGTGCCGGCGGCGTCGAGCAGTCGCGCGATGCCCGGTCCGCCGTCGAGGAGGATCACGTGCATGAAGAGCGGCTCGGTGCGCTCGACGCCCGGCGGACGGCGCTCGACGACGCGCGCGCCGGCGTCCGCGAGCGCGCGCGCCGCGTCGTGCACGGCGTCCGCGACCGCCGGGTCGGGCGCCGCGAGCCCGTTGTCGAGGAAGAACGCGACGCGCAGCTCCGCGACGTCGATCGCGGCGGGATCGCCGAGCGGCACGGGCGCGACGAAGGGATCGCGCCCGTCGGGCCCGGCGAGCAGGCGCAGCGCGACCGCGAGGTCCTCGCTGCGGCGCGCGAGCGGCCCGATGCTGGTCAGCGCGTCGATCGCCGTGCCGGGGCCGATCGCGTGACCGGCGCGCGAGACGCGGCCCGGCGTCGGCCGGATGCCGGCCACGCCGCAGAAGTGCGCGGGCAGCCGGATGCTGCCGCCCGTGTCGGAGCCGACGTCGAGCGGCACGCCGCCCGCCGCGACGATCGCCGCCGCGCCGCCGCTCGATCCGCCACACGTGCGTGTCGGGTCGTAGGGATTGTTGGTGCGCCCGTACACGGGGTTCACGGTCTCGAAGCCGAGCGTGAACTCGGGCGTGTTGGTCTTGCCGACCACGATGGCGCCCGCGCCGCGCAGGCGCGCGACCGCCGTCGCGTCGGCGTCCGGCACGAAGTCGCGCCGGCCGGGCGTGCCCCACGTCGTCACCAGGCCGGCCGTGTCGAACGAGTCCTTCACGGTGATCGGCACGCCGTGGAGCGGTCCGGGCGCGCCTCCGCGCGCGAGCGCGGCGTCCGCCGCGTCCGCCTCCTGCAGCGCCGCCTCGGCGCGCAGCGCGACGACCGCGTTCAGCGCGCCGTTCACGCGCTCGATGCGCGCGAGCGCCGCGGCGACCGCCTCGCGCGCCGAGAGCGACCCGGCGCGGATCGCGCGCGCGGTGTCGAGCGCGGACGCGGCGGCGAGGTCCACGCGCGGCGACCTCAGCCGCCGGCGGCGAAGCTGCGCTCGCCGAGCGAGCCGAGCGCGAAGTTGCGGTAGAGGCCGCGGAAGCAGTGGCGCGCGCGCGTCGAGTGCGCGAGCGCGCGCTCGCTGCTCGTGCGCCGCACCTCCTGCCGGAACGTGCCGTCCTCGTGGAGGGCGTAGTGCGCCCAGCCGCCCGGATAGTCCTTGGTGCAGTTCACCTCGACGAACGGCACCGCGCCCGACGCGCGATGGCGCCGCACGCGGTTGCGGTGCGTGTGCCCGATCAGCACGCCCTTCACCTGCGGGTGCGCGCCGATCAGCGCGAAGAAGTCGGCGGAGTGCTCGGGCAGCATCCCGATCGAGTTCGGATAGCTGTCGCGGTGCTCGTGCGGCACGGGCTGGTGGTGCATGCAGAGCAGCGTCGGCGTGCCGCTCTCGCGCGTCTCGGCGAGCGTCTCGCCGAGCCAGCCGAGGCGGTCGCCGTCGAACACGCCGTGATGGTCGCCCGGCAGCGCCGTCTCGAGCAGGACGATGCGCCAGCCGCCGAGCTCGAAGTGGCGCGGCGCGGGCGCCTGGCCGAGCAGCGCGTAGCCGTCCACCTCGCCGGCGCCGTTGTGGCGGCCGTAGTAGTCGTGATTGCCGAGGAAGGCGTGATGCGGCGCGCGGATCTTCGCGAACGCCTCGCGCGCCCAGCCGAACTGCTCGGGCAGGCCGCGGTCGGCGATGTCGCCCTTGATCACGACGGCGTCCACGCCCGCCGCGTTGATCTCCGCGATCGCGTCCTCGTTCATGCTGCGCCAGTACGGGACGTCGCTGTCCTCGGCGCGCAGCAGCGGGAAGCCCTCGTCCTCTTCGCCGTACTCGTGATCCGCGGTGAGCCGCCCGCCGAAGCGCGGCTCGCCGAAGTGGAGGTCGTTCAGCGTCGCGAAGCTCGCGGTGCGCCGCGCGCGCGGCGCGGGCAGCGTGCGCACCGCCTCGGGGAAGTACTCGTCACGCGCGGGCGCTGCGGCGCCGCGCACCTCGATCTCTACGCGGTACGCCGTGTCGGGCGCGAGGCCCTCGATGCGCACGACGCGCGTGGCGGCGCCGGAGAGCGACGTCGCGACGGGCTCGCCGTTCAAGCGCACGAGCGCCTCGGCGTCCACCGCGCCGGCGTCGCCGTCGACGCGAAAGGCCACGGTGAGCGAGTCGGCGGTGACGCCGAAGACCTCGGGATCGCGGAGCTGGACGGGCATGGCCGCGGAGCGTATCACCGCCCGCCGCGCCCCGGCTCGCGCAGCGCGGCGTCGAGCCGCGCCAGCATCTCGCCGAGCAGCGCGCGCGAGGTCCCGAAGTTGAGGCGCGCGAAGCCCTGGCCCGGCGTGCCGAAGCGCGCGCCGTCGGAGAGCGCGACGCGCGCCCGCTCCAGGAAGAACGCGTACGGCGACGGCGCCAGCGCGAGCGCGCGGAAGTCGAGCCAAGCCAGGAAGGTCGACTCCGGCGCGCAGTGGCGGACCTCGGGCCAGCGCTCCGCGACGAAGCGCGCGACGAAGCGGCGATTGCCGTCCAGGTGCGCGAGCGCCGCGTCGAGCCAGTCCTGCCCCTCGCGCCACGCCGCGACCGTCGCCGCCTGGCCGAGCGCGCCGACGCCCCCGCGGATGCCGTGCGGCAGCGAGAGGAAGCGCCGCTGCAGCGCCTCGCTGCCGAAGTGCGCGACCGCGCAGCGCAGGCCCGGGACGTTGAACGCCTTGCTCGCCGAGGTCAGCGTGATCGTGCGCTCCGCCGCCTCGGGCGCGAGCGACGCGAACGGCACGTGCGTCCGTCCGGGATACACGAGATCGGCGTGGATCTCGTCCGCGACGACGACCCAGTCGTGCTGCGCGGCGAGCTGCGCGATCGCCTCGAGCTCGCCGCGCTCGAAGACGCGGCCCGTCGGGTTGTGCGGATTGCACAGCAGGAGCACGCGCGCGCCCTCGTGCGCCGCGCGGCGCAGGCCGTCGAGATCGACCTCCCAGCGCGCATCGCCCGCGACGAGCGGATTCTCGACGAGGCGGCGGCCCAGTCGGCGCACCGCGCCGAGGAAGGGCGGATACACGGGCGTCTGCACGACCACGCCGTCGCCGGGCTCGCTGAAGCGGTCGATCGCGACGTAGATGCCCTGCACGACCTCGGCCAGCACCTCGACGCGCGCGCTGTCGACGCGCCAGCCGAAGCGCGCCTGCATGCGCTCGGCGAACGCCTCTCGCAGCGCGTCGGGCCGCTCGAGCGGATAGCCGAGGTCGTCGAGCGCGAGCGCCTCCTCGACGCTGCGCCGCACCGCCGGCGCGAGCGGGAAGTCCATCTCGGCGACCCACGCCGGCAGCACGTCCGGCCCGTACTGGCGCCACTTCTCGCCGCGCCGCGCGCGCAGCTTCGCGAGATCGAGCCGCTCGAACTCGAACGCCTCGCCCGCCTGCGTCGCGCGCTGCTCCGGAGCCGCCATGGCGCGTAGGTAGTCGCCGCTCCGGCGCGCGTCAAACGCGCGCGCCCCGCTCAGGCGCGCCGGCTCTCCCTCATCGCGAGCACGCGGCGCAGCACCGCGTCGATGCCGCCGCCGACCAGCGTGAGCCCGCCGTCCACCATCAGATTGTGTCCGGTGACGTAGCGCGCCGCGTCCGAGAGCAGGAAGCACACGACGTCCGCCACCTCTTCCGCCGTGCCCGCGCGTCCCGCCGGCACCGCGGCGTCGAACGGCTCCATCAGCTCCGGCACGCGGAACAGCAGCTCGGACATCGGCGTGCGGATCATGCCCGGCGAGACGCAGTTGACGCGGATCTTCGGGCCGTACTCGAGCGCCGCGCTCTGCGCGAGCGCGATCACGCCGGCCTTCGCGGCGCTGTACGGCGCCTCGCCGCGCGTCGGCTGGATCCCGCTGCACGAGGCGTTCGCGACGATCGCGCCGCCGGCCTCGCGCAGGTGCGGAAGCGCCGCGCGCAGCCCGTGGTAGACACCGAGCAGGTTCACGGCGACGAGGCGCTCGACGTCGGCCGGCTCGTACGCGGCGAGCGGCGCGACCTGCCCTACGCCGGCGTTCAGGAACACGCGGTCGAGCCCGCCGAGCTGGCGCGCGGCCGCGGCGAACGCGGCTTCGACGCCCGCGGCGTCGCGCACGTCGGCGACGAGCGCGACGCCGCGGAGCTCGTCTGCGGCGGCGGCGGCGCCCGCGCCGTCCTGGTCGAGCAGCGCGACGCGCGCGCCCTCGGCGGCGAGCTGGCGCGCGGTCGCGAGGCCGATGCCCGAGGCGCCGCCCGTCACCAGCGCGCGCGCGCCGTCGAAGCGCGCCATCAGTGGAAGACGTGGCCGCCGTTCACGTCGAGCGACTGCCCGGTGACGACGCGCGAGAGATCCGACGCGAAGAACACGACCGCGTCCGCGATCTCCTCGGAGGTGGGCAGGTGGCGCAGCGCCGTCTGCGCCGCGACCTCGTCGTACACCGTCTGCGGATCGACCCCGCGCTGCTTCGCCTGCTGCGCGAAGTACCCGCGCAGCGACTCGCCCCAGATGTAGCCGGGCACCACCGAGTTCACGCGGATGCCGTGCGGGCCCATCTCGCGCGCGAGCCCCTGCGTCGCGGCCAGCAGCGCGGCCTTCGAGGCGCCGTAGGGGCCCATGCTCGGCAGCACGTCGCGCACGATCATCGAGTTGATCATCACGATCGAGCCGCGCCGCTGCGCCTTCATCAGCGGCAGCACCTCGTGCGTGAGCTGCAGCGACCCGATCAGGTTGACGCGCAGCGGGCGCAGCAGGTCCTCGGCGGTCGCGTCCTCCATGCGCACGAACGCGCCCATGTCGAAGGCGTTGTTCACGAGCACGTCGGCGCGGCCGAACGCCTCCTGGGCCTGCGCGGCGACGCGCCGGCAGTCGTCGACCCGCGTGATGTCCGCCGGCACCTCGAGCGCGCGCCGCCCCGCGGCCCGCACCTCCTCTGCGACCTCGGCCAGCTTGCTCGCGGGGCGCGCGGCGAGCACCAGGTCGGCGCCTTCGCGCGCCAGCGCGAGCGACACGTCGCGTCCCATGCCCGGCCCGATGCCGGAGACGATCGCGACGCGTCCTTGCAGCAAGCCCGCTGCCCCCGCCGGCGGGCGCGCGCTCACGAGAGCGCGCCGCCGTCCACGCGGATCTCCTCGCCGGTGATGTGCGAGCCCTCGTCGGACGCCAGCAGCGCCACCAGGTTCGCGACCTTCTCCGGTCCCGCGAAGCCGGTGAGCGGCATCATGCGCCGCACCAGCTTCGGGTTGGCGCCCTCGGGCACGCGGAACGCCTGCGTGATCGGCGTCTCGATGCTGCCCGGGCAGACGCAGTTCGCGCGCACGCCCTGCCTCGCGTACTCGACCGCGAGCGCGCGCGTGAAGGCGAGCACGCCGCCCTTCGACGCCGCGTACGCCGCGGCCCACGGGTGCCCCGTCATGCCCGCCGTGGACGCGACGTTCACGACGTTGCCGCGCGTCGCGAGCAGGTGCGGGATCGCCTCGCGGCACACCAGGAACGTGCCCGTGAGGTTGATCCCGAGGACGCGGCTCCAGTCCGCGAGCGCGAGCTCGTGCGTGTGGTCGAAGCGCAGGATGCCCGCGACGTTGCACACCACGTCGAGCGGGCCGAGCGCGTCCACCGCCGCGCGCACGCCGGCGGCCACCGCGGACTCGTCCTGCACGTCCACGACGGCGCGCTCGACGCGCGCGCCCAGCTCGCGCGCGTCCTTGGCGGTCGCGTCGAGCGCGGCGGCTTGCACGTCCCAGAGCGCGAGCGCGGCGCCTTCGGAGGCGAGCCGCAGCGCGGTGGCGCGTCCGATTCCGGAGGCGGCGCCGGTGATGAGCGCTGTCTTGTTTTCGAAGCGTTTCATGAGGACCTCGGTGGTGTGCGACGGCGAGCCTTATGGGGTCGGCCCGCTCGCCTTTGGCTCGCTACGGCGGAAACGGGGTTGTTTGCTTCGTTCCTGGCTTGGCGCTTCATGGGGTCGGCCCGCTCGCCTGCGGCTCGCTACGGCGGAATCGGGGTTGTGTACTCCGTTCGTGGCTTGGCGCTTCGTTTACGACGGCGAGCCTCATGGGGTCGGCCCGCTCGCCTTTGGCTCGCTACGGCGGAAGCGGGGGGGCTCCTTTGGTCGTTGCGTCGAGATTCACGGGCGGAGCTTTGCGATGACTTCGTCGGCGAAGCGTCGGAGGCCGTCGCGTTTGTCGGGGAGCGAGTCCCACTTGCCGCCGTAGAGGATCCAGGGGGCGGTGGCGTAGTGGGTGACGCCGATCTCTTCGAGGCGCTGGATGGCGCCCGCATCGAAGGCGTCGGTGCAGGCGGCGATCAGGTGGAAGGGCTCGCCGGCGCGTCCGCAGTCGGCGCGGTAGCGGCGCAGCGTGTCGGCGATCTCGCGCAGCTCGGCGGTCGAGTGCAGGTCGGAGATCCAGCCGTCGAGGCGGGCGGCGCGGCGCAGCGCGGGCTCGGAGAGGCCGCCGCCGTAGATCGGGATCGGCGCGGCCGGCGCCGGCAGCATGCGCACGCGCCCGAAGTCGTGGAAGCGGCCGTGGTGCTCGACGTACGCGCCGCTCCACAGCTTGCGCAGCACCTCGATCATCTCGTCGGTGCGCGCGCCGCGCGTGCGGAAGTCCTGGCCGGCGAGCGCGAACTCCTCGGCGCACCAGCCGACGCCGACGCCGAGCGCGACGCGGTCGCCGGAGAGCGCGGCCGCCGTCGCGATCGTCTTGGCGGCGACGAACGCGTTGCGCAGCGCGAGCACGTAGACGTTGGTGACGAAGCGCAGCCCCGTGGTGACCGCCGCCATCGCGCCGATCGTCACCCACGGGTCGGGCCACGCGGTGTCCTCGGTCCAGCGGATGCCGCCGTCCTTCGTGTACGGATAACGCGACGCGATCGTCTCGGGGTGCGCGACGTGATCCGAGATCGCGACGGCGTCGATCCCGTTCTGCTCGGCCAGCACCGCCATCTCGGCGAGCTGCGACGCGGGGCTGAAGGCGGTGGGGATCACGAACTGCACGGGCGCTTCCCTTCGATCCGATCAGCGCGCGACGGCGGCGAAGTCCACGAAGAGCGACTCGCCGCTCACGTACGAGGCGCGCTCGGAGCAGAGCCACAGCGCCGCCTCGGCGACCTCCTCGGGCGTGCCGAGCCGGCCGGCCGGCGCGCTCGCGAGGATCATCTTGCGCGCCTCGGGCGAGCTGCCCATGAAGCCCTGCAACATCGGCGTGTCGGTCGAGCCCGGGCAGATCGCGTTGACGCGCACGCCGGCGCGCGCGTTCTCGAGCGCCGCCGTCTTGGTGAGGCCGAGGATGCCGTGCTTCGACGCGCAGTAGTGGCCGAGCGCCGGCGTCCCGAGCACGCCCGCGCCCGACGCGACGTTGACGATCGCGCCGGCGCCCTGCGCGCGCATGGCGCGCAGCTCGTGTTGCATGCACAGGAACACGCCGGTCAGGTTCACGGCGATCGTGCGCTCCCAGGCGTCGAGCGCGAGCTCGTGCAGGAGCGCCGGCGTCGCGAGGATGCCGGCGGCGTTCACGGCGCAGTCGAGGCGCCCGAAGCGCGCGACGGCCGCGCGCACCATCGCCTCGACCTCGTCCGCGCGCGCGACGTCCACCGCGTGCGCCTCGGCCTCGCCGCCCGCCTCGAGGATCGCTTCGGCCGCCGCCTGCGCGCCGGCGCGGTCGCGGTCGGCGACGAGCACGCGCGCCCCGCCCTGGCCGAGCGCCAGCGCGGTCGCGCGCCCGATCCCCGACGCGGCGCCGGTGACCAGCGCGGCCTTGCCCTCGACGCCACCCGTCCGCTCCGCCGCCACCGCGCCTCCCGACGAATTTGAAACACGTTACAGATCCATCGGGAGAGCGTCGAGCGCGATACGCTGCGCTTCGCTCGGGAGGACGGAATGCGCTTCTTCGTTCGGCTGATCGGCTCGCTGTTCGCGCTCGGCCTCGTCGTGATGGGCCTCGAGATGATCGCGGCGGAGAGCGGCGAGGTGGTCGTGCTGCGCACCACCGGCGACGACGGCCAGCCGCGCGAGACGCGCCTCTGGGTGGTGGACGAGTCGGGCCGCCAGTGGCTGCGCGCGGGCAGCCCGCAATCGAGCTGGCTGCTCGACATCCAGCGCGAGCCCGCCGTCGAGATGGAGCGCAACGGTCACACCGCGCCCTACACCGCGGTGCCCGACGTCTCCGCGCGCCAGCGCCTGAACGTGCTGTTCGCGCTCAAGTACGGCTGGGCCGACGACTACATCGCGATGCTGTTCGGCCGCGAGGACGCGACGCCGATCCGGCTCGACCCGCGCTAGGGAACGGACTCGAGACCCGGCTCGATCTTCTCGCGCGCGAGGGCGCGCGCGCCGTGCTCCAGCCACGCGCGGCAGTCCGGCGTCAGCGTGCGCGCGCAGGCGGCGTCGTACTGCGCCAGCTCGTCCGGCGTGAGCACGTCGCGCCAGCGCCCGTTGGTCCCCTGGTGCAGGAAGGTCTTCGCGCCGCCCTTCCAGAACTGGCCGCCGCCGGGCGCGTACAGCTCGCCCTGCTCGCGCATCGACGTCAGCGAGACGTTCTTCAGGAGCGCCGGCCAGCGGGCCTCCGGCACCTCGATTCCGAGGAAGCGCGCGATGCGCCGCACCTCGCGCTCGGTGTCCTCGCGCAGGTCCGCGTAGTGCACGAGCAGGATGTTGGGCAGGTGCCGGAAGTCCCACCACGACTGCACGTTGTAGAGGTGCGACCAGAACGGCCAGCCGTCCGACTCCCACGCGAACCAGCCGCGCGAGACCCAATCCCGCCAGAGCGCGTGGAGGTCCGCGGGAGCCCGCGGCAGCTCGTCGCCCACGCGGCCCGGCACGGAGTTGAAGATCTGGAGCGCCTCGTCGGTGAAGTTCGAGTGGTGGTTCCAGAGCGACATGAAGACGTCGCGCCCGTCGCGCGCGACGTACACGAACTTGCGTTCGGGGTCCCACGGCAGGCCGTCGAGCGGCAGGTGGGTCTTGATGAAGCGGCGGTGCGGCTGCGCGGCGAGCCCGTTCAGGATCACCTCGAGCGGGAACACGCGCATGTCCAGCCACGGCGAGAGCTCGGCGAGCGGCGCCGGCAGTCCGTCCTCGAACAGCAGGTGCGCCACGATCGACTGCGTCCACGTCGTGCCCGCCTTGTACGACGTCGCGATCACGATGTCGTCGGGGCGCGTCGCGAAGTAGTCCCAGCGCGTGCTGTCGAAGTGGTGGTTCTGGTAGATGCGCGTGCGGCGCGGCAGCGACGGCGAGTCCATGTCGCGAACTCTAGCCGAGCAGGACCAGCACGACGCCGCCCACGATGGCCGCGATCGCCGGTAGCTGGCGCGCCACGCCGCGCTCGCGGAACACGAGCAGCGAGATCGCCACCGAGATCGGCGCTTCGATCTGGCCGACCGCGCGCACGTAGGCGACGAGCGTCAGGCCGAACGCCCAGAACCAGCACAGGCTGCCGAGGAAGCCGGTCACGCCGATGCCGAGCATCGTCGGCCAGAGCGAGAGCGTGCGGCGCAGCTCGCCCGGCCGCATCCACGCGACCGCCGGCGTCGCGAGCGCGACCTGCATCCAGGCGACGTGGAAGACGGTGTGCACGGCCGGCTCGAAGCGGCCGCCCGCCATGCGCGGGTTGGCGGCGCCGAGCAGCAGGATCGCCTCCTTGAAGAAGAACGCGGTGAACGCGAACAGCGCGCCGCACGCGATCGCGTAGAGCGAGCCGCGGTCCAGGTGGAACATCCGCTTCCAGCCGACGCCGCGCTCGTCCGGGCGCGCGAGGTTCATCAGCAGCACGCCGAGCGTCGAGAGCAGGATCCCCAGCCAGCCGAGCGCGCTCGGCACCTCGCCGAAGAACGCGAGCCCGACGCCCGCGCCGAACACCACCTCGAGCTTGTGGAGCGCGACCGACTGCGAGAACGACGCCACGCGGAAGGCGGCGACGAGCGCGAAGTTCGCGACGAGCTGGGTCGCCGCGCCGGCCAGCGCCCAGCCGAAGAAGCCGGCCGTCAGCGCCGGCGCGCCGTGCGCGGCGGCGAGCCCGAGCGCGAGCGCGGCGGAGAACGGCAGGTTGAACGCGAAGCGCGACCAAGCCGTCAGCGCCGGCGACACCTCGCCGACGAGCCGCCGCGAGAAGGCGTTGCGCGCCGCCTGCAGCGCGGCGGCCGCGACCGCGAGGAGGACCCAGAGCATCGCCGCTCAGCGCTTGCGCAGCGTGCGGCCGGGGCGCGCGCCGGTGTGCGCCCCGTCGCGCACGACCTCCGTTCCGTTCACGAAGACGCGCGCGATGCCGGCCGGCGAATGGTGCGGGTCGGCGTAGGTCGCGACGTCGGCGATGCGCGCGGGGTCGAAGACGACGAGGTCGGCGCAGGCGCCCGCGCGGACCTCGCCGCGGTCCGTGAGCCCGAAGCGCCGCGCCGAGAGGCCGGTCATGCGGTGGATCGCCTCGGCCAGCGGCAGCACGCCCTGCTCGCGCACGTAGGTGCCGAGCACGCGCGCGAAGGTCCCGTAGAGCCGCGGGTGCGGCTTGCCGTGCAGCATCGGCAGTCCGTCCGACCCGATCATCGTGGTCGGGTGCCGCATCACCGTGCGCACGTCGTCCTCGCTCATGTTGTGGATCACGACCGTCGCGGCGATGCCCTCGGCGTCGAGCACGCGGCGCGCGGCGTCGAGCGGGGCCACGCTCCACTCCGCCGCGAGATCGGCGATCGAGCGCCCCTCCCACGCCGGGTTGTTCGGCGCGGAAGAGAGCACGACGTCGCGCGCGTCGCCCTGCCCCACACCGCCCTTTTGACCTCGCTCGCCGCCGGACGGCGGCTCGCCAACACGGCTCGCGTGACCATCCGACGTCTCGGATCGCTCGAAGTACGACACGACCGCCGCGAGCACGGTGCTCGCCGCCGTGTACGGATACTGGTCGGCGGTCACGTCGACGCCGCGGGCGCGCGCCTCGTCGATCAGGCGCAGCGAGTCGCGCACGAGCCCCCAGCTCCCGCGGCCCGCGGCCTTGTGGTGCGAGATCTGCACCGGCACGCCGGCGCGCTCGCCGATCGCGATCGCCTCGCGCACCGAGTCGAGCAGGCCCGCTCCCTCGTCGCGCATGTGCGTCGCGTAGAGGCCGCCGTTGGCGCGCGCCTCGCCGGCGAGCGCGGCGATCTCGTCGCTGCGCGCGTGGCGGCCCGGCTCGTAGATGAGTCCCGTCGAGAGCCCGACGCAGCCCGCCTCGATCCCCTCGCGCACGATCGCGCGCATCGCGTCGAGCTCCGCGTCGCTCGGCGCGCGCGCGTCGCCGCCGAGCACCGCGGCGCGCACCGCGCCGTGTCCCACCAGCGCGGCGACGTTGCAGCTCGCCGGCGCCGCGTCGAGCTGCGCGAGATAGCCCGCGTAGCCGTCCCACGCGGGCAAGGACCGGCCGGGATGGAACGCCGCCGCGTAGCCGCACGCCTGCGCCCACGGCGCTGCGCCCATGCCGCAGTTGCCGACCACCACCGTCGTGACGCCGCCCTGCACCTTGAAGCCCATCTCGGGGTGCAGCAGGGCCGCGAAGTCGTCGTGCGTGTGGACGTCGAGGAAGCCGGGCGCGACGGCGAGGCCGGCGGCGTCGACCACCGTCGCGCCGGGCGCCGCGACCGCGTCCGCCACCTCCGCGATCCGGTCGCCGCGCACCGCGACGTCGGCGCGACGCCCTTCCGCGCCCGTCCCGTCGTAGAGCGTGCCCCCGCGAATCACGAGATCGTACGAGGACATCGACGGGCTCCCCTGCGAAGGTGCGCGAATCCGCGGCGGCGCGGCGCGCGCCTAGCCTACCACCGCGTGCCTGCGCCGCGTCGGCCGCGCCCGGTACGCTCGGCGCGTGCCGACCGCCGACCCGACCCGCGTCGCGACCTACGCGCGCCGCGTCGCCGCCTCCGCCGAGCGCGTGTGGGAGAACGTGCGCGACTGGGAGCATCTGCCGTGGCTCCACGCCGCGAGCTTCCAATCGATCTCGCTCGAAGCGGAAGGCGCGTGGGGCTGGCGCGCGCGCGTCGGGCTGCGCGCCGGCGCACCGATCCGCGTCGAGCTCGTGATCGACGCGGCGGCGTCGCGCTACGTCTCGCGCACGCTCGAAGGACCGGGCGCGCGCACTGAGATCTGGACTGCGGTCGCGCCGCGCGCTGCCGGCGCCACCGACGTCGCCGTCGAGTTCTGGCTGGCGGACGTCGATCCCGCGCACGCCGGCGCGCTCGGCGACGCCTACTTGCAGCTCTACACACGGCTGTGGGACGAGGACGAGGCGATGATGGTGCGCCGCGCGCAGGAGCTGGCGCGCCCACGCGCGTCCGGTCCCCGCGCTGCGCTCCGGCTCGGCGACGCCGCGGCGCTCCGCGCGCGGCTCCCGCTCTGCGTCGAGTGGGCCGGCGAGCGCTGGCGCGTGGTCGAGCACGGCGGCGCGCTGCACGCGCACGCGACGCGCTGCCCGCACGCGCTCGGCCCGCTCGAGGACGCCGCCGTCGACGCGGCCGGCGCCATCACCTGCCCGTGGCACGGCTGGCGCTTCGACGTCGCGAGCGGCCGCAGCGCCGACCGCCGCCGCGCGCGTCTCCCCGCGCCGCCGCGCATCGCCGAGCGCGACGGCGTCGTCTGGCTCGGGGTCTAGCCGACGCGCAGCGGCAGCGACTCCAGCCCGCGCAGCACGAAGTTGGCGCGGTGCTTCACGGTGTCGCTCGCGAGCGCGAGGTGCGGGAAGCGATCGAGCAGCGCGCCGAACGCGATCTCGCCTTCGAGCCGCGCGAGCGGCGCGCCCAGACAGAAGTGCGCGCCGTAGCCGAGCGAGAGGTGATGGTTCTCGGCGCGGCCGAGGTCGAGCCGGTCGGGATCGGCGAACGCCTCGGGATCGCGGTTGGCGGCGCCGATCCCGGTCATGACGAGCGCGCCGGCCGGGACCGTCGCGTCGCCGTACGCGACGTCCGCCAGCGCGACGCGCGCGGTCGCCTGCACGGGGCTGTCGAAGCGCAGCAGCTCCTCGACGGCGCTGCGCAGCAGCGCGCGGTCGGCGCGCAGCCGCGCCAGCTCGTCCGGGTGCCGCAGCAGCGCCAGCATGCCGTTGCCGATCAGGTTGGTCGTCGTCTCGTGGCCCGCCAGCAGCAGCAGGTTGCTGGTCGCGAGCAGCTCGGCGTCGGTCAGCGCGTCGCGCTCCTCCTGCGCCTCGATCATCGCGCTGATCAAATCCTCGCGCGGCGCTCGCCGACGCTCCGCGATCACGCCGCGCAGGTAGTCGAGGAGCTGCGCGAGCGCCTTCTCGAACTGCTCGCTCCCGGCGAGCGGGTTGCCGGCTCCGACCGCCGTCACGAGCGCGCTCGACCACTCCTTGAACTGGCGGTGGTCCTCGGGCGGGACGCCGAGCAGCTCGGCGATCACGATCGCCGGCAGCGGCGCCGCGAACGACTCCATCAGATCGAACTCGCGCGCGCCGCCGACCTCTCCGAGCAACGTCGCGACGGTCGCCTCGATGCGCGGCCGCAGCGCCGCCACGCGGCGCGGCGTGAACGCCTTGCTGACGAGACCGCGCACGCGCGTGTGGTCGGGCGGGTCCATCACCAGCATTGAACGCAGACCGCCGCCCTCGCCGAGCGCCGCGCGCATCGGGAGCTGGTCCGCGTACTGCTGCACGATCTGCGCGTGGCGCCGGTCCACCGAGAAGCGCGCGTCCTTCAGCGTCTGCTGCACGTCGCGGTAGCGCGTCAGGATCCAGACGCCCGGCGACGCGGCGTCGCCGACCGGCACGCGGAAGACCGGCTGCGCGCCGCGCAGCATCCGGTAGAACGGATACGGGTCCTCGAGCAGCTGCGGCGGCGGGAACGCGCCCCCCATCGGGAAGGCCTGCGACATGCCTGTCCTCCGGGCGCGAAGCGATCCTATCCCCGCGGCGCCCGCGCGGCTACAAGCAGCCCGCGACGGGGCCCACGCAGAACGGCAGCTCGTTGCTGAGCGCGCTCTTCGGGTTCTGGAGCTGGAGCAGGTGCGTGCCGTTCGCCGGGATCGCCGCCAGTGTGACGCGCACCACGTTCGAGCTGCAGTACACCGGCGCGAAGCTGCCGCCCTGGCAGGTGATCGTCGCCGCGACCGGCGCCCCGTCGACGAGCACCGCTGCGTCGCCGCGCACCGCGACACCCGAGAGCGTCATGGGATTGCCGGCCGGCAGCACGGGCAGCGGCGGATCGCCGGTCGCGCCGTCGCCGGTCGCGGCCGTCGCCACGAGCGGCGCCAGGAAGTCGGGCGCGCCGTCGTTGGCGCGCAGCCGTGCGGTCAGCGTGACGCGGGTCGTGCCCGCGGCCGCCTCGGCGAGCAGCTGTGCGCGCGTCAGCTGGACGCCCGCCCCGGTGTAGGCGTCGACGTCCGCGCGATAGCCGAGGTGCACCGGCGCGAGACCGGCGCCCGCATCGCGCACGCCCTCGCCGCGCAGGTTCACGACGCCGCGCGCGTCGGCGTCCTCGAGCTGCGCGAGCCGCGCGGTCGTCGCGGCGAGCGCGCCGGCGCCGGTCGTCCTCGCGCTCAGCGTGAGCTGGCGGCCGAGCGCGCCCGAGTGGCCGGTGCTCGCCTCCTCGAACATCTGGAAGAGGCCCGTCGGCAGCACGTCGTACAGCGGCTGGAACGCCACGAACGGCGAGCTGAACACGACGAGCTCGTCGAGCCCCTCGTCCGGATCCCACGGGATCACGCCGAAGCCGCTCGCGCCCGCGACGACGTCGAGCACCTCCTGCGGATTGGTGAACCCGCCCGAGAACTGGAGGAAGCGATCGGTCATGCCGCGCATCGTCGGCGCCTCGAAGCCGCCCACCGCGACCGAGTTCGTCGAGGCGCCGAGCGGGAGCGCGTGACAGCCGCCCGTGGTGTCGGCGCAGGTGTTCGCGGTCGCGTCGCCGTTGCCGCCCTGGTCCATGAAGAAGTCCGAGAAGCCGCTGCGCGCGAGCGGCGTCACGACGTCGCTGGCAGGACGCGAGCGCGCCGGCGGATACGACACCTGCTGGAGGTAGAGCGCCATGTCCTCGCGCTCGGCGTCGCCGAGCAGGCCCGGCAAGCCCGACGGCCCGGCGCCGCAGCCGGGCTGCACGCACATCACGCCCGCGAGGCTCGCGTCGACGATGTCGCGGAAGCACGCCTGCTCTCCGTTCGCGAGGCTGCACGTGGGCGGCGCCGCGCCATCGACGCCGACCTCGCCGTTGCGGCCGCCGAACGGGTCGCCGAGCGTGCCGTCCCAGTGCAGCGGCAGCGTGCCGCGCAGGCCGCGGATCGGCATCGTCGAGCGCTGCTCCTCCTGGTCGCAGCCGGCCTCCGTGCAGCGTGCGCCGATCACCCACAGGAGCTGGTCGACGTGCGCGTCGGGATGGCAGCTCGCGCACGCGAAGGTGCCGCTCGACGACGCGCGCGCGGAGTTGAAGGCGATGCGGCCGCGGCGAACGCCGTCGGGCGTCCGGTCGCGCCCGATCGCGATCGGGATCGTCGCGAGCGGCGAGAGCGAGCCGCCCGCGCCCACCGCGACGACGCTCACCGAGTTGCCGAGCGTGTTCAGCACGTACGCGGTGCCGCCCGCGCCGCTCGACGCGAACGCCACCCCGCGCGGATTGGCGCCGACGTCGAGCGTGTCGAGGACGGCGAGCGACGCCGCGTCGAGCGACGCCAGTCGGTCCGAGCCGGCCGCCGTCACCACGAGCACGCTGCCGTCGGCGCTCGCCTGGATGCCGTACGGCGTCGCGAGGGGCGTCGGCACGGAGCTGCCGGGCGGAGGCTCGAGGTCGACGCGCAGCGGCGCGCCGCAGCCGGCGCCGCCGCAGTCGATGCGCGTCACGCGGTTGCGGAACGGCCGGTTCGCGAGGTCGGCGAGCCCGAGGCCGAGGCCCTCGGGCGGCTGCGCGGCGAGGCCGTTGCCGTCGAGATGGTGGTTGCGCGCGTCGGTGTTGGCGACGAACACGCGGCCGGCGCCGTCCACCGCGACGCCGTACAGCAGCGTGCCGACGCCGCTGACGGGCGCGCCGACCGGCGCGTCGGTCGCGGTGTCGAACACGAAGAGGTCGCGGTCGGGCACGTCCGGATCGACGACGACGTTCTTCGGGATGCCCGGCAGGTTCGGCTGCGTCCCGACGTTGAGCACCTGCTGGAAGCCGAAGGTGCACTGCGGCGTTCCGTTCGCGAACGCGCACACCGAGAGCTCGGACTGGTTGCCCGACTCGAAGGCCGCGACGTAGAGCCGCCCGCCGCGCACCGCGAGCGCGCGCGGGTCCTGCGCGGGGATCGGGAGCTGGCCGGCGACGGCGTACGCCGCGGCGTCGACGATCGCGATCCGGTTGCGCGACGAGAGCGCGACGTACGCCTTGGCGCTGCTCGCGAACGCGATGCCGACCGGCTCGTCGAAGGCGGTCACGCCATTCGCGTCGACCGCGTCCACCGTCTCGATCACGGTGTGCAGCGTCGGGCTCGCGGGGTTCGCGTCGATCACGCTGACCGAATCGGAGACGTGGTTCGCGACCCAGACCTCGTTGCCGTCGGGACGCACCGCGACCGCGACCGGGTCGATGCCGACCGGCACGACCGCGAGCCGCGCGCGCGTCGCGGTGTCGTAGACCTCGACCGCGTTGGCGGTGGTGAGCGCGACGTAGAGCCGCGCGCCGTCGTGCGAGAGCGCGAGCGGATTCGCCTGCGGGCTCTCGAAGAGCTGGAAGCCGGCGTCCTCGTGGACGCGCGCGCGCGCGGCGTGCGCGCTCGTCGCGGCGAGCGATACCGCGACGAGCGAAGACACGAGCAAGCCCGCGCCAGCGGAGCGCAGTCGGCGACACGGCATCGGCACCCTCCCGACTTCGGGCCCGTCCCGCATCGTACATGCGAGCCGCGGGTTCGCGGCGCGAAAAGGCGCGCCGCGCGCGCGCGCCGCCGTGTGGCGACGCGCGAGCGCCGCCGCTATCCGTGCGTCCGCCGTGGCCGAACCCGCTGCTCCCCCGACGCCTGGCGATCCGCGCCTGCTGCGCCTGCGCAGTCACGACGACCTCGAGCTCGTCGCCGACGCGTGGGGCGATCCCGCGCAGCCGCCCGTGCTGCTGCTGCACGGCGGCGGGCAGACGCGCTTCGCGTGGGGAGACACCGCGCGCGACGTCGCGGCGGACGGCTGGCACGCCGTGTCGATGGACATGCGCGGCCACGGCGAGAGCGCGTGGGATCCGCACAAGGACTACGGCGTCGACGCCTTCGTCGACGACGTGCGCGCGGTCGCGGAGCAGCTCGGCGCGCCGCCGGTGCTGGTCGGCGCGTCGCTCGGCGGCATCGCGTCGCTGATCGCCGAGGGCGAGTCGCACCCCGCGCTCGCCGCCGCGCTCGTGCTCGTCGACATCGCGCCGCGCATCGAGGCCGAGGGCGCGCTGCGCATCATCCAGTTCATGCAGGGCAAGCCGCAGGGCTTCGCGTCGGTCGAGGAGGCGGCGGATGCGGTCGCCGCGTACCTGCCGCACCGCCAGCGCCCGCGCGATCTCTCCGGCCTCGAACGCAACCTGCGCCGGATGCCCGACGGCCGCTGGCGCTGGCACTGGGATCCCGCGTTCCTCGAGCCGGGCCACGGCCCGCGTCCGGGACAGGACACCGACCGCATGCGCGCCGCGGCGCGCAAGCTGTCGGTGCCGACGCTGCTCGTGCGCGGCCGCCTCTCGGACCTGCTCTCCGAGGAAGGCGCGCGCGAGTTCCTCGCGCTGGCGCCGCACGCGCGCTTCGCCGACGTCTCGGACGCCGGCCACATGGTCGCGGGCGACCGCAACGACCGCTTCACCGCCGCCGTGCTCGGCTTCCTGCGAGAGCTGCGATGAGCATTCGCGACCGGGCGGCGATCGTGGGCGTCGGCGAGACCGCCTACGTGCGCGGCGCGGGCCGCAGCGCGGTCGAGCAGATGCTCGAGGCCGCGCGCCTCGCGATCGCCGACGCCGGGCTCACGCCCGGCGCGGTCGACGGCATCGTGCCGCCGCCGATCTACACGTTCGCCGAGGAGCTCGCGATCTCGCTCGGCATCGACCCGCTCCGCTACGCGGCGACCGTCCAGATGGGCGGCGCCAGCCCGACCGCCGCGCTGCAGACCGCGGCGCTCGCGATCGACGCCGGCATCGCGACGAACGTGCTCGTCGTGCTCGGCTGGAACGGCTACTCCGACTTCCGTCCCGGCGCGCGTCACGGCCAGGCCCTCGGCGCGAATCCGATGACGCACACGATCCGCGACTACTACCTGCCCTACGCCGCGATCCGCCCGGTGCAGATGTACGCGTGGCTCGCCACGCGCCACATGCAGACCTACGGCGTCGGCCACGAGGCGATGGCCGCCGTCGCGCTCGCGTGTCGCAAGCACGCGCAGCACAACGAGCGGGCCGTGATGCGCGGCAAGCCGCTCGGGCGCGACGACTACTTCGCGGCGCGCTGGATCTCCGAGCCGTTCCGCCTGTTCGACTGCTGCCTCGAGACCGACGGCGCCGCCGCGGTCGTCGTCACCCGCGCGGAACGCGCGCGCGACCTGCGCCACGTGCCGGTGCGCATCCTCGGCGTCGCCGAAGGCCATCCCTATCCCGCCGACGACATCCCGAGCCGCCGCGACCCGTTCCAGGTCGGCCTCTCGTACGCCGCGCCGCGCGCCTTCGAGATGGCCGGCATCCGCCCGCACGAGCTCGACTTCGCCGAGATCTACGACTGCTTCACCTACGTCGTGCTGCTCCAGCTGGAAGCGCTCGGCCTGTGCGGCCGCGGCGAGGCCGGCGAGTTCGTGAAGGACGGCCGCATCGAACTCGGCGGCGAGCTCCCGGTCAACACGCACGGCGGCCTGCTCTCGCAGGCGCACGTCTGGGGCATCAACCACGTCGTCGAAGCCGTCCGCCAGCTCCGCCACGACGCGGGCGCCGCGCAGGTCGAGGGCGCCGAGCTGGGACTCGTCACGGGCTGGGGCGACATGGGCGACGGCTCGCTGGCCATCCTCCGCAGAGACGCGTGAAGCGAGGCGCACGCATGGCCAGCGATCCGAAGCCGCTGCTCTCGAAGGACCTGGACGCCCTCGCCGCCCAGTTCTACGCGCACTGCGCCGAGGGCCGGCTCCACTTCCAGCGCTGCACCACCTGCGGCGCCTGGCGCCATCTCCCGCGCCACGCGTGCGCGGCGTGCGGATCGCCCGAGTGGGAGTGGTCCCCGTCCACCGGCCGCGGCCGCGTCTTCTCGTGGACCGTCACCCACCAGGCTCCGTGGCCGGGCCTCCCGACACCGTACGTGGTCGCGGTGATCGAGATGGAGGAAGGCGTGCGGCTCGCGGCGGGGCTGCGCGGCGTCGCACCGGAGCAGCTTTGCCTCGATCTCCCGGTCGAGGTGGAGCTGGTGCGCGTCTCGGACGACGCGGCGGTGCCGTTCTTCCGCGCGGTGGAGTGAGCCGGGGACGGGCGCGGTCGAGCGCTAGTCCGGTGCGGCCGCGAGGACGCGGTGCACGAGCCGAGCGAGCTGCGCATCCCCCGCGTTCTGCGCGGGGCGCGCGCAATCCGTCGCGGCGGCGGGCAGCCATCGCTTCGCGCACATCCAGTCGAGCAGCGCGAGCGCCGCGATCCGATGACCGACCCGATTCGGGTGCATGAAGTCGACGCCGATGCCGGCGCCGGCGGCCGGGACCGCCGCCTCGTACACCGGGAGCAAATCGAGCACCGCGAAGCCGCGTTCGCGCGCGCCGCGCGCGACGAGCGCGTGGACGTCGGCCAGTGCGGCTCCCCAGTCCGCGTCGCCGTCGCTGAACAGCGGGAAGAGCACGACGAGCACGGGGAGATCCCGCGCGCGCGCGACCTCGGCGAGCGCGTCGAGCCCGCGCGCCAGCCGCGCCGCGCCTTCGCCGCCGCTGTGGATGCTCCGGAAGTACGCGACCGGATCGCCGCGGCCGGCCTCCTCGTAGGCGGGATCGCGCGGCGGCTCGGAGCGCAGCACCGCCTGCTTGCTGCGCTCGAACGCCACGTGGCGGCCGAGCAGATAGAGGCGCGAGTGCGCGAGCCAGCGACGGGCCAGACCGCTCGCCTGTCGGTCGTAGGCCGCGCGCAACGTCGACAGCGCGGCCGCTTCGATGCTGAAGGCCTGTGGGTCGTTCAGCGCGTAGCCGTACACGACGGCGTCGGGCTCGAACGCGAGCCCGCTGCCGCGCAGCCGCGCGACCACCTGCTCGATGTTGTAACCCGGCACGCCGAGGTTCACGATCTCGACCGCGACTCCGCCCGCCTCGCCCCGTTCGTCGAGCAGCGCCTCGAGCTGCTCGCTCCAGGACCCGGCACGCCGCACGCCCGAGCCGTACGTGATGGAGTCGCCGATCGCCGCGATGCGAAACGTGCCGGGCGGCTTGGGCCGCGCGTACTCGCGGTCGCGCAAGCCCTCGGCGCTGATGCGGTCGCGGCCGTCGAGCGCGCCCGGCCGCAGCGCGTAGCCGAGCGCAGGGTCGTCGCTCGCCGTGATGGTCTCGCGGAACACGATCTGGAACGCCGGGGCGAACAGCCGAGCCAGGACCTCGCCGCCCGCGAGCCCGCCGATCAGGCCGGCACACACGAGCGCGACGCGCCCCAACCATCTCGGCATCGAAGCCTCCCGTGGACGCGGCGTCCGGCGCGCGGCCGATCGTCACCGAGCGCGGGACCGCCTGCAAGCGAGTCGCGCCGCGCCTCGCCGGCAACTCGCCGCGCAAGCGCAGGGCGCACGCGATTCCGGCGAAGTCGCCGAGTCCTCGCGTTGCTCCGCTATCGGGGCGGCGGTAGCCTGCCGGGCCGTCTCGATGCGACGGTTCGTCGACCGCGAAGGGCTCCGCATCTCGGGTCCTCGTGGAGTGTCCTCCGATGCAGCAGCCTGGTCGTCCCGAAGCCGCCGCCGCCGTGTGGACGTGGCAGAGCCTTGATGCGGCTGCGGAGCCCGTGCAGCCGCCCGCCGGTCGCGTGCGCCTGCGCGGCGCGCTGCAGGCGGGAGCGGGCGGCGCGGTCGCCGCGCTGCTGTTCGCGGCGGGGCTACGCGCGCCTGCATTCGTGGTCGGCGGCGTCGCGAGCGCGCTGCTGCTCGCCGCGCTGCTCTCGCCGTTCGGCGTGTTCGCGTCGATCGAGCGCGCGTTCGCGGCGCTCGGACGCTGGGTCGGGCTCGCGCTCACCTGGTTGCTGCTGCCGGCGATCTTCTACCTCTTCTTCGTGCCGTTCTCGCGGCTCTTCCGGCGCGGCCGCCGCGACGCGATGAAGCGCTACTTCGATCCCGGCGCGGAGAGCTACTGGACGGTGCGCTCGCAGCGCGCGCCGCACGTCGCTTCGACGTCGCACGAGCGGCCGTACTGACGCATGAAGATCCTCGGCATCAGCTGCTACTACCACGACTCGGCCGCGTGCGTCGTCGAGGACGGCGTGATCGTGGCGGCGGCGCAGGAAGAGCGCTTCACGCGCAAGAAGCACGACCAGGACTTCCCGACGCACGCGATCCGCTACTGCCTCGCCGAGGCGGGCGGCTCGGGCGTGGACGCGGTCGCCTTCTACGACAAGCCGATCCTCAAGTTCCACCGCATCCTCGAGACCTACCTCTCGACGGCGCCGTCGGGCCTGACGCAGTTCATGCGCGCGGTGCCGGTGTGGCTGCGCGAGAAGCTGTGGATCGAGCCGCGCATCCTCGAGTCGCTCGAGGCCTGCGGCGTCGCGCCGCCGGCTTCGGTGTACTTCCCCGAGCACCACGAGTCGCACGCGGCGAGCGCCTTCTACCCGTCGCCGTTCCAGGACGCCGCGGTCCTCACGATGGACGGCGTCGGCGAGTGGGCGACCTCGACGCTGGGCGTCGGGCGCGGCCATTCGCTGGAGCTGCTCGAGCAGCTCGACTTCCCGCACTCGCTCGGCCTGCTCTACTCGGCGTTCACCTACTACACCGGCTTCAAGGTGAACTCCGCCGAGTACAAGGTGATGGGCCTCGCGCCGTACGGCGAAGGCGCCTACACGCGCGTCATCTTCGACGAGCTGCTCGACCTCAAGCGCGACGGCTCGTTCCGCCTCAACATGGACTACTTCGGCTATCTCGACGGGCTCGAGATGACCAACGAACGCTTCGAGGCGCTCTTCGGGGGCCCGCCGCGCCGGCCGGACTCGCCGATCACGAAGCGCGAGATGGATCTCGCGCGCTCCGTCCAGGAGGTGACCGAGGAGATCGTGCTGCGGATGGCGCGGCACACGCGCGAGACGACCGGCCAGCGGCACCTGTGCCTCGCGGGCGGCGTCGCGCTCAACTGCGTCGCCAACGGCAAGCTGCTCCGCGAACGGATCTTCGACGCGCTCTGGATCCAGCCCGCGGCGGGCGACGCCGGAGGCGCCGTCGGCGCCGCGCTCGCGGTGTGGCACAACGCGCTCGGCCATCCGCGCAGCGCCGACGGCCGCCACGACGGCATGCGCGGCGGCTACCTCGGGCCGGAGTTCTCGGCCGCGCAGATCCGCGCGTATCTCGACGCGCGCGGCTGCCGCTACGCCGAGCTCGCCGACGACGAGTGGGCGCCCACGATCGCGCGCCTCGTCGCCGACGAGAAGGTCGTCGGCCTGTTCCACGGCCGCATGGAGTTCGGGCCGCGCGCGCTCGGCAACCGCTCGATCGTGGCCGATCCGCGCTCGCCGAAGATGCAGTCGGTCCTGAACCTCAAGATCAAGCACCGCGAGAGCTTCCGGCCGTTCGCGCCGTCCTGCCTCGCCGAGCGCCTCGCGGACTTCTTCGAGATCGAGTGCGACTCGCCCTACATGCTGCTCGTGGCGCCGCTGCGCGAGTCGCTGCGGCTGCCGGAGGCCGGCGACGAGCGCTCGCTCGACGTCCACGAGTGGGTGAACCGGGTGCGCTCGACGCTGCCGGCCGTCACGCACGTCGACTACTCCGCGCGGCTCCACTCGGTGACGGAGGCGTCGAACCCGCGCTACCACGCGCTGCTGCGCGCGTTCGAGCAGCTCACCGGCTGCCCGATGCTGGTGAACACCAGCTTCAACGTGCGCGGCGAGCCGATCGTGTGCACGCCGAGCGACGCCTACCGCTGCTTCATGCGCACGGAGATGGACTGCCTCGTCCTCGACCGCTTCCTGCTCCACAAGACCGAGCAGGCGGCGCGAGCGGGCGACTCCGACTGGCAGAAGGAATTCGTGCTCGACTGACCCATGCGCGCAGCCGCGCGGGAGACCCTCATGCGCAGGTCCGGATACGGCTTCAAGCTGCTGGGCGAGTTCGTGCGCTTCGCGCGGGAGCACCGCGCGTACTGGCTGATCCCGTTGATCGTGATGCTGGGCATCGCCGGCTTCGTGATCGTGGCGGGTCAGTCGGCGGCGCCGCTGCTCTACACGCTCTTCTAGGCGCTCGGCGCGGGCGTCTCGGGCGGCCGCTGCGCGATCACGATGAAGAAGCCGCCCTCGCGGCTTCCGCTCGTGATCATCCCGAGCTCGACGAGCGTGCGCTCGAGCGCGTTTCCCGGCGGCTCGGGCGCGAACAGCCGCTCGTCGTCCGCGAAGGTCCGGAACGGGCGCGAGATCGGGATGCTCTTCACGAAGCGCAGGCCGACCGCGTCGAGCCAGCCGAGCACCTCGCCGATCGTGTGCTTCGACTCGTGCGGGTGCTGGTACTGGTCGGCGAACCACGCGCGCTTCTTCGCGGCGCTCGTCGACTCCCGGCGCAGGTTCGGGTCGAGCCACTGGAAGCGGTCGCCGCTCAGCCGGAACAGCACGCGCCGCGCGTCCGTGACGAGGCGCCCGTAGCGGTGGTAGAGCCCGACCAGCACGTAGCCGCCCGGCTTCACGAGCCCGCTGATCGAGCGGAACGCGCCGAACGGATCCGAGGTGTGGTGCAGGACGCCGTTCGAGACGACGAGGTGGAACGAGCCGGGCCGGAACGCGGGCCGGAACAGGTTCATCTGCACGAACCCGACGCGGTCGAGCCCGTGCCGCTCCGCGAAGTCGCGCCCGATGCGGAGCGAGTTCATGCACAGGTCCGTCGCGAACACGGTCCGGTTCGCGAGCGAGAGGAAGTTGCTGAGCTGCGCCGTCCCCGAGCCGCACTCGATGATCCGGATGTTGGGCGGGAGCTGCTCGTCGAGGAGGCGCGCGAAGCGGCCGCCGCGCGCCTTGGCGGCGAGGCTCGCGACGCTGTCGAAGTCGTCGTAGTTCGGGAACGGCGTCTCCTCGTAGAAGGAGCGCACGCGATCGGTGACGTCGTCCTTGCCCTCGCCCCACTCGTTCGGGCAGAACAGGGCCGGGATGCCGTCCTCGATCGGATAGGCGTGCCCGCACCCGAGGCAGCGGAAGGCCGCGTCCTCGACGGCGATCGACGCGCTGCAGCGGGGACAGGCGAAGAGCTCGGAACGAGCGCGGAAGTCCATGGCGCCTTTCGGATCGCGCGGGCCCGCGACCATACGCGCGCGGCGACGCCGCTTCAATCGATCGCCCGCTCGCCTCCCGCCGACGCCTCCGCGCGGCGCGAAAGCGCGCGGGATGCGTGAAACCCTAGAACGCGAGCTTCGCGGGCGGGGGACACGTAGGCGGGCGTGGCCAGGCAGACGCTCGGTCGGCCAGCGGTGCTCGGCGAAGACCCCTACGGCGTCCGCCAGGGGGATCGACGTGACGGACGGTGAGGTCACCGGGCCCGGGCTGCGCGGCCGGCTGCTCCGAGCGGCGGCGACTGGATCCTCGTCGGCCGGGACGAGGTCGGCCGGCTCGACGTGATCCCTCACCGAGCTCCGCGAGGCCTACTTCTACGCGAACCCGCGCGTCGAAACCGGCGACCCGCGCTACGCATGGCGGAACGGCCCTTTCCTGCCGAGCCAAGGCCGCGTCGGCCCGAGCCGCGTCGCGTATCGCGTCTTCCGCTTGCGGTAGCCCGCGCCTGGTGCGGAACCGCTCCGTAAACGACACGGTGCCCGATGGTCGAAACACTGCTCGAGGTAGTCCGCCACTGCCTCGAGCGCTCTTCGACTCGGGCCGGCACTGCGCTTCTCCTCACCGATAGAACACCGCCGAATCAAGTTCGTTCGTGACCGCATTCGTCACACCCTGGTGTGATTCGCTAGCGATGCAAGCGACGGATGCGCAGATGATCTTCGCGCTGACACCGCGCCGCAACTGGGGCGGGCGGCGTCTCGGGGCGGGCCGCAAGGCGATCGGAGCGCCGCGCATCCCGCACGTGCAGCGGGAGCCGCACGTCGATCGGCATCCGTGCCACGTCACGATCCGCGCGAAGCACGGCGTCCCGTCCCTGCGGTCGCGCCGGGCTTCGTGCGGGCGCTCGAGCGATCGCTTCGCGAGCTACGAGCTCGCAGCAGCTTCCGGGTGGTCGCCTACTCGCTGCTCTCCGATCACGCGCACTTCATCGTCGAGGCCAGCGACCCGCGCGCGTTGTCGGCGGGGATGAAGGCGCTGGGCGCGCGCGTCGCCCGAACGGTGCACCGCGTGTTCCGCAGCGCCGGCGCGGTGCTCGCGGATCGCTACCACGCGCACGCGCTGCGAACGCCGCGGGAGGTGCGGAATGCGCTGCGTACGTGTTGCTCAATGCCAAGAAACACGGGCTTCGATTCGCGGACGCCGTGCTCGACCCGTGCTCGTCGGGGCGCTGGTTCGAGGGGTAGCGGACGCCGATTGTCTACGCGGGCGACCCCCCATCAGTGTCGCGTCCCCGCAGCTGGCTCCTATCGCTTGGATGGCGGAGGGCGGGGCTGATCGATCCCGGTGAGATTCCCGGCCCGCGCCGCGTCCGAAGTCGATGCGGCGGAGCCCCGGGGCGCCGTTCGTCCGCCGCCGCGCCTCTGTTCACCGCGCGCGCGCAGCGCTGCGCGACCGCTCGACACCGCGCGCCCGCTCCTCGTACCGGGACGTCTCGTTGCGCAGCGCCTTCTCCGCGTCACTCGCCGCCTCCGCGGCCAGTGTGAAGAGCAGCGCGCCCAGCGAGTCCTCGCTCTTCTCGGCGCGATGCCGGCGCCACGCCTCCTCGGGCGACGCGACGGGCACGTCGAGCTGCGCGCGCCGCGCGCGCCGCACGAGCTTCTGCGCGCGCAGCAGTGCGGGGAGGCCGAGCGCGACGCCGTCGAGCGCGCTCGGCGCGGCGTCGCCTGCGTGCTTGTCGGCGCGCTCCTGCGCCTTCAGGTCCTCCCACGCGCGGAGCTGCTCGTCGGCGCTCTTCACCTCGGCGTCGCCGAAGACGTGGGGGTGACGGCGCACGAGCTTGTCGGAGAGCGTGTCGGCGACGGCGGCGAAGTCGAACAGCTCGGCTTCGCGCGCCATCTGCGCGTGGAAGACGACCTGCAGCAGCAGGTCGCCGAGCTCCTCGCGCAGCGCCTCCATGTCGCCGCGGCGAATCGCGTCGTCGACCTCGTACGCCTCTTCGACGGTGTGCGGCGCGATCGTCGCGAAGCTCTGCTCGACGTCCCACGGACAGCCGTGTTCGGGGTCGCGCAGGCGGGCCATGATGCCGAGCAGTCGTTCGATGGCGTGCATGCGCCGAGGCTAGCTTCCGATCGCGAGCCGGTGTACGCGCTCGACACCCCTTGCCGGCCCGGTAGGATCGCTTTCGACCCGGAGGTCCCCATGTCGCGCTACCAGCGGCTGTCCGTGCTCGACCGCACCTTCCTCGACTTCGAGAGCGATGCGTACCCCCAGCACGTCGGCGCGACGCTGATCTTCGAGGTCGGGCCGCTGCGCAACGAGGCGGGCGGCATCGACGCGGACCGCATCCGCGACCACATTGCGGCGCGCCTCCATCGCATTCCGCGCTACCGGCAGCGCCTCGCGTGGATCCCCGTCGAGAACCACCCCGTCTGGGTGGACGACGACCGCTTCAACGTCCACTACCACGTGCGCCACGCGAGCCTGCCGAAGCCGGGCACCGAGCGGCAGCTCAAGCGCCTGGCCGCGCGCATCATGTCGCAGCGCCTCGACCGCGGCCGGCCGCTCTGGGAGCTGTGGATCATCGAGGGGCTCGAAGGCGACCGCGGCGCGCTGATCTCGAAGACGCACCACTGCATGATCGACGGCATCGCCGGCGTGGATCTGCTCACGATCGTGCTCTCGCCGACGCCCGAGCCGCCGGCGAGCACGCCGCCGCGCTGGCTGCCCGAGCCGCCGCCGTCGGCGGTCGAGCTCGCGACGAGCGAGGTCGCGCGGCGCGCGTTCATGCCGCTCGAGGCGGCGCGCGCGCTGGTCGGCGCGGCGCTCGCGCCGAACGAGGCGATCGCGAAGATCCGCGAGCAGGCCGCCGCGCTCGGCGAGGCGCTCGGCGCCGGGCTCGTGCCGGCGTCCGATACGCCGCTCAACCGCGACCTCGGCCCGCACCGCCGCTTCGACTGGTGGACGCTCGACCTCGCGCCGGTGCGCGAGATCAAGAAGCGGCTCGGCGGCACCGTCAACGACGTCGTGCTCGCGTCGGTGGCGGGCGCGCTCGGGCTCTTCCTCGAGCAGCGCGGCATCGCGCGCAGCCGGCAGCGCGACATGCACCTGCGCGCGATGGTGCCGGTCAGCGTGCGGCCGCACGCGCAGCGCGGCATCACCGGCAACCAGATCGCGCTGTGGGCCGCGCGGCTCCCCGTCGACGAGACCGATCCGCGCCGGCGGCTCGCCGCGGTCGCCGAGATCACGCGCAACCTGAAGGACTCGAAGCAGGCGCTCGGCGCCGAGGTGTTGGCCGCGGTCAGCGAGTGGACGGTGCCGACGCTGCTCTCGCTCGCCTCGCGCGTCGCGTACCGCAACCGCGCCGCCAATCTCGTCGTGACCAACGTGCCCGGCCCGCAGATCCCGCTCTACCTGCTCGGCGCGCGCGTGCTCGAGACGTATCCGATGCTGAACCTGCTGACGCGACAGAGCCTCGGTGTCGCCCTCTTCTCCTACGCGGGGCGCATGCACTGGGGCTTCATGGCGGACTGGGACCTGGTGCCCGACCTGCACGACTTCGTGCGCTTCGTGGAGCGCAGCTTCGGCGAGCTGTGCGACGCCGCCGAGGTACAGCGCCCGGGCTGAAGCGCGTGCGGTGATATGCTGCGCGCGGGGAGGGACGCCCATGCAACGCCGCCCGCCTTCCGCACTGGCCGGCGCGCTGGCCGCCGCGCTGCTCGGCGCGATCGCCGCCTCCGCGAGCTCGCCGCCGCCCGACTGGAACGCGCTCGCCGACGTCGGCACGATCCGCATCTCCGCGCCCGAGGCCGACGGCACGCCGCGCGAGCGCACGATCTGGCTCGTCGTGGTGGACGGCAGCGCGTACATCCGCGCGGGCGGGACGTCGTCGTGGGACGACGCGATCGACACCGATCCCGACGTCACGGTCCACGTGAACGACGTGGCGTACGACCTGCGCGCGACGCGCATCCCCGAAGGCGAGCTCACCGAGCGCGTGCATCGGGCCTTTCGCGAGAAGTACGGGCTCTCGGACGCGCTGATCGGGCTCGTGCGCGGGATCGGCGGGACGCCGCGCATCCTGCGCCTCGACCCGCGGCCCGGCCTCCCGATGCGCTGAGTGCGCCGCCTACACCCGATTGCGGAGCATCAGCTCCTTCGGGTGCGGCTCGAGATAGACCTGGCCCGCGAGGTAGTCGACGCCGGCGCGCTGCACGTGGTGGCGCACCAGCGTGATCGGCACGACCAGCGGCAGGAGGCCGCGCCCGTAGTCGTCGACGAGCGCGGCGAGCTCGCGGCGGTCCGCGGCGTCGAGGCGGTCTCGGAAGTGGCCGAGCACGTGCTGGAGCACGTTGACGTGGCGGCGCGGCGTCGCGAGATGGCGGAGCGCGTCCATGAAGCCGGCCTCGTAACGCTCGCGCAGCGCCCCGCGCGGGGCCGCCTTCGCCTCCGCGACGACGCGCCCGAGCTCGGCGTAGTGGCGCGGCGAGTGCGCCATCAGTTGGAGCTTGTGCGCGGTGTGGAAGCGCACCAGCGAGCCGAGCGTCCAGCGCTCGGCGAAGAACGAGCGCAGCCGGCGGTAGGCGAAGACGCGCTCGATCCAGTTCTCGCGCAGGCGCGGGTCGTGGAGACGGCCTTCCTCCTCGACGGGCAGCGTCGGCGACGCCGTCACCAGCACGTCGGCGAAGACGCCGCGCCCGTTCTTCTCGGGCATGCCCTTCGGGTTGCGCACCGGCACGCGCTCGAGGCCGCAAGTCGGCGAATTCTTCTTCAGCACGTAGCCGCACAGCTCGAGGCGCTCGAGCTCGCGCACGCGCCGCCGCGCGAACGTGTGCATGCGCTCCGTCCAGTCGGCTCCGCTCTTGTGCGCGACCAGCCGGACGCCTTCGCCGTCGCGCGCGAGGTGCACGGTCTCGCGCGGCGTTCCCATCCCGATCTCGACCTCGGGGCACACCGGCACCCACTCGACGAAGGGCCCGAGCTCGTCCATCAGGAAGGGATCGCGCTTGTGACCGCCGTCCCAGCGCACCGGCTGGCCGAGCAGGCACGTCGAGACGCCGATGCGGATCGGCGCGTCGTCGTGGCGCCAGAGCGGCGCGCGCCTAGAAGAGCTCGAGATTGCGCCCGCGGCGCGGCCCGCTCCGCCCATCGCCTCTCCCGTGTCGCGCGTTCCGCCGCGGCCCGCGCGCCGGCTCGTCGGGATCGCCCGCGCGGATCGCCTCGAAGCGGCGCAGCGCGAGCATGCGGCGCTCGGCGTGATCGACGATCGGCGCAGGGTAGTCGCGCGGGGGAGACGGCGCCGCCCACGGACGCTGCAGGAAGCGGTCCTCGACGTCGCGCAGCTCGGGCACGAAGCGCCGCACGTAGCGGCCTTCGGGATCGAAGCGCTCGCCCTGCGAGACCGGCGAGAAGATGCGGAAGTAGGGCTGCGCGTCGGTGCCGGTCGACGCCGCCCACTGCCAGCCGCCGTTGTTGCTGGCGGGATCGCCGTCGACGAGGCGCTCGGCGAAGAAGCGCTCGCCGCGCCGCCAGTCGATCAGCAGGTCCTTGGTGAGGAAGCTCGCGACGACCATGCGCGCGCGGTTGTGCATCCAGCCGGTCTCCGCGAGCTGGCGCATCGCCGCGTCGACGAACGGATAGCCGGTGCGCCCTTCGCACCAGGCGCGGAAGCCGGCCTCGTCGTCGTTCCACTCGAGCGCGTCGTAGGCGGGCCGGAACGCGCCGCGCTGCACGTGCGGGTGCTCGAGCAGGATCGCGGAGTAGAAGTCGCGCCAGATCAGCTCGTCGATCCACTTGCGCGCGCCGGCCGCCGCGCGGCGGTCGTCGCGGACGCGCGCGAGCGCCGCGTGCACGCAGCCGCGCGCCGAGATCGCGCCGAAGCGCAGGTGCGGCGAGAGCCGCGACGTGCCGTCGAGGTCGGGGCGGTCGCGATCGCGGGCGTAGTCCGCGACCGCGCCTTCGAGGAAGCGCTCGAGGCGGCGCTGCGCGG
>QEVM01000262.1 GCA_003576805.1 Pseudomonadota bacterium | reverse complement strand
CCCGCAGCGAGCGCGCGGACCGCGTGGCCGGTGCGGATCACGCCGTGCGTCGCCGCCGCGCACAGGCCCGGCGCGAGGCGTTCGACCCAGCGCGCGAGCACCGCGCGCCACGGCGCGCGCGCCAGCTCCGCCGCGAAGAGCGCGCGCCAGTCGGCGAAGCGCGACTCCTGCGAGAGCGCGCCGCGCCAGCGCGACGGCTCGATCGGCGCCACCGGCGCGGGCCACGGCAGGATGCCGGCGCGCTGCTTCCCCACCCACGGCAGCACCGCCTCGGGGCGGCCGAGCGCGCACAGCGCCTCGGCCACCATCGGGACGTGGCTCGTCATGCCGTTGCGCAGCTCGGGGCCGAAGTCGGCGAGCGAGTCCAGGGCGGCGTCGAGCGGGGCGTAGGCGTCGGTCATCGCGGGTCTCCTCGGGGCGCACCGCCAGCATCGCCCGGTCTGCCAGCGAAGCGACCGGATGGTTGCTTTACCGACCGATTGCCAGCATGCTGACGCGCCGTGGACGACGCCGCCGGCAATCTCGCCGCGAACGCGCGCCGCCTGCGCGAGGCGCGCGGCCTCTCGCAGCAGCAGATGGCGCAGCTCGCGGGCATTCCGCGCGCGACGTGGGCGAGCCTCGAGGTCGGCGGCGGCAACCCGACGCTCGCGGTGCTGCGGCGCGCGGCCGCCGCGCTCCAGGTGTCGATCGAGGAGCTGATCGGACCGCCGCGCACGGCGGCGCGCCTCTTCCCCGCCGCGCAGGCGCGCGTGCGGCGGCGCGGGCGCGCGGAGCTGCGGCCGCTGCTTCCCGAGGCGATCGCGGGCCTCGAGATCTCGCGCCTGGAGCTCGCGCCCGCCGGTCACCTGAACGGCATCCCGCACACGCCCGGCACGCGCGAGTACCTCTTCTGCGAGGCGGGCCGCATCGAGCTGGTCGCGTCGGGCGAGCGCTGGGAGCTCGGCGCCGGCGACGTGCTCGTCTTCCGCGGCGACCAGCGCCACGGCTACCGCAACCTCGACGCCGCGCGCCCCGCGGTCGCGATCAGCGTGGTGTGCTTCGCGCCGGCGCCGTGATCTGCGGCGAGCGCGCGCGCCGAACGACGGCGCGGCGCGCGCGGCGCAGCAGCGCGACGAGCAGAACCAGCTCGGCCCCGACACCGCAGCGGTGCGCCTCGGCGCTCTCGGATGCGGTTCCACAGTCCGGGTCCGCCGGCGCGATCGGAACGCCCCCGTGCAGCGACGCGCCGCCGTCGAAGTCGACCCGCCCGTCGCCGTCGTCGTCGGCGCCGTTCTGGCATCTCGGGTCCTCGCGCGTGCCGGCGGGTCCGGCGCAGCCGGGATCGGCGACGTCCACGCGCCCGTCGCCATCGTCGTCGGCGCCGTTGTCACAAGCTCGCTCCGAGGTCTCCGCGTCGTCGGCGCTGCCCGCACAGCCCGGATCGAGCAGATCGACGTGGCCGTCGCCGTCGTCGTCCGCACCGTTCGAGCACGCGGGCGGCAGCGCTTCGTCCGCGCCGCTGGCCGTCACGCAGTCGGGATCGGCGAGGTCCACGCGCCCGTCGCCGTCGTTGTCGAAGCCGTCGTCGCAGGCCGGGCTCTCGGTGGTGCCGGACGGCGCGCCGCAGCCCGGATCGGCGACGTCGGCGCGTCCGTCGCCGTCGTCGTCGAGGCCGTTGTCGCACGCAAGGGCCGAGCGCTCGTCGGGATCGCTCGCGCCGGCGCAGCCGGGATCCGCGCCGTCGACCGCGCCGTCGCCGTCGTCGTCGAGCCCGTTCTCGCAGCGCCCGGGCATGCTCAGCACGAGCGCCTGCGCGTAGCTCTGCGGTCCGCCGCTCTGCATGCCGGTGGACGCGTCGGTGACGCGCACCACGAACGCGGCCGCGCCGCGCTCGGTCGCGACACCGGAGAGCGTTCCCGTGTCGGGATCGAGCGCGAGTCCCGGCGGCAGACCGGGCGCGTCGACGCTCCAGACGAAGGGCGGAGCGCCGCCCCAGCGCTCGAGCGCCACGGCGTACGGCTCGCCGACGGCCGCCGGCGGCAGCGCGTGCGTGCGGATCGCGAGCCCCTTGCGCGGCGCCAGCCGCGCTGCGAGCTCCGCGCGCCGCGCCGCGTGCGCGGGATCCGCCGCGAGGTTGTGCTCCTCGTACGGATCCGCCGCGAGGTCGTAGAGCTCGACGTCGCCGCGCGTGTCCTCGACGTACTTCCAGTCGCCGCTCGCGTCGCGCACGCGCAGCCCGGACCACACGCGCTGCGGCTGCGCCTGCTCGATCAGCGTCTCGGCGCGTGCGGGCAGCGCGGGATCCGCGAGCAGCGGCAGCAGCGACACGCCCTCGCCGGCGGGCGCGAGGCCCGCGGCATCCGCGATCGTCGCGGGCACGTCGAGATTCACTGCGACGAGTCGGTGGTCCGTGCGCGGCGTGCCGCCCGGCTGCACGACCACGAGCGGCACGCGCACCGATTCCTCGTACGCCTCACTCTTGCCGACGAGCCCGTGCTCGCCCCACAGGAGGCCGTTGTCGGAGGTGAACACGATCCAGGTGCGTTGCAGCCAGCCGCGCTGCGCGATGCGCTGGACGACGTCGCGCACGGCGCGGTCGACGCCCTGGAGCGAGCGGAGCTGCGCGCGGTGGAAGACGTCTTCCTGCGCCGCGATCTCGGCGTAGGCGGCCTGCGCGGCCTGGACGCGCGCGGGCTTGTCGCTCGGGTCGGGCTCGTTCCACGCGCGCCCGCGATGGAGGAAGTCGTCGAAGAGCGCCTGGTCCTGCGGCGCGGCGAGCGCGGGCCCGTGCGGCGCGCCGAAGGCGAGGAACAGGAAGAACGGGTCGCCGCGCTGCGCGTCGAGGAAGGCGAGCGCGCGGTCGCGCAGGTGCTCCGTCTGGTCCTGCGTGACGACCGGGCCCACGACGCCGACCTCGGCCTGCGCGCCGCTGCTCCCGATCACGTACGGGATCGGCAGCATCGGCAGCCCCAGCGCGCCCTCCCACACCGACCAGCCCGGCGGGACGCGCGGTGCGATCTGCTCGTAGCCGTTCAGATACTTGCCCAGCAACGCCGTGGTGTAGCCGGCCTGCTGGAGCCGCGTCGCGAGCGTGACCGCGTCCGCGAAGCGCGCCGCACCGCCGATCGGCGCGTCGTTCCAGAGCACGCCGGTGCTGTGCGCGGGGAAGCCGCCCGAGAGGAAGCTCGCGCGGAACGGACAGCAGAGCGGCGTGGTCACGAAGGCGTCGCGGAAGTCGGTGCCGCGCGCGATCAGCTCCGCCTGGACGTGGGGCATCGCCCAGAGCGTGTCGAAGCGCTGATCGTCGGTGACGACGACCACGAAGCTCGGGCGCGGCACGGCGGACGCCGTCGTTCCGGCCAGACACGCGAGGAGGACGGCGAAGGCGACGCGCCCGAGGTGTCGCGCGCGCGCGGCGGGAGGATGCATCGACGCGGGACTCCAGGGCCCGACCCTGCACGGCGGCCGCGGCGATTGCAATCGGGATCTCGCGCACCCAGCTAGGGGTTTCGCCCTGGCTCAGCCGCGCCAGTACGCCGGCCACACGATCGCGTCGAGGATCGCGGTCTGCGTGAAGAAGGGCAGCGCGCCCGCGACGGCGGCCCAGCGCAGCGCGCCGCCGCGCGCGCGCGCGAGCCGCACCAGCACGAGCAGCAGGCCGGCCGCGCCGACGCCGACCGCCGCCAGCACGGCGCGGATCGCGATCCACAGCGCGGGGCTCGGCGCCTCGATCATCTGCGCGGTGAGCGGCAGCCACAGCGCCGACGGGATCAGCACGAGCGCGTAGAGCGCGAACACGGCGCGCGGCGACACGCCGGCGTCGCTGCGCAGTCGCTCGGGCGGCATGCGGAAGAGCAGCAGCCACGTGAACGGGAAGTAGCCCGCGGCCGCGAGCAGCATGTTGACGGTGTAGAGCCCGCGCAGCTCTTCGGGCACGCCGCCCCACAGGCCCGTGCGCAGCGCGGGCGCGAGCGCGACGCCCCACGCGTAGCTGCCGAGCACGGCGAGCCCGCCGAGGACGTTGAGCACGGCGAGGCGCGTGGCGTGGGGCTGCACCGTGCGGGATTAGCCGCCTTCGCCGGCAGCGTCCACGCGCGGATCACGCGCCGCCGCGCGCCCAGCGCAGGTGCCGGCTCACCGCGTCGAGCCACGCGGCCTCGTGCTCGATGTGCGGCGAGTGCGCCGCGTCGGCGATGCGCACGAGGCGCGCGCCCGGAATGCGAGCGGCCAGCGCCTCGCACTCGACTTGGAACGGCTCGTCCTCGCCGCACGCGATCACCGTCGTCGGGCACGTGATCTCGCCGAGCCGGTCCGCGCAGTCCGGCCCGTCGACGAGACAGCGGACGAGCGGCGGAAAGGCCTGGATGTCGATCGCCAAGAGGTTCGTGCGCACGCGCCGCCAGTAGCGCTCCGCGCCCATGCGCCGGATGCTGCGCGCCACCGACGGCCGCGTCACCGAGCGCTCGACCGCCGCGCGCCCGATCTCGTAGAACGCGACGATGCCGGCGTCGCGCACGATGCGGGCGGCGCCCTCGTACACGCCGCGCGGCGCACCCTCGAGCGGCCGCACGGACGTGCTCATCAGCAGCAGCGACGCGACGCGCGCGGGGTGTCGGATCGCGAGGGCCCGCGCCACGAGAGCGCCGAGCGAGTGGCCGACGACGTCGCAGCGTTCGACGCCCAGCGCGTCCAGGAAGCCGATCACGCGGTCGGCCAGCCGCTCGACGGTGTAGTCGGCGGCCTTCGCGAAGCGGCCGCTCTCGCCGTGGCCGGGCAGGTCGAGCGCGAGCGTGCGCCCGTGCGCGGCGAGCCGCGGCAGCAGGTCGTGCCAGTCGTCGCGCGAGGCGAAGAAGCCGTGCAGCAACACGAGCGGCCGATCGCCCGCTCCGAGATCGTCGTACGCGATCTCGATCGACCCGGTGCGGGCGCGCGCCTTCACGCGTGCGAGCGGCTGTGCGGCGTCAGGGAGCGGCCCTGCATGGAGCGGGAGCATCGCACGAGTGCGTCGCGCCGTCGCGCCCGTGCGTCGGGCGTCACCCGCCGGCGTGGGTCTCGACGAAGCGGACGGCCCGCTCGAGCGCGCGCCGTCCCTCCGGCGCGGACGGGATGCGCGCCTGGAACAGGTGCGGCATCGCCTCGTAGAGGTCGAGCTTCGCGCTGCCGCCGCCCGCCTCGATCGCCTGGTAGAGCCGCACGAAGCCGCTGAGGAAGATCTCGCGCGTGCCGCCCTGGATCAGCGTCGGCGGGAAGCCGCCCGCGAAATCGCCATAGACCGGCGAGACGTACGGGTGCTTCTGCTCGTCGGGCGGCGCGTAGGCGGCGGCCGCGGGCGCGAGCAGGTCGTCGTAGCGATACGCCTTCTCGACGTCGCGCAGCGTGGCGTAGCTGTCGCCCGTCTCGGTGACGTCGGCCCACGGCGAGAGCAGCACGAGCGCGCCCGGCAGCGCGACGCCGCGGTCGCGCGCCGCGAGCGTCGCGCCCGCCGCGAGGCCGCCGCCCGCCGAGTCGCCCCAGAGCGCGAC
>QEVM01000261.1 GCA_003576805.1 Pseudomonadota bacterium | reverse complement strand
GCGAAGCCCGCGACCGCGAGGCGCGCGGAGCCGCGCAGCTCGGCGAGCAGCGGCTCGCCGCGCGCGAGCAGCGCGCGCGCCCGCTCGACCTGGAGCGCCACGACCGCGCGCAGCGCGTCCGACGCCGGCGCCTTCACGAGCTCGGCCTCGCCGCAGCCGCAGCGCGCGAGGTCGTCGGCGGGGAGATACACGCGGCCGCGCGCCGCGTCCTCGGCCACGTCCTGACAGTGCTCGACGACCTGGAGCGCCGAGCAGATCGCGTCGGAGAGCGCGGCGCGCGCCGGGCTCTCGGCGCCGAAGACGTGCAGCACGAGCCGGCCCACGGGATTCGCCGACAGCGCGCAGTAGCCGAGCAGCGCGTCGAAGCTCTCGTAGCGCTGCACGCGCTGGTCGCGGCGGTTGGCTTCGATGAGATCGAGGAAGGGCTGGCGCGGCAGCGCGCGCGCGCGCAGCACCGGCGCGAGGCGGCGCAGCAGCGGGTGCGTCGCGCTCCCGCGGAAGGCGCGCTCGAGCTCGGCTTCGAGCGCGTCGAGCGCCGCCAGGCGATCGCCGGGCGCCTCGTCGCCGAGATCGTCGGCGAGGCGCGCGAAGCCGTAGATCGCGAGCAGGTCGCCGCGCTGCGCGCGCGGCAGCAGGCGCAGCGCGACCGGGAAGTTCTCGGCGTGCGACTTCGCGAGCACGGCCGCCGCCGCGGCTTCGCTCATCCGCGCTCCGGCCTGGCGAGCATGCGCGCCGTCAGCAGCCGCCAGCCCGGCGGCGCGCTGCGCGCGGCGCTCGGCGCTCGGGTCGAGCAGCGAGAGCACGAGGTTGCCGTGCAGCGCGGACGCGAGCGCCGCCGCCAGCGCCGAGGCGTCCTCGTCCGCGTCGCACACGTCCGCGAGCGAGCCGTGCAGGTCGCGCACGAAGCGGTCCACCAGCACGAGCAGCGGGCGCTCGAGCCGCGCGCGCAGCTCGCCCGACTCGAACACCCAGCGCACGATCGACTCGATCTTCGCGCGGTGCGTCGAGACGAAGTCCTCGTAGACGTCGAAGAGCTCGAAGATCCGCTCGCGCGGCGCCGCGTTCTCGATGGTGCGCTTGAGCTCGTCGACGAAGGGGACGAGCATCGCGCGGAACGCCTCCTCGAAGAGCGTCCCCTTGTCGGTGAAGTGCCAGAAGATCGCGGCGCGCGACACGCCGGCGCGCTCCGCGATCGCCGCGATGCTGGTCGCGCCGTAGCCGCGCGCGCCGAACAGCGCGATCGCCGCGTCGAGGATGCGCGCCTGCGTGTCCGCCTTGCGGCCGCGCGGCGCGGCGCCCGGAGTCGGCGTCGTCGGAGTCGGTGCGGTCGGATGCACGGAGCGGTCCCTCCCTGGATGCCGCGTCACGAATGCAAGCCGGAAGCCAGCGCGCGGTCGTCGCGCACGTCGATCCAGTCGCGCAGCGGCGCGCCGATGCGGAGCGGCGCGCGCGCCAGCTCCGCGGGCCGCCGCGCGCCGCACAGCAGCAGCAGCGCGCGCACGGATTCGCACATGCGCTCGGCCGCCGCCAGCACGGCGCGCTCGCCGCCCTCGGCGTGTGCGCGCAGGAAAGGCAGCGCCATGCCCGCGACGTCGGCGCCGAGCGCGAGCGCGCGCGCCACGTCGAGCGCCGAGCGGATCCCGCCCGACGCGATGACGCGCAGCCCGGCGCGGCGCGCGAACACGATCGACGCCGCGGTCGGAATGCCCCACTCGCGCAGCTCGGCGCCGACGCCGCGCTGGCGCGGCGAGCCGCGCAGCGACTCGACCGCCGTCCAGCTCGTGCCGCCCGCGCCCGACACGTCGACGGTCTCGACGCCCGCGTCGCGCAGCCGCGCGAGCACGCGCGGCCCGAGGCCGCAGCCGGTCTCCTTCACGACGACGCGCACGGGCAGCGCGCGCACCAGACCCGCGATCGCGGCGAGGCAGCCGCGGAAGTCGCGATCGCCTTCGTCCTGCACCAGCTCCTGCGCGGCGTTGAGATGCACGCAGAGCGCGTCGGCGCCGATCGCGTCCACCAGCTCGGCGACGCGCGCGGGCCCGGCCTCGCGCGCCTGCACCGCGCCGATGTTGGCGAGCAGCAGCACGTCGGGCGCGACGTCGCGCACGCGGTAGCTGTCGGCGCAGGCGGGGTCGAGCAACATGGCGCGCTGCGAGCCGACGCCCATCGCGAGGCCGCACTTCTGCGCGGCGCTGGCGAGCGCGCGGTTCAGCTCGCCCGCGCGCGGCGCGCCGCCCGTCATGCCGCACACGAGCAGCGGCGCCGCGAGGCGGCGGCCGAGCAGCTCGACCGACGGATCCACGTCGTCGAGCGAGAGCTCGGGCAGCGCGTCGTGCAGCAGGTGCACCTCGTCCAGCAGCGTCGCGCCGCGCGCCTCGACGTCGCGCGTCGCGCACAGGTCGAGATGGGCCAGCTTGCGCGCCGGGACGTCGCTCATGCCGGCGCCCCCAGGCCGAGCCACGCGCTCGCGGCGATCGCGATGCGGCGCGGCTTCGAGAGCCGCACCGGCCGCTCGAGGCACGGAAAGCCCTGCGCGTGCAGCGTGTCGAGCAGGCGCCGGTAGATGCAGCCCATCGCCTGCGCCGGCCGCAGCGCGCGGCGGTCCGCGTCGGGCAGCGCGCGTTCGGCGCGCTCGTAGTAGAGGCGCGCGCGCTCGGCGTAGAGCGCGAGCAGCAGCCGGATCGGCTCGGTCATGGTGCGCCGGCGCAGATCGTCGGGGTGCACGCCGAGGCGCGCCAGGTCCTCGCGCGCCAGGTAGATGCGCCCCTCGGAGGCGTCCTCGCCGACGTCGCGCAGCACGTTGGTGAGCTGCACCGCGATGCCCATCTGCTCGGCGTAGTCGAGCGAGCTCGGATGGCGCGCGCCGAGCACGCGCACGAGCACCAGCCCGACCGTCGACGCGACGCGGTGGCAGTAGAGCTCGAGGTCGTCGAAGCGCTCCATCGTCTCGCCGCGCAGGTCCGACTCGATGCCGCGCAAGAGATCGACGAACACGTCGCGCGGCAGCGCGTAGCGGCGCACCGCGTCGCCGAGCGCGACGGCGACGGGGTGCTCGGGGGCGCCGTCGTAGGCGGCGTCGAGCTCGGCGCGCCAGCGCGCGAGCAGCGCCGAGCGGTCGGCGCGCAGCGACGGGTCGTCGGCGATGTCGTCGGCCAGCCGGCAGAACGCGTAGACGGCGTGGATCGCGCGCCGCTGCGGGCGGCCGAGCAGCCAGAACGCCGCCGCGAAGCTCGATCCGCTCTGGCGCACGATCGCGGCGCAGTGCTGGTACGCGCCCGCGACCGCCGGATCGAGCGCGTCACGCATCGCAGAGCGCCTCCGCGGCGCGCACGGCGGCGTCCGCGTCGATGCCCGCGGCGCGCCACTGCGCTTCGACGTCGTCGTGCTCGACGAAGCGGTCGGGCAGCCCGAGCCGGCGCACGCGCGCCTCGGGCGCGTGCTCGGCGAGCAGCTCGAGCACGGCGCTGCCGAAGCCGCCGGCGAGCGCGTGGTCCTCGAGCGTCACGATTCGGCGCGACGCGCGCGCGACGCGCACGAGCAGCTCGGCGTCGAGCGGCTTCGCGAAGCGCGCGTCCACGACGGCCGCGCCGACGCCGCGTTCGGCGAGGCGCTCGGCCGCGGCCAGCGCGGGCACGACGGTGGCGCCGAGCGCGACGAAGGCGACGTCGCGGCCGTCGCGCAGCAGCTCGCCGCGTCCGATCGCGAGCGGCTTCGGCTCCGGGTCGAGCGGCACGCCGCGCGCCGCGCCGCGCGGGAAGCGCAGCGCGAACGGCACGCCGCTCTCGACGCCGGTCGCGAGCAGGCGCGCCAGCTCGTTCTCGTCGCGCGGCGCCGCGACGACGAGGTGCGGCACGAGGCGCAGGTAGGCGAGGTCGAAGGCGCCGTGGTGCGTCGGCCCGTCGCCGCCGACGAGGCCCGCGCGGTCGAGCGCGAAGGTGACCGGGAGCTGCTGGAGCGCGACGTCGTGCACGACCTGGTCGAAGGCGCGCTGGAGGAAGGTCGAGTAGATCGCGCACACCGGGCGCAGTCCCTCGGCGGCGAGCCCGGCCGCGAAGGTGACGGCGTGCTGCTCGGCGATGCCGACGTCGTACACGCGACCGGGATGGCGGCGCGCGAAGCGGTCGAGGCCGGTGCCGTCGGGCATCGCGGCGGTGATCGCGACGACGCGCGGGTCGGCGTCGGCGAGCTGCGCGAGCGCGTCGGCGAAGGCGTGCGTCCAGCTCGGCGGGCCGGCCGCGGCGCGGCGGCGTGCGCCGCTCGCGCGGTCGAACGGCGCCGTCGCGTGCCAGCCGAACGGATCCGCCTCGGCGGGCGCGTAGCCCCTGCCCTTGCGGGTGCGCACGTGCAGCACGGTCGGCGCGGCGGCGTCGCGCAGCGCGGCCATCGCGGCGAGCAGGGCATCCAGATCGTGGCCGTCGACGGGCCCGATCACGTCGAGCCCGAGCGCCGCGAAGTAGCCGCGCGCGTCGCCGGTGCGCGCGAGCCCTCCCACGTTGGGCGCGATCGCCATGCCGTTGTCGTTGAACACGACGCGCACCGGCGCGCCGAGGTGGCCCGCGTGGTTCAGCGCCTCGAACGCCATGCCCGCGGTCGCGCCGCCGTCGCCGATCACGGCGACCACGCGGCGCGCCTCGCCGCGCCGCGCGGCGGCCTCCGCGAAGCCGAGCGCCGCCGAGATCGAGGTGCCGGCGTGGCCCGCGCCGAAGGCGTCGTAGGGACTCTCGCTGCGGCGCAGGAAGCCGCTCGGCCCGTCGCCGCGCTTGATGCGGCGCAGTCCCTCGCGCCGGCCGGTGAGCGCCTTGTGCGCGTACGCCTGGTGGCCGACGTCCCACACGACGCGGTCGTGCGGGGTGTCGAAGACGGCGTGCAGCGCGACGGTCAGCTCGACCGCGCCGAGGCTGCCGGCGAAGTGGCCGCCCGCCTCGGCGCCGAGCGCGACCAGCTCCTCGCGCAGCTCTTCGGCCACGCGCGCCAGCTCGCCCGGCGAGAGGCTTCGCAACGCGGACGGCGCCCGGATCGTCTCGAGCAGTTTGCGCGGAATCGATGGACCCTTGCTTGGTGCGGCGTCGCCGGCTCGGACGGCGGCGACGATGGCGGACGATTGCGAGCGCGATGGCCGACCCGGCTGCAGAATGGCGCTCCGCCGCGGACTGCCGCAAAGACTTTCGCTGACCGAAGCGCCGACTCGGTCAGTTGATGCGACGTCAAGGAGCGCGCGAGTCATGTGTCCGTCATCCCACGAGCGCGTGCGCAAGCTCGGACCGACGCAGCCCTACCTGGGCGGCGCGCTGCGCACGGCGTTCGACGCCTGGCTCGCCGACACCGTTTCGCGTCACACCGGCGACCTCGCCTTCCGCGAGATCCGCAAGGGCGCGCAGGCGCTCTCGTGGCTCTACGTCGAGCGGCGCGGCGAGGTCGATCTCGCCGCGCGCACGATCGACGGCCGCGGCAAGCGCGCCGCGCTCGCCAGCTACTACGCGCCGCTCCACTTCCTCACCGCGTGCCACGCGCTCGCGCGGATCGGCGCCGCGCGCTTCGGGGAGATTCGCCGCGTCGTCGACCTCGGCTGCGGCACCGGCGCGACCGGCGCCGCGGTCGCGCGCACGCTCGACGCGCGCGAGGTCGTCGCGATCGACCGCTCGGGCTTCGCGCTGGACGAGGCGCGGCGCACCTACGCGGCGTTCGGACTGCTCGCGCGCACGCAGCGCGGGCGCCTGCCGGCCGCGCTGCCGCGCGGGCAGGACGGCGACCTGCTCGTGCTCGGCTGGGCCGCGAACGAGCTGGCCGAGCGCGAGCGCGACGCGCTGCTCGGCCGCCTCTCCGGAGCGATCGCCGACGGCGCGCGTCTGTTGATCCTCGAGCCGCTCGCGGGCGCCGCGGTGCCGTGGTGGCACGCCTGGCGCACGCAGCTCGCGCCGTACGGCGCCGAGGACTTCGAGTGCAAGACGCCCGTCGCGCTGCCCGAGTGGATCGCGCGTCTCGACAAGGCGACCGGCCTCGACCACCGCGTGCTCGGCGCGCGCGCGCTCGCCGGGCCCCTCGAAGCAGTCGCCGCGCCGGAAGGATGAGCGAGCCGCTCGTCTCGGTGCTGCTGCCGGCGCGCGACGCGGCGGCGACGCTGCCCGCCGCGCTCGCGAGCGTCGCGCGCCAGCGCGCAGCCGGCGCCGCGGAGGGCTTCGCGCTCGAGTGCGTCGTCGTCGCCGACGGCTCGCGCGACCCGACGCGCGCGATCGCGGAGGCCTGCGCGCGGCGCGACCCGCGCTTTCGCGTCGTCGCGACGCCGGC
>QEVM01000260.1 GCA_003576805.1 Pseudomonadota bacterium | reverse complement strand
TGCGCGCGCCCGCGGCGCTGCTCGCAGGCGCGCTCGACCTCGGCGCCTCGAAGGCGCTGCTGCGGCGCGCGCGCGTGCTCGTCTGCAACGACGCGGGCGCGCGCCACGTCGCGGTGGCGCTCGGCGTGCCGACGGTCGTGCTGTTCGGCCCGACCAGCCTCGCCAAGACCAACCTCAACCTCGAGCGCGTGCGCGCGCTCGCCGCCGACGTCGGCTGCCGGCCCTGCTACCACCGCGTCTGTCCGATCGACCACCGCTGCATGACGCGGATCGCGCCCGAGCGCGTCGTCGCGGCGGCGCTGCCCGCGCTGCGCGGCGACCGGCGCGCCTTCCGCGGCGACGGCGTGCTGCGCGCGGTGCAGGACGGCGGGAGCGCGGCGTGATCGACCTCTCGATCGTGCTGCTGACCTGGAACGGGCGCGATCTCACGCTCGACTGCCTGGCCTCGATCGAGCGCGAGGTGCTCGCGCGGCGCGACGCGGGCCGCATCGAGACCGAGACGATCGTCGTCGACAACGGCTCGCGCGACGGGACCGCGGAGGCGGTGCGCGCGCGCTTCCCGTGGGCCGAGCTGATCGCGCTGCCGGCGAACCGCGGCTTCGCGGGCGGCAACAACGCGGGGCTGCCGCGCGCGCGCGGCCGCCACGTCTGCCTGCTCAACAACGACACGCTCGTGCAGCGCGACTGCTTCGAGGCCTGCGTGCGCTTCCTCGACGCGCACCCGGACGTCGGCGCGATCGGGCCGCAGCTCCTGCACCCGGACGGGCGCAAGCAGAACAGCATCCACAACTTCCCGACGCTGCTGCTCGAGCTGGTGCCGCGCGGCGTGCTCGAGACGCTGGCGCCGCGCCGCTATCCCTCGAAGCGCTTCGCGCACGACGGCCCGCTCGACGTCGAGGCGGTGCTCGGCGCGTGCATGGTGGTGCGGCGCGAAGCGGTCGAGCGCGCCGGTCCGCTGCCCGAGGACTACTTCTTCTTCCTCGAGGAGACCGACTGGTTCTGGGCGATGCGCGAGCACGGCTTCCGCGTCGTGCACCTGCCCGCCGCGCGGCTCGTGCACGTCCACGGCGCGGCCACCAAGAAGGTGGTGCCGCTGCCGACGCGCATCGAGTACCACCGCTCGCTCTACCACTTCTTCCGCAAGCGCCGCGGCCCGCTCCAGGCCGGGCTCGTGAAGGCGCTGCGGCTCGCGAAGCTCGTGCTCGCGCTGCTGCTGTTCGCGCCGCTCGCGCTCGCGTCGGCCGACGAGCGCGAGCGCTGGCGGCAGCGCGCGTGGATCCTGGCGTGGCACGCGGCGGGCTGCCCGGCCGACTGGGGACTCGCCGGCGTGCGCGCGCGCGCGGAGGGATCGGCGTGAAGGTGCTGGTGACGGGCGGCGCGGGCTTCATCGGCTCGCACCTGGTGGACGCGCTCGTCGCGGCCGGGCACGCGGTCCGCGTGCTCGACTCGCTCGATCCGCAGGTGCACGGCCCCGGCGCCGCGCGCCCCGCATACCTCCACCCCGCCGCGGAGCTGCACGTCGGCGACGTGCGCGACCGCGCCGCCGTGCGGCGCGCGCTGGGCGGCGTCGAGGCGGTGTTCCATCAGGCCGCGGCGGTCGGCGTCGGCCAGTCGATGTACGAGATCGAGCGCTACGTGTCGGTCAACTCGCTCGGCGCGGCCGTGCTGCTCGAGGCGATCGTCGAGCGGCGCGCGGCGCTGCGGCGCGTGGTGGTGGCGTCGTCGATGTCGCTCTACGGCGAGGGCGCGTACCTAGATGCCGACGGCGCGCTCGTCTACCCCAAGCTGCGCCCCGCGGCGCAGCTCGCGGCCAAGCGCTTCGAGCTGGAGGACGCGCGCGGGCGGCCGCTCGCGCCGGTGCCGACGCCCGAGACGAAGCCGCTGCAGCCGACCAGCGTGTACGCCGTCACCAAGCGCGACCACGAGGAGCTGTTCCTCTCGGTGGGCGAGGCGTACGGCATTCCGACCGTCGCGCTGCGCTACTTCAACACCTACGGCACGCGCCAGTCGCTCTCGAATCCCTACACCGGCGTGATCGCGATCTTCTCGAGCCGGCTGCTCAACGGCAACGCGCCCGTCGTCTACGAGGACGGCGGACAGACGCGCGACTTCGTCCACGTCTCCGACGTGGTGCGGGCGAACCTGCTGGCGATGGAGCGCGAGACGGCGGTCGGCGGCGTGTACAACGTCGGCACCGGGCGCGCGACGAGCGTGCTCGAGATCGCGCAGGCGCTCGCCGGCGAGATCGGCACGGGCGTCGCGCCGCGCGTCGAGGACCGCTTCCGCGCCGGCGACATCCGCCACTGCATCGCCGACCCGCGCGCCGCCGCGCGCGACCTCGGCTTCGAGGCGCGCACCGAGCTGACCGCGGGCATGCGCGAGCTGATCGCGTGGCTGCGCACGCAGTCGGCCGTGGACCGGGTGGACGAGGCGCGCAAGGAGCTCGAAGCGCGCGGGCTCACGCGCTGATGCCCGGGCGGATCGACGCGCGCCGCCTCGCGCGGCTCGTCACCAGCTTCCGGCGCGTGCGCCTGCTGGTCGTCGGCGACGTGGTGCTCGACGAGTACCTGTGGGGCGACGTCGAGCGCGTCAGCCCCGAGGCGCCCGTCCCCGTCGTGCACGTGCAGCGCGAGTCGCAGGTGCTCGGCGGAGCCGGCAACGTCGTGCGCAACGCGATCGCGCTCGGCGCGTCCTGCGACTTCTGCAGCGCGGTCGGCGAGGACCGCGCCGGCGAGCGCGTGCTCGAGGAGCTCGCCGCGCTCGGCGTCGAGACGGAGGGCGTCGTGCGCGTCGCGGGCCGGCCGACGACCCGCAAGACGCGGCTGCTCGCGCGCTCGCAGCAGCTCGTGCGCTTCGACCGCGAGACCGTCGAGCCGCTGCCGCCGCGCGCGGTGCGCAGCCTGGTCGCGGCGATCGAGCGCTGCACGGCCAAGGCGGACGGCGCGATCGTCGAGGACTACGGCAAGGGCACGCTCGCGCCCGGCGTCGTGAAGAGCGTGATGCGGCGGCTCGTCGCGGCGGGCGTGCCGGTGGCCGTCGATCCCAAGGACGAGCTCGCGCCGTATCGCGGCGCCGCGCTCGTGAAGCCCAACCTGCGAGAGGCCGAAGTGCTCGCGGGCATGCGCGTGCGCAGCGACGCCGACCTGGAGCGCGTCGGACAGCGGCTGCGCCGGCGGCTGGGCGGCGCCACCGTGGTGGTGACGCGCGGCGCGGACGGCATGGCGCTCTTCGCGGACGACGGCCCGGCGCTGCGCGTCGCGACGCCGCGGCGCGAGGTCTTCGACGTGCAGGGCGCGGGCGACACCACGATCGCGGCGCTCGCGCTCGCGCTGCGGGCCGGCGGCACGCTGCTCGAGGCGGCGGTCGTCGCGAACGCGGCCGCGGGCGTCGTGGTCGCCAAGGTCGGTACGGCGACGGCGAGCCCCGAAGAAGTGCTGGCGGCGCTGCCCGCCGCGGCCGACGCCGCGCGGGTGTCACTTCGCCGCGAGGAGGAGCGCGCATGATCCGCAGCATGACCGGCTTCGGCCATGCCGGCTTCGCCGTCGAGGAGCAGAGCTTCGAGGCCGAGGTGCGCAGCGTGAACCACCGCCACCTCGACGTGCGCGTGCGCCTGCCGCACGGCCTGACGGCGTTCGAGGGCGAGGTGCGGCAGCTCGTCGCCGAACGCCTCGACCGCGGCAAGGTGGACCTGTCGGTGCACGCGGTGGCGGGCGCGACGTCGGGCGAAGCGATCGCGCTCGACCTCGCCGCCGCCGAGCAGTACCTGCGCGCCGCCCGCGAGCTGCGCGAGCGGCACGGCGTGCCGGGCGAGCTCGACGTGCGCGGCCTGCTCGGGCTGCCCGGCGTCGCGCGCGTCGTCGAGCGGGTGTTGCCCGAGGAGAACCTGCGCCGCGCGCTCGCCGGCGGCGTCGGCGCCGCGCTCGACGGGCTCGCGGCGATGCGCGCGGCGGAGGGCGCGTCGATCGAGCGCGACCTGCGCGCGCGGCTCGCGCGCGTCGAGGCGATCGTCGCCGACGTCGAGTCGCGCGCCGCCGACGTGCAGCGCGCGGTGCGCGACCGCCTGCGCAAGCGCGCCGAGCAGCTTCGCGACGAGACGGGCCTGCTCGACGAGGCGCGCCTGCACCAGGAGATCGTGTTCGCCGCCGATCGCCTGGACATCACCGAAGAGACCGTGCGGCTGCACTCGCACGTGGCACAGTTCCGCACGATCGTCGACGCGGCCGGGCCCGGCCAGCCGGCCGGCCGCCGCCTCGACTTCCTCCTTCAAGAAATGGGACGCGAGATCAACACGATCGGCTCGAAGGGCAACGACGCGCCGATCGCCCACCAGGTCGTCGAGCTCAAGACCGAGCTCGAGCGGCTCCGCGAGCAGGTCCAGAACGTTGAATGAGCCCAAGCCGCAGCCGCCCGCGCGCCCCGCTCGCGCTCCGTACAAGGTCACGCGCGCCAAGTCGCGCGACGACGGCTCCGCGTCCGATCCCGACGCCGACCTCGACGCGACGTCCGAGGCGCCCGACTCCGACGCCGGGAGAGCACTGCGCGGAGACGAAGCGCTGCGCGCGACGCGTCCCTCCGCGCCGCGCCTCCTCAACGTCGGCTACGGCAACCAGATCGCCGCCGCGCGCGTCGTCGCGATCGTCGCGCCCGCGGCGTCGCCGATGCGCCGCCTGCGCCGCGAGGCCGCCGAGCGCGGCAAGCTGATCGACGCCACCGAAGGCCGCCGCACGCGCTCCATCGTGATCATGGACAGCGACCACGTCGTGCTCTCGGCGATCCACCCCGACACGCTCTCCGCGCGCCTCGCCGGCGGCGGCGCCGACGGATGAGCCCCGGCCAGCTCTTCGTGCTGTCGGCGCCGTCGGGCGCGGGCAAGACGACCGTCTGCCACGGCGTCGTGGCGCGCGACCCGAACGTGGTGCTGTCGGTGTCGCACACGACGCGCCGGCCGCGCCCGCACGAGCGCGACGGCGTCGAGTACCACTTCGTCGACACCGACGAGTTCCGCAAGCTGGTGGCCGAGGGCGCCTTCCTCGAGCACGCCGAGTACAGCGGCAACCTGTACGGGACGTCGTGGCGGGCGATCGAGGCGCCGCTCGCGAGCGGCCGCGACGTGCTGCTCGAGATCGAGACCGAGGGCGCGCGCCAGGTGCGCGAGCGCCGCCCCGACGCGCACCTCGTGTTCCTGCTGCCGCCCTCGCTCGCGCTGCTCGAGGCGCGCCTGCGCGGCCGCGGCACCGAGCGCAGCGAGGAGGTGGACCGCCGCCTCGCGATCGCGCGCCGCGAGTTCGCCGCCGCCCGCGGCTTCGAGTTCTTCGTCGTGAACGAGGTCGCCGAGCGCGCCATCGAAGACGTCCTCGCGCTCGTCGCCGCCGCGCGCAGCGGAGCGCTCGGCGCGCTGCGCGAGCGCTTCGGCCTCGCGCGGCTGCGCGCGACGCTCGATCCCGCGCTCGCCGCGTGGCTGCCCGACTGAGCTAGCACGGGGGACTTCGCTCGCCTCCGGCTCGCTGCGCGGAGACCGACCCGGGTCGGTCTCCTAGCGCGGGCCGCGGCGCGGGCGTTCGTCGCGCGCGCCGCGCGGCCGCTGCGGGCGCTCGCGCG
>QEVM01000028.1 GCA_003576805.1 Pseudomonadota bacterium | reverse complement strand
GCCGCCAAGCCTCCGACGCAAACGTCCTCTGATGAGCCACGTCATCCCCCCCGGCTCTCTTCTACCATGCCGGGCGGCTTTTTCAGAGGTTCCCTAGCGGCCGGTGCGCGCTCTCCAGACGAGACCAGAAGTGCCCAGCAGCAGCAGGAGGGCGCTCGACGGCTCCGGCGTCGGGATCGGCGCGGTGCCGGATACCGGCGTGCGGCCGATGCTGGCGACCAGCGGGGAGACGGGCGGTCCGGCGAGTCCCGAGTTGATCTGCACGAAGTCGTACTCCGGGAAGAACGGCGCCGAGAAGACCAACAGGCTGCTGGTGTCGCCGACGTGGAGCTCGCTGCCGTCGAAGAACCACGCCATCGAGGTCGTGTTGTCGCCGCCGCTGGCGGGAGACTGCTCCGTCGCCGCCCCCGTCGGCACGAAGCTCGGAGCCGAGACCGTGCCGCGGCCGTCGGCGGCGTCGACGCCCACCGTGAGCGTGTCGATGCCCGGCGTTGCCGAGGTCACGGAGACGATCTGGTAGACGTAGACGATCTCGCCGGCTGCCGACGGATCGACCTGCGCGATGCCCTGGTCGTTCAAGTAGAGCTGGAAATCGCCGTCGGAGAAGACCGCCCAATCCAGCTCGGCGCTGATCGTGTCGCCGAAGGCCGCCCCCATGATGACGACCGAGCCGTGCCAGCGCCCGGCGTCGGGACCGAATCCGTTGTTCAGCGCGAGGTTCGTAACCGCCAAGGGCCCGGCGCTCGCGCCCTGCGCGAGCGTGATTGCCGTGCAGACGGCCGCAACGAGGGCGAGCTGCCCGATCCGAAAACGTGTCATGACTTCCACTCCTGTCGAAGGGCGAATGCGGGATCGGCTCAGCCGACTCGCGCGTCGCTGCGGCGGCGTCGTGCGAGTCCGGTCACCAGGAGCCCCGACGCGATGAGCACCAAGGACCCCGGCTCGGGAACGGCGAGCGGCCCCGGCGTCGGTACGCCGGCGATCAGCGCCTGCGTTCCCCCGTCGATGTTCAGCGCCGCACCCACGATCGGAAGCTGCGGCGACGAGAACGCCAGGCCGAAGCTGCTGAATCCCGTCGGGATCTCCGGGGAGAACAGCCAGCGCGCGTTGGGGGTGAACGACGCGGACAGCGCGTCGACGTCGCCGATCGCGAACGTGCCGACCGTGTTGGCGGCGTTCGCGACGCCGATGATCTCGGCGGAGAGGCCGCGGTTCCCGGTCACGAAGACCTGGTAGGAGTAGACGAGCGGCCCACCGGGCACGTAGCCGAGTCCGCCGAAATTGGCGTTGAACGCGGCGGCGGTGAAGACGGCGTAGTCGATGGATCCGCTCAAGCCGACGCCGTTGTTGAACGGGACGCTTCCGGCGATCCCATCGAACGCCGCAGCATGTCCGTCGAGGATGCCGGCGTGAACGGTGGGCGCGGCGCCGACCGCGATCGCGACGGCCGCGACGAGGCAGCGCAACATCGAGCGGAACGTCCAGGCGGGCGGACCCGGGAAGCGGACGCGGAGCGGCATCGGATTCCTCCTCGGCAGCGAGGCGCCGAGCGAAGGAACCGCGGGCCTCGGGGACGAAGTGGAATCTCGGACCGAAAAGTGTCAGCGGCGCCGCCTCTTCGATCGGCTGCGCGACGCAGGCGGGGCCGCTCGGCGGGGCGCGGAGCTCTCGCGGCTGGCGATACCCGGGCGGCAAGCACCCGGCAAGAGTGCCACTGCGCGGGCGAATCGCTCTCGGCGGCAATCTCGCGGCGCTGAGCCGGGGAATGGAGCTGTCACCAGCCTGGAATCTCTCGACGCGTTGCGATCTGACCCGGAAGAGAGCGCGACATCCGCGGTGTGCACGGCCGCGCTTCCCCACTCGCTCGAACGCTCCAGCGTGCTGCGCGCGAGTCCCTGATCGAGCAAGAAGCCGAGGCAGATCGAGACGCGGCCGGGATCGAGGCGCCGGGGCTCGCCGAGCGACATGGCCGCGCCGAACCCGAGCGTCCAGGCTGCGTGCGCCGCCCGGTTCGCCGCGCCGTATGTCGCGACGAGCTCCCTGAAGCGGATGCACGTCTCCCAAGCGCAGCGGCGAGCTCTTCGAGACGGTCACCCACCGTGTACATTTCGGCTCGGCAGTGCCGCGACGTCGCAGCCGAGAGTCGATCGAGCCTCGCTTGCGTCTCTTTCCGCGGAACGGCGCGCGCACTGCTGCGTCCGGAGGTGTGCTCGTGAAGAGGATTTCTCGCATCGCGTTGCTCGGCTGCGCTTGCCTCGCCGTCGCCTCGCCGGCTGCAGGCTACGCCGTCGTCGCCAAGGCGGGCGTGACGCTGCTCTCGGGCGGCTGCAGCGACAGCGACGACTCCGGCGTCCTCGCCGCGCCCAGCGCCAGCGCCTCCGCACTCTGCTCCAACGGCGCGGCGCAGGCCTTCGCCGACCTCGCGACGGCATCGATCGGCCTTCTCGCCGTCGCCGACTCGACGGCCACCGTCCAGACGCTTTCGACGGCGGAGGCCGAGCTTCTCGACGTCGTCCACTTCCAGGTGCCGCCCGCGATGAGCGGCCAGCCATTCACGCTGGGCGTCGCGTTCACCGTCGACGGCGTCATCACGCCCGACGCCGATCCCTACTTCACGGCGCTGCTCAGCTCGCGCTGCATCCTGACCGACGTCAGCAACTTCGATTCCTTCGATGGTCTGTTCACCGACACGACCCCGGTGAGCGGACCGCGAACGGTGTCGGACACGATCCAGATCACGCCGCCCGACTACTCCATGAACGTGTCGATGCACATGCTCGCGCCCGGCCTCACGGAGGGAACGATCGACTTCCTCACCACCGGCGAGCTCCAGCTCGCCATACCGCCGGACGTCACGTACACGTCGGATTCCGGCGTCTTCCACGCACCGGAGCCAGGCTCGGCGGCGACCTGCGCGGCGGCGTGCGCCGCGCTCGCCTTCGCACGGCGCGCGCGAAGGCCTTCCTGACGCAGCAGCTCGCCCGCGGTGCGGCGCGCGCGCAGATCCCGCCGCTGTCCTACACGCAACTGCGCCCAAAACTGGCGCACGGCGACTTCGTCATCATCCTGCGCGCGCTCGAGCACTCCACGCGGTCGACCGTCGTGACGAGCGTCGCACGCGCGTTTCCGCGCTCGCCGATGAAATGGCTGCGCACGTCCCATGGGACTCGCCAGCTGTCGGGCGGACGCTTCGCGATGCCAGCGGAGGGCTTGCCGGTGGGCCCGCCTGGGTTCGAACCAGGGACCGTGCGGTTATGAGCCGCCTGCTCTGACCGCTGAGCTACGGGCCCGCGCGATCGACTCTAGCAAGACGAGCTCGTTCGTTTCGGTCGTTCGGGAATCGACCGGCGCGCTCCGAATCACGGCGCGTTCGCGGTGCGCGCCTCGCTGGCGATGCCGAGCGCGCGCAGTACGTCCTCGACGAGGTCCTCGAGGCCGACGTCGTCGCCGTCGGGCAGCGAGAGGCCGAGGCGCACGACGACGAGCCGCGCCGACGGAATCACCAGCACGAACTGCCCGCTGTGCCCCGTCGCCGCGAAGGCGTCGGCCGGGATGCGCGGCCACATGCGCTGGGCGGGGTCGCCGGGCGCGCCGTGGTTCAGCCACCAGTGCGCGCCGTACTCGCCGTTCGGCGCTTTCGGCGTGGGCGTCGAGACGTAGCGCACCCAGCCTTCGGGCAGGATGCGGCGGCCGTTCCAGACGCCGTCGTTGCGGTGCAGCTCGCCGAAGCGCGCCCAGTCGCGCGCGGTCATGAAGGCGAACGACGATCCGATGAAGGTGCCCGTCACGTCGGGCTCGAAGAACGCGCTCGTCATGTCCGCCGCGTCGAAGAGCCGCTCCCTCGCGAAGCGCACCTGCGCGGCGAGGTCCTTGCCGTGCAGGTCGCGCAGGATGCGCGCGACGATGTTCGAGGTGCCGCTCGAGTAGCTCCACACGGTGTCGGGCGGGGCGGCGAGCGGGCTTCGCGCGGCGAAGGCGCCGACGTCGGGATGCTGGAAGAGCATGCGCGAGACGTCGTTGGTGGCGCCGTAGGTCTCGTCGAAGTCGAGGCCGCTCGACATGCGCAGGAGGTGGTCGAGCGTGATGGCGTGGCGCGGGTCGCTCGCGTCCGACCACTCGGGCACCGGCGCGCGCTCGCGCAGCGCGAGGCGGCCGTCGCCGACCTCGATCCCGACGAGCGCCGCCGTCACGCTCTTCGCCATCGACCACGACAGCATCGGCGTCGTCTTCGAGTACGCCTTGGCGTAGCGCTCGGCGACGAGCCGGCCGTCGTGCGCGATCACGATCGCGGTGGTGTTGCGCACCCGCTCGCGCGTGGGATCGGGCTCGGCGAAGGCGCGGTCGAGCGCCGCCTCGATCGCGACCGGCGCGGGCGGCGGGTCGGCCGCGCCGTACGGCCACGGCGTCGCGGGATCGAGCTGCTTGCGCGGGAGATCCGGCAAGCCTTCGGGCAGCACGAGCTGCGCGGCGGCGCTGTCGCCCGGCAAGAGCGTGCAGCCGAGGCCGGGGCGCAGCACGGCGCTCGCGTCGACGACGCCGAGCACCTGCGCGTGCGCGCCGCGCGGGTCCACCGACCAGTCGAGCAGCGGGCCGAGCGGCTTCGCCTCGTGCACGACGTACTCGTCGATCACCCACTGCGGATTCTGGCCGGAGTTGTGCGCGAGCGAGCAGGTGACCTTGGCTGCGAAGCCGGCGCCCACCGCCGGCGCGTGGTGGAGGCCGCAGCCGGCGAGCGACGGAGCGAGCGCGAGCAGCGGCGCGGCGAGGGCGAGCGTTCCGCGGACGACCTTCCACCGTGTCATCCGAGCTGCGCTCCGACGAGCTGCTCCGAGAGCGCCCACAGCTTTGCGGCGCCGTCCGCGTCGAGCGCCCACGGCGCGTAGCCGGTGGCGCTCATGTCCGCGGGCTGCGGACCCGCGACGTGGCAGTCCTCGAGGTAGAGCCCGCCGCGCCCTTCGAGCTCCGGCGCGGTCGCGGCCCACACCTGCGTCGCGGCGCCCTGCTGCGGCGTCTTCCACTTCATGCCGCCCGTGCCGGCGCGCGCGCGCAGCGTCTCGATGTCTTCGGCCGTGAGATGCCGGCCGAGCTCGGTCATGATCGCGCCCGGATGGAGCGCGAAGGCGCGCACGCCGTTTGTGCGCTCGCGGCGGTCGAGCTCGAGCGCGTGCCAGATGTTCGCCGTCTTCGCCTGTCCGTAGGCCTCCCACTTCTCGTAGGGCCGGCGCTCGTAGTTGGGATCGTCGAGCGACACCGTTCCGAAGCGGTGGCCGCGCGAGCTGACGCACACGACGCGCGCGCCGCCGGCCGCGCGCAGCGCCGGCAGCAGCAGCCCCGACAGCAGGAAGTGGCCGAGATGGTTGGTGCCGAACTGGAGCTCGAAGCCCTGCTCGGTGCGCGCCAGCGGACACGCCATCACGCCGGCGTTGTTCACGAGAAGGTGGATCGCCGGGTGGCGCGCGCGGATCGCCTCCGCGCAGGCGCGCACGCTCGGCAGCGAGCCGAGCTCGACGGCGCAGACCTCGAGCGCGTCGCTGCCCGTGTCCGCGGCGATCCGCGCCGCGATCCGCTCCGCCTTCGCGACGTCGCGCGCGGCGAGGACGACGCGCGCGCCGCGACTCGCGAGCACGCGCGCCGTCTCGGCGCCGAGCCCGCCCGAAGCGCCCGTCACCACGGCCAGCTTGCCGCGCAGGTCCACGCCGGCGGCGACGTCTTCGGCGGTCGACTCGAATGCGAAGCGCGACGCCTCTTCCTGCTGCACGCGGTCTCCTTCGCGAACGTGGCGGCGAAGCCTATCGGAACCCGATCGCGCCGGCCGGGCGTGACGAACGAGGGCCGGCCGTCATACTGGCCGCCCCATCCAGAGGCGGACCATGATCCACGAAGCGGCCGGCGACATCCTGCTCTCCCGCGCACGCGCGATCGCGCACGGCGTCGCGCCGAACGACGACTTCAAGAGCGGGCTCGCCCTCGCGCTGCGCGAACGCTGGCCGGCGATGTACAAGGACTTCCGCCACTACTGTCACGACACGCACGCGAAGGAAGGCGGGCTGTGGGCGTGGTCGGGCGTCGGCCCGCGCGGACCCGTCCACATCGTGAGCCTGTTCACGCAGGGCGCCGCCTACGGGCAGGGCGCCAAGCCGGGCCGCGCGCGCGTCGAGTGGGTGGGCCACGCGCTCGCCGCGCTGCGCAAGCACGTCGAGGCCGAGCAGATCGAGAGCCTCGCGCTGCCGCGTCTCGCCACCGGCGTCGGCGGCCTCGGCTGGAACGAAGTCGAGCCGCTCGTGCGCCGCCACCTCGGGACGCTGCACATCCCGATCTTCGTGTACACGACGTACCGCAAGGGCGTCGTCGCGGACGAGCCCGGCCTCTAGCGAGCCGGCGCGCCGCGCGCATCGGCTAGGCTCGCCGCGTGGAGTGGTCCAGCTACCTGGTCGCGACGCTCTTCGCACTGGCGTCGCTCGCGTGCCTGGGACTCGTCCCGATCGGGCTGCCCGGGCTTTGGGCGATGATCGGGCTCGCGTTCGCGGTGCAGCTCTTCGACGCGATCCCGTTCACCGGCCACGCGCCGATCCACTTCGGCTCGACGCTGCTCGGTGTCTGCATCGCGATCGGCGCGGCGGCGGAGGCGGTCGAAGCGATCGCGGGCGCGGCCGGCGCGAAGGCGGGCGGCGCGACGCGGCGCGGGATGATCGGCGCGTTCGTCGGCGGCATCGCGGGCGCGATCTTCTTCACGCCGCTGATCCCGATCCCGATCGCCGGCACGTTGGCGGGCGGCTTGATCGGCAGCTTCGCGGGCGCCTGGCTCGGCGAAGCGAGCGCGGAGCACCAGCGCCACCCGCACGAGAAGATGCGCGCCGCGCTCGGCGCGGCGGCCGGCAAGCTCGCCGGCACCTTCGGCAAGCTGGCGGCGGGCGTCGCGATCTGGCTGCTGCTGGTCTACGGCGCCTTCACGAGCTGAGCGTTCACGGACACGCGGCTCCGTTGCAGACGTTCGCGCCGAGGTTGGTGCCGCCGAGGGCGTTGGTCGTGTCCTCGAAGACGTTGCTCCGGTAGCGCGCGTCGCCGCCGCCGAGCGCCGTGACGTTGCGGAAGAAGCTGCTGTTCACGACGAGTCCCGACCCGCCGACGTTGGAGCGCAGGGCCTCGGTGTTCTCGACGAAGACGCTTTCGCTCGCCACGCCGTTCGCCAGGTAGAGGCCCTGGTCGTTGCGCTCGAAGATGCAGCGCGCGACGGTGAACGAGCTGAGACTGTTCTGACCCGACACGCCGTCGCCCGCGTTGGTGGAGATCACGCTGTCGGTCAGGATCAAACGCACCCCGGACGCATCGATCGCGTCGCTGCTGGTTTCGCGCACCGTCACGCGCTCGACGCGGAACACCGTCCCCTGCGGCGAGTCGATTCCCGTCGCGAAGCCGCGCACGGTGCCGTCCCGAATGGAGGTGACTCCAGTGACGCCCGTTCCCGTCGTTCCGGCGCACGAGACGCCCGTCAGCTTGCCGTCGCCGCCCAGCGTCGCGACGCAGGATCCGGGGCCGGTGATCTGGAATCCGTTCAGGTCGAGGTCGACGCCTGCGACCGTGGCGACGACGCCATCGGAGGCGGGAACCGTGAGGTTGCTCGTCAGCACGTAGGCGCCCGGGCTCGCCAGCGTCACCGGGAAGCCCGGTGTGTCGCCGGCGAAGCATCCCGCCGCGACGCACGCCTGGTTGATCTCGATACGGCCGTCGCCGGCGAGAGCGGCGAGCGGAAGCGCGAGCAGCGCGATCGAAGACACGAGCATCAGCCGTCGCACGACGGCTCCGTCAACGAGCATGATTGCCTCCGAGCATGGTGATGGTCTCTTCGCCGGACGATTCCAGGGCAGTCGGTCTCACGGCGGGCACACGACGACGCTCGACACCTGGTTGCAGTCGATCGCGTCGATGCTGGCGCCCACCTGCGACGCGCCGCCGTTGCCGCTCACCACGTTGCGGCCGGCCGCGGCGCCGCCCGTGATGCCGGTGGCGCCGTTGTTCTGGAAGCGGCTGTCCACGATGAGGCCGGCCGTCGCTGCGACGCCGTCGGCGGCGTTGCCGCGCACGGTGCAGCCCGCGACCTCCGCGAATCCGCCGCCGGTGTTGGCGGTGATGCCCGAGGCCCCGTTGAAGGTCACCGTGGCGTTCCGCACCGACGCGCCGCGCGAGAGCGCGATCCCGATGCCGCCGTTGTGCGTCACGATCACGTCCGCAATGCGCGTGTCGGTCCCGCCCGCGATGCCGATGTCGCCGAAGCCGCGCACGATGCCGCCGCGAACGAAGCCGTCGCGGATCACCGAGATCCCGTCCCCGGCGCCGGCGGGCAGGCAGCTCGTCACCGGCTCGCCCGTGCACGCGACCGGCCCGCGCACGGCGAAGCCGTTCAGATCGAGCGCGACGTCGGCGACCTGGATCGCGATCCCGCCCGTGTTCGGATCCGGCACCGTCAGGTCGCTGGTCAGCACGTAGCTGCCCGGCGACTGGATCTGCACCGGAAAGCCGGGGCCGTCGCCCGCGAAGCAGCCCGCCGCGACGCACGCCTGGTGGATCTCGAAGGCGCCGTCGCCGGCGAAGGCGGGCGACGCCGACGCGACGAGACCGAGCAACGCGAGCGCCGCCCTCACGAACGCGCCGCCCGGCGCCGCAGCGCGAGCGCGACGAACGCCGCGACGGCCGCCGCCGCCGCGCCGGGCTCCGGCGCGAACACCGCGTCGACGTCCGCCGCCGCGAGCGCCGCGTGCGCGGCCGAGCCGTCGTAGCGCAGCGTCCAGGCGTCGCCGGTCGCGTCGAAGTCGAGGATGTCCTCGTCGTCGAAGTCGACGCCGCCGACGTTGCCGGAGATGTCGAACGAGAGCGCGAGGTGTCCGCTCGCGTCGATGCGGTCGGCGCCGTCGAGGTCCGCGGCGGCGGGCACGCCTTCCGCAGAGCCGTCGAAGTAGAGCGACCACACGTCGGGCGCCGTGCTCTCGAGCCGCACCAGGTCCTCGTCGTCCGCCGTGACGTTTCCCAGCGCGACCGTCACGTCGAAGGAGAGCAGCAGGTCGCCCGCGACGACGCCGATCGCGTCGATGCGCGCGCCGTGCGGGATCGCGTGGTCGGAGCCGGCGAGCTCGACCGCGTACGTCGCGCCGTTCCAGCGCACGACGTCGCGCGGCGTCACGTCGACGCCGCCGGGCAGCGAGGCCGCGATGTCGAGCGAGAAGAGGACGTCGCCGTTCGTCGCGACGCTGTAGCCGCTGACGTCGGCCGCGCCGGGAATGCTGCCGAGGTCGACCGGCGCGGGCGCGCCCGAGCCGGTGTCCTCCACGACATCGTGGTCGGTCGCGAGCGTGCCCGAGAGATCGACGGTGACGTCGGTCGAGATCTCGTTCGCCGCCGACGCGGGCGTCGCGAGCATCGCCGCGGCTCCCAGGCAGAGCAGTCCCGAGAGGATTCGCATGCCGTGCTCCCTCACGGACACGGAGTGTCCGTTGCGCAGCCATTGGCGCCGCGACGGCGAAACCGCCGTGGCGCGCGATCGTCGCGTCGTCAACCGGCTCAGCACGCCGCGTCTCCGCACCAGTTGTCGCCGAGCGAGCGGCCGCCCAGCACCTGTGCGTTCGCGTTGCCGCCGTTGCTGTTGTAGAAGGCGCTGTCCTTGTAGGTCGGGTTCGCCTGGCCTGCGTTCGAGTTCACGGCGTAGCCGCCGTTCAAGTCCACCATGCTGCCGATCAGAAGGAGCCCGGAGCCTTCCAAACCGTCGCCGGCGTTCGAGAGGATCGACGTGTTCACGACGAGCGAGCCGCGCGGCGAGCCGGCCGCCGTCGAGATGCCGTCGCCGCCGTTCGCCACGATGCGGCAGTTCGAGACGAGCAGCCCTTGGGAGCTGCCCGCGGCGATCCCGTTGCCGCCGTTGCTCTCGATGGTGACGTTCTCGACGCGGGCGTCCGAGCCGACGATGCCGGCGCCGCCCATGCCGCGGACGCTGCCGTTCCGAACCGCGCCGCCCGCCGCGGAGACCCCCGAGCCAGCGCCGCTGGCGTCGCAGACGGCCGGCCTGCCCGTGCAGGTCACCGGGCCGCGGATCTGGAATCCATTGAGATCGAGCGTCGCCCCGTACGGCAGCGAGATCCCGGTCGTGTTCACGTCCTCGATGACGAGGTCGCTGGTGAGCACGTAGCTCAGCGCCGCGCCGCCGAAGTTCATCGTCACGGGAAAGCCCGGCGAGTCGTTCGGATGGCAGCCCGTCCCCGTCGCACAGGCGTGGTTGATCTCGATGCGGCCGTCGCCGGCGCGCGCCACCGACGGTGCAGCGAGCGCTGCGGCGAGGCAGAGCAGGAGCGGCGTTCGGAACTGCATGCGGAAGCGCGACCTCCTCGAGTGTGGTCTCACGAGCGGCGGAGAGCGGTAGCACGAAAGCGATCACGGTGGTCCGGGGGCGGAACGCTCAGGCCTCGAGGGCTCCGCGTTCGAGCTGCTTCAGCACGTGCTCGCGCTTGATGCGGAGGAGCGCGCGCACCGCCTGCTCGGCGCGGGCGGCGTCGCGCGCCTCGAGCGCGGCGCGCACGTCGCGCACCGCGGGCACGAGCGTCGCGTGCGGCGGTCGCAGTCGCCGCATCACCGGCACGACGCTCGCGAGGATCACCAGCAGCCCGTTGCCGACCATCCGCAGCACGAGATTGTGGCTGGCCTCCGCGATCCCCTCGATCAGCGACACGAGCGTCGCCGGGTAGTCGGCCTCGCGCTCCGGATCCGAGAGGACGCCGAGCAGCGCGACCGCGCGCGCCAGCTCGTCGTCGCTCGCGCGCTCCGCCGCGAGCCGCGCCGCCCCGGCGAGGAGCAGCTCGTGGACGTCGAGGAGCTGCGCCATCAGCGCGGGATCCGCGCCGTCGCCGGCGCGGATCATGTCGCGCAGGACGTCGAGGCGGGCCTGGTGCAGCGGACCGACGCGCGCCCCGCCCGGCCGGATCTCGATCAGGCGCTGCTGCGCGAGGATCTTGAGCGCCTCGCGCGCCGACCCTCGGTTGGCGCCGGCCTGCTGCGCGAGCTCGCGCTCGGACGGCAGGCGATCGCCCGGGCGGTAGCGCCCGCGCAGGATGTCTTCGCGCACGGCGCGCGCGATCGACTCGGGCACGCGCGCCTCGCTCACGATTGCACCGCCGCGGGCGCCTCGTGCGCCGGCTCCGCGAACGGGCCGAGCCGCCGTCGCCGCAGCTCCTCGGTCATGAGCCGCTGGAACTCGCGATTGCGCCCGAGCACGAGCGGGAACATCGCGATGTAGCCGCGCGGCAAGACCGGCGCCTCGAGGTGCACGCGGAGCTGTTGGTACGGCCGCGACGCGTAGGCGTGATGGTCGGCGTGGCGCGTCAACCCGGTGAGCGCGTAGTAGGTGAAGCGCGAGTGCGTGTCCCACGAGTCGACGGGCCGCACGCGCTTGCCCTGCCGCGCGAGCCCCCAGTGCTCGAAGTAGTTCACGACCTCGAGCGCGCGCGTCGCGAACACGGCCTGCAGCGCGAACACCGCGAGCGCGGTCCCACCCGCGAAGGCGTAGATCGCGAGCGAGAGGCTCGCGCCCGCGACGACGCCGTGCAGCACCCGGTTGCGAAGCTGGCGGCGGTCGAGGAGCGGCATCGACTCGTCGCCGAGCCGCTTCGTCTCGAGCCGCCATGCGCTCGCGAACTGCGCGGGCACGGTGCGCAGGTAGAAGCGGCCGAACGACTCGCCGAAACGGGCGGTCGCCGGATCCTCGGGCGTCCCGACGCGCACGTGGTGACCGCGCACGTGCTCGGTGTAGAAGTGCTCGTAGAGCACGGTGACGAGCAGCGCGCGCCCGAGGAGCTGGAGGCGGCGATCGGGGCGATGGATCAGCTCGTGCGCGACGACGATCGCCGAGTAGCCGGAGCTGGCGCCAACGATCAGCACCGCGAAGAGCGTGTCCGCCGACCAGAACGGCAGCGCCGCGAAGGTCCACACGAGCAGCGCGATGTTCGCGAACTGGATCGCGACGAGCGCGAAGAGCAGCGCGTCGAACGGCCACGCCGGCAGATCCGGCCGCGGCGCGTGGAGCTGGCGCCCGCCGAAGCGGTCGAGGAGCTGCATCGCGACGCCGGGAATCGCGACGAGCGCCAGCCCGACCGGCCAGGCGTGCGGTGCCGTCAGGAGGAAGGCGAACGCCGCGGCCGGCAGCAGCAGCGCCGCCAGGTGCGGCGTCCAGATGCGCAGGACGCCGGCCGCGGTGAGCGGCGAATCCGGGGCGGGGACCAGATCGGCGAGAAGGGCGGCTTCGGAAGCGGGGTTTTCGACCATGCGGCGATCTCCAGGGGCGCGCGTCGGGGGTTGGCCCGTCCAATCTGGTCGGACCAATTCGGACCGACCAATACGCCAAGGCGCCGACCTCCGTCAAGCTCCGAGATCCCGAGCGAGCGTCGTGTCGCGGCGGGAACCGCGGGCTCCGCATTGATCGCTCGCACCGGTGGCCGGTGCTAACAGTCCCCGATCATGGCGAACGAAGCGACGCCGGATGCGCGGAGCGAGCGACTCGCAGGCCGCGCGATCGCCGTGATCGGCGGCGCGACCGCCGGCGCCGAGATGGCGGGACGCCTCGCCGCGGAAGGCGCGTGGGTGGCGGTCTTCGAGCAGAACCCGCGCCCGTACGGAAAGATCGAGGACGGGCTCCCGCGCTGGCATCGCGAGCTGCGCCGCAAGGAGTACGCGGCGATCGACGCCAAGCTCGCGCACCCGAACGTCGCGTTCGTGCCGAAGACGAAGGTCGGGCGCGACGTCGCGTTCGAGGAGATCGCGCGGGACTGGGGCTTCTCCGCCGTGGTGCTCGCGAACGGCGCCTGGCGCGACCGCCCGCTCCCGATCGAAGGCGCGGACGCCTTCGTCGGCCGCGGCCTCGTCTACCAGAACCCGTTCATCATCTGGTTCAACCACGCCGGCGAGAAGGACTACGCGGGCGCGCGCTTCACGCCCGACGACGACGTGATCGTCGTCGGCGGCGGGCTCGCGTCCATCGACGTCGTGAAGGTGCTGATGCTCGAGACCACGCGCGCGAAGCTGCGCGAGCGCGGCATCGAAGAGCCGATGATCGAGCTCGAGGTGAAGGGCATCCCGAAGCTGCTCGAGCGACACGGCCTGCGCTTCGAGGACCTCGGCCTCGCGGGCTCGACCATCTACTACCGCCGCCGCATCGAGGACATGCCGGTCGTCGAGACGCCTGCGGGCGCGAGCGCGGACCGGCTCGCCAAGGTCGAAGGCGCGCGCCGCAAGCTGATCGAGAAGGCGATGGAGAAGTACCGCTTCCGGATCGAGCCGCTCTGCGCGCCCGACGCGGCGATCGTCGAGGACGGGCGGCTCGTCGGCCTGCGCTTCCGGCGCACGCGCATGGAGAACGGCCGCCCCGTCATGACCGACGAGACCTTCGAGCGGCGCGGCCGCTACGTGATCTCGTCGATCGGCAGCATCCCCGAGGCGATCCCCGGCATCGACATGAAGGGGGAGCTGTTCGCCTTCACCGACTGGGACCTCGGGCGCCTCGCCGCCTACCCGAACGTGTTCTCGGCGGGCAACGTCGTCACGGGCAAGGGCAACATCGTCGCGTCGCGCAAGCACGCCTCGCACGTCGCGGACGAAGTGATCGCGAGCTTCCTCGGCGTCGGCGAGCGCGGCCACGGCGGCGAGGAAGCGATCCTCGAGCCCGCCCGCGAGGCGGCGCGCGCGGCCGCCGAAGGCGTCGCCCGGCACGTCGAGCAGCAGCCCCGACGAGACGGCGCGACGCTCGCCGAGCTGCGCGCGCGCGTCGCGGCGCTCCAGCAGCGCGTCGGCTACGACCGCTACGAGAGCTGGATCGCGCGCGTCACGCCGCCCGATCTCGAGTAGCGCTCAGCTCTCGACGAACGACTTGAGCAGCCGGCTGCGGCTCGGGTGGCGCAGCTTGCGCAGCGCCTTCGCCTCGATCTGGCGGATGCGCTCGCGCGTCACGTCGAAGTCCTGCCCGACCTCTTCGAGCGTGTGGTTGGCGCGCTCGCCGATGCCGAAGCGCATCTTCAGCACGCGCTCCTCGCGCGGCGCGAGCGTCGCGAGCACGCGCCGCGTCTGGTCCTCGAGGTCGCCGTGGATGACGGCGTCCTGCGGGTTCACGCTGCTCTTGTCCTCGATGAAGTCGCCGAGGTGCGAGTCCTCTTCCTCGCCGACGGGCGTCTCGAGGCTGATCGGCTCCTTCGCGATCTTGAGCACCATGCGCACCTTCTCGAGCGGCATCTCCATCTTCTCGGCCAGCTCCTCCGGCGACGGCTCGCGGCCGAGGAGCTGCACGAGGTAGCGGGTCGTGCGCACCAGCTTGTTGATCGTCTCGATCATGTGCACGGGGATGCGGATCGTACGCGCCTGGTCGGCGATCGCGCGCGTGATCGCCTGGCGGATCCACCACGTCGCGTAGGTCGAGAACTTGTAGCCGCGGCGCCACTCGAACTTGTCCACCGCCTTCATCAGGCCGATGTTGCCTTCCTGGATCAGGTCGAGGAACAAGAGCCCGCGGTTCGTGTACTTCTTGGCGATCGACACCACGAGCCGCAGGTTCGCCTCGATCAGCTCGCACTTGGCCTGGTGCGTGCGCGTCGTCGCCTCGGCGAGCCGGTCGAGCGCCGCGCGCACGTCCTCGCGCGACATGCGCGCCTCGCCCTCGCGCCGCTCGATCTCGGCCTGGATCGCGTCGAGGTCGACGCGCGCCGCCGCGATCCGGTCGGCGCAGTTGCCGAGCCGGAGCAACGCGGCCTTGCCGTGCCGGCTCTTGCGCGTCGAGAGCACCGCCTCGCTGCGGAACTCGTCGGGCGGCATGCCGAACGGCTGCGTCACGGAGAACGCCGCCGCCTCGAGCTGGTCGAAGCCGCTCGAGAGCTGGCGCAGCCGGCCCGTGATCTCCTCGATGCGCGCCTCGGCGAAGCCGGTCTCGCGCAACAGCCCGACCGCGGGCCGCAACAGCTCGTCGATCTCGCCGCGCAGCCGCGCGCGCGCCGCCTCGCCGGTGCGTGCGTTGGCGATCGTGCCGAGCCGCTTCGACATCTCGCCGTCGATGCGGCGCAGCTGCGAGAGCGCCTTGGCGAGCGACTTCTTGCGCTCCTCGACGGGCACGCGGTCCGGCGTGTCCTCGTCGGCGTCGAGCCCGTCGAGCAGGTCCTCGAGCGCGAGGTGGCCCTTGCGGTGCTCGTCGCCGAGCCGCAACACCTCGGCGACGCCGAACGGCGTCGCGAGCACGGCGCGGATCTGGTCCTCGATGCCCGCCTCGATGCGCTGTGCGATCGCGACCTCGCCCTCGCGGGTCAGCAGCGAGACCTGGCCCATCTCGCGCAGGTACACGCGGACCGGATCACTGCTCGGTCCGCCGTCGTCCTCCTCTTCGCGCGTGCGCGGCGCGGGCGCCTCGGCGGCGCGCGGCCGCGGCTGCGCGCTTTCGACGAGCTCGATGTCGTTGTCGCCGAAGAGCGCGAGCACCTCGTCGAGCTGGTCGGCGGACACCATCGCGGGCAGCGCGCCGTTCACCTCGTCGTAAGTGAGGAAGCCCTTGCGGCGGCCCTCGTCGAGCAGGCGGTCGACGCCGCGCAGCTCGGCGGCGGAGATCGGCGCAGCCTCCTCGGCGTCCGGCTCGCGCGGCGCGGCGGGCGGCGGCGCGGCGGGCTCGCGCGGCGGCGTCGATGCGCGCGGGCGGCGGCGGGACGAGGCGTTTCCGTGGGGCGCACTGGAGGACATCGGGGGGTCTCCTTGCGAGCTCATCGTGCGATCAGTCCGTACGTGCGGGAGCGAGTCCCTGGGCGACGCGCTTGGCTTCGATCATGCGCTGCTTGTCGGCGAGCAGATCTCCTTCGTGGATCTCGCCCGTCAAGAAGCGGCGCGTCGCGCTGCGGCTCTGCTCGCGCAGTCGGCGCTGCTGCATGCGCCGGAGCAGGTGCTCCTGGAGCGTGCGCGCGCGCTCGAGCTCGAGCGGCTCCGCGTCGTCGACGGCCGCGGCGCGCAGCGCGGTCGCGCACTCCTCGTCGAGCAGCGCGGCGAGCGCCTCGACGTCGACGCGGCCCTCGCCGTCGCACAGCTCGACGAAAGCCGGCAGCAGGCGCTCCCACGGCGACACCGGAAAGAGTTCGGCGAGCGTCTCGGGATCGACCGCGCGCGCCAGCGCGGGATGCGCGAGCCACTGGCGCAGCAAATCCTGCGCCCAGCGCGCCTCCGGCGCATTGGGATCGGCGGCGGGACGCGTGCGCGCCTCGATCGGCGCGGAGGCGGGCGCGTGCGCGTCGCCGCGCCGGTCCGCGCGCGCGCGCCGCACGGTCGCGCGCACCTCGTCGGCGGCGGCGCCGAGCGCGAACGCGAGCTGGCGCTCGTATTCGCCGCGCTCGACGGGGTCGGCGACCAGCGCGAGCAGCGGCGCGACCTGTGCGACCGCGTCCGCCTTCTCCCAGGGCGTCGCATGGCCGCGCGCTGCGGCGCGCCGGATCACTTGCTCGAGCGCCGGCAGGGCGCCGTCCACGACCGCGCGCAGCGCCTCCGGCCCTTCGCGCAGCAGCAGGCTGTCCGGGTCGTCGTTGGGCGGCAGCGCCGCGGCCCGCACGCGCAGGCCCTCGGGGAGCAGGATCGCGAGCCCGCGCTCCATGGCGCGCTGTCCGGCGTCGTCCCCGTCGAAGAGGAGGACGATCTCGCGGGTGCGGCGGCGGAGCTGGCGGGCATGGTCGGGCGTGAGTGCCGTCCCGCAGGTGGCAAGTGACTCGGCGCGGTCGGCGCGGGCCAGGGCGATGCGGTCGAAGTAGCCCTCGACCACGACGACGCGCTCGCGGCGCCGGATCGCTTCGAGCGCTTCGGGCAGGCCGTAGAGCGCCTCGCGCTTGCGGAAGAGCGGGCTCTCGGGCGTGTTCAGGTACTTGGGCTCCTGGTCGGCGGACAGCGCGCGGCCGCCGAAGGCGACCACGTCGCCGCGCACGTCCTGGATCGGGAACGTCACGCGACCGCGCAGGCGGTCGTAGTGGCCGCCGCTCTTGCGCTCGGCGAGCAGGCCCGCGCGCTCGCCGATCTCCGCGGGGATGCGCTTGTCCGCGAGCGCGCGCGTCAGCGCGTCCCAGCGATCGGGCGCGTAGCCGATGCCGAAGCGCTCGGCGGTCGCGACGTCGATTCCGCGGCGCTCGAGGTAGGCGCGCGCCTCCGCTCCGCCCGGACCCACCAGCTCGGCGCGATAGTGACTCTGCGCGACGGCCATCGCCTCGCGCAGGCGACGCAGCAGACCGCTCTCGCCGGCTTCGCTCTCGGTCTCGGGGATCTCGATGCCGCACTGCGCGGCGAGCACGCGCGCGGCTTCCGGGAAGCTCAGGTTCTCGTGCTTCATCAGGAACGCGAACACGTTCCCGCCGGCTCCGCAGCCGAAGCAGTGGAAGATCTGGCGCTCGGGATGGACGTGGAAGGACGGCGTCTTCTCGGAGTGGAAGGGGCAGAGTCCCTTGAAGCTGCGTCCGGTCTGGCGGAGGGCGACGTAACGGCCGACGAGATCCACGACGTCGACGCGACTGCGGATCGCTTCGATCGTCTCTTCGGGGATCCGGCCCACGCTCGCCTCCCGGATCGCGCGTCAGCCCAGTGCGACTAGCGCGCCATCTTCCGCAGCTTCTTCAGCGCTCGCTTGCGCGCGGCCGCCGCCTTCTTCTTCTTGCGGACGCTCGGCTTGTCATAGGACTCGCGGCGGCGCAGCTCCGTCAGGATGCCGGCCTTCTCGACCTGCTTCTTGAAGCGGCGCATCGCCTGCTCGAAGGATTCGTTCTCCTTCACCTTCACCAACGGCAAGAGTCGGACTCCCAGCGAGCCTCGGGCAGCGAGCCCTAGGAGGATGAGTGGCCCGCGGAGTGCGGCCGTGTCACCGGGAGAGCTCGACCCTGGAACCGATCTCCGAGTCGCCGCCGGTGGAACCGCTCGGGCCGTAGGCGCCCGTCTCCGCTTGGATTTCTTCCCTACGATGCTGCGCTGGAACGCCGTTCGCCAACGAGTTGCACCGTGCGTTCCGCCGCGTGATCGAGCATCTCGGAAGCAGCTTGGAAGGGCGGAGGAGGCGGGCAGCCGGGCTGCGTCGGGGCAATTGCGTCGGGCAATCTGGCTTGAATCCCAGAGCGTCGGGGCACGCTAGCGGAGCGACATCCCGCGAGCAATGCCGCGCGGCTGCGCGACGCGTGCGTTCAGCGCGTGGGCGGACGCACCGCGATGCCGAGCTCGAGCAGGCGGCGCTTCACGTCCGCGACCGTCGTCTGGCGGAAGTGGAAGATGGATGCCGCGAGCGCGGCCTGCGCGTGACCGCCCCGCGGCCCGTCGTCGAGCGCCGACGCGAGATCCTCGGCGCTGCCGCCGCCGCCCGACGCGATCACGGGGATCCCGACGCCGTCCGCGACCGCGCGCACCAGCTCGAGGTCGTAGCCCTTGCGCGTGCCGTCCTGGTCCATGCTCGTCAGCAGGATCTCGCCCGCGCCGGCCGCGGCCATGCGCTTCGCCCACGCCACCGCGTCGATCCCGGTCGGGCGCCGCCCGCCGTGGGTGCACACCTCCCACTGGATGATCTCGCCGCTCGCCTTCGGCTCGCTACGCGGGAAACGGGGCGGCTCGCCTCGTGCGTCGCCGCGAGTTCCGGGGTCGACCACGCGGCGCGCGTCGATCGCGACCACGAGGTTCGCGCTGCCGATCTTCACGGCGGCCTCGCCGACGAGATCCGGGTTCTCGACCGCGGCGGTCATGATCGAGACCTTGTCGGCGCCGGCGTTGAGCAGGTCGCGCACGTCCTGCAGCGAGCGGACGCCGCCGCCCACGGTGAGCGGCATGAAGACCGTCTCCGCGGTGCGCGCGACCACGTCGAACAGGATGCGGCGGCGCTCGTGACTCGCCGTGATGTCGAGGAAGGTGATCTCGTCCGCCTCCTGCTCGTCGTACAGGCGCGCGACCTCGACCGGATCGCCGGCGTCCACGTGATCGACGTACCGGACGCCCTTCACGACGCGGCCGCGATCGACGTCGAGACACGGGATGATGCGCTTCTTCAGCATCTCAGGCGCCCCTCGCGATCTCGAGGGCGCGCCCGAGCGCGACGCCGCCCTCGTAGAGCGCCTTGCCGATGACGAGCCCCGCGAGACCCGGCGTCGCCGCCGCGCGCCGCACGTGCTCCTCCGAGCCGACGCCGCCCGAGGCGATCACGGGAATCGAGATCGCCGCGGCGAGCGCCGCGGTCGCGTCGAGGTCGGGGCCGCTCCCCATGCCGTCGCGCGCGATCTCGGTGTAGACGATCGCCGCGACGCCGGCGTCCTCGAAGCAGCGCGCGACGTCGATCGCGAGCGCATCGCTCGTTTCGAGCCAGCCTTCGACGGCGACGCGGCCGCCGCGCGCGTCGATGCCCACCGCGACGCGCCCCGGGTGTCGCCGCGCGGCGCGCCGCACGAGCTCGGGATCGCGCAGCGCGGCGGTGCCGAGGATCGCGCGCTCGACGCCGAGCGCGAGCGCCTCGTCGACCGCCTCGAGCGAGCGCATGCCGCCGCCGAGCTGGACGGGCGCGTCCTTGGCCGCCGCCACGATCGCGCGCACCGCGTCGCGGTTGTGCGGGCGGCCGGCGCGCGCGCCGTCGAGGTCCACGCAGTGCACGCGCGGCGCGCCCGCCGCGACGAACGACGCCGCCACCGCGGCGGGATCGTCGCCGTACACCGACACGCGGTCGTAGTCGCCCTGCGCGAGCCGCACGCAGCGCCCGCCGAGCAGGTCGATCGCGGGGATGATCTCGAGCGTCATTGCAAGGGCAGCGACTTCACCAGCTCGGAGGCGCCCCAGCGCGCCAGCTCCTCGGCGGTGAGCCAGCGCGTGCCGCCGCCGGGATACTGCGCGGCGGTGAGCGCGTTCTCCGAGAGCGCCACCTGCGTGTGATCGAAGACCTTCGAGCGGAACAGCTTGCCGTCGGCGGTGTAGACCTTGACCTCGAAGCCGACGCTCGCGGGGTGCGTCGTGCCGAGCGCCTCGCCGCCGCGCTCGCGGAAGCGGTACACCGTGCCGACGACGACCGCGTCGGCGCCGAAGCGGTCGCGCGCGAGCTCCACGACGGACTTCCCGCTCGGCGCGCCGCCGAGCGCCTGCTCGACGTCGCTGGGCGGCACCGCGTCGACGCCGCGCGCCGAGAAGCCCTCGGCGACGTAGCCGCCGACCAGCGCGGCGGCGTCGCCGCGCAGCGGCTCGGCGCCGGTGCGGGGCTCCGCGCGGAACGGGATCACCGCGACCTTCTTCGCCGCCAGCGAGTCGCCCGATCCGATCGACTTGTCCTGCACGATGTTCTGCGCGCAGCCGAGAACGAGCGCGAACGCCGCCGATCCGAACGCCGCTGCGATGCGCCGCCTCACCGGCACGACGACACCCACTGCGCGTAGGCGTCGAGGAGCCGCTTGCCGGCGGCCTGGCTCTTCTCGGGATGAAACTGCACGGCGAAGATCCCCTCCTTGGCGACGGCGGCTGCGAACTCTCCGCCATAGTCCGTCCAACCCACGACCGTGTCCGCGTCCGCGGCCACCGGCCGGTACGAGTGCACGAAGTAGTAGTGGTCGCGCTCGGGAAGCGCAGCCAGCATCGGATGATTTCCGCTCTTCACCCAGCGCACCTCGTTCCAGCCGATGTGCGGAACGAGCAGGCGCGCGCCGTCGCGGCCGTGATCGGGAAAGCGCTCGACGCGGCCGCGGCAGCGCGCGAAGCCGGGCGTCGTGCCGTGCTCGTCGGCTTCGTCGAAGAGGAGCTGCAGGCCGAGACACAGGCCGAGGTACGGGCGGCCGCGATCGAGCGCGCCGAGCACGGCGTCGTCGAGGCTCTTGGCGGCCAGGCTCGCGCGCGCGTCGGCGAACGCGCCTACGCCGGGCAGCACGACGCCTTCCGCGCGCGCGATCGCGGACGGGTCGCTCGTCACGTCGACGCTCATGCCGGAGCGTTCGAGCGCCTTCGCGACCGAGCGCAAGTTGCCGGCGCCGTAGTCGACGAGCGCGACGCGGGGGGCGGATGCCGGCATGGCGCTAGAGCGTCCCCTTCACCGACGGCACGTCGGTGATGCGCGGATCGAGCTCGACCGCGGCGCGCAGCGCGCGCGCGAGGCCCTTGAAGATCGCCTCGACGACGTGGTGCGGGCTCTTGCCGTAGCGCAGCTCGACGTGCAGGTCGGCGCCCGCGTTCTGCGAGAACGCGTAGAGGAAGTCCTCGACGAGCGAGACGTCGAACTCGCGGATGCGGTCGTTCGCGAGGTCGACTCTGTAGACGAGGTACGGCCGGTTCGAGAGGTCGACCGCGACGTCCACGCGCGACTCCGCCATCGGCAGCACGAAGAAGCCGTAGCGGCGGATGCCGCGCGCGTCGCCGAGCGCCTCGCGCAGCGCCTGCCCGAGCGCGATGCCGACGTCCTCCACCGTGTGGTGGAAGTCGACGGCGAGGTCGCCCTTCGCGGCGAGGCGCAGGTCGAAGGCCGCGTGCTTCGCGAACGACTCGAGCATGTGGTCGAAGAATGCGATCCCGGTCGCGACCTCGTACTGCCCGCTGCCGTCGAGCGACAGCTCGAGCTGGATGTCGGTCTCGCGCGTCTTGCGCGCGAGCGCAGCGCGGCGCTCGCGGGGGGCGGGGTGGGGCATCGACTAGTCCTCCGACTCGGCTTCGGCTTCGCGCGCCGCCTCGCGCTCGCGGCGCGCGCGGCGGATGCGGGCGAGGCGCAGGTCCACGGACACGCCGTGGCCCGACAGGCCCTCGAGCTCCGCGAGCCGCATCACCTCGAGGCCGAGCTCGCGCAGCTTGGGCGGCTCGAAGCGGCAGAACGTCATGCGCTTCAGGAAGTCCTCGACGCCGAGCGGCGAGAAGAAGCGCGCGGTGCCGCCGGTCGGCAGCACGTGGTTCGGCCCGGCGAGGTAGTCGCCGACCGCCACCGGCGTGTAGTGGCCGAGGAACACGGCGCCGGCGTTCGTGATCTTCTTCAGCGCGCTCTCGGCGTCCTCGATCGCGAGCAGCAGGTGCTCGGGCGCGTAGCGGTTGGAGAGCTCGATCGCCTCGTCGAGGTTGCGCGTCGTGACGAGCGCGCCGCGCTTCGCCAGCGAGGCGCGCGCGATCGCGGCGCGCGGCAGCGTCGCGAGCTGCTTGCCGATCTGCTCCGCCACCTTCGCGGCGAGGCCCTTCACCGGCGTGATCAGGATGGCCTGCGCGTCCTCGTCGTGCTCGGCCTGCGAGATCAGGTCCGCCGCGATCCACGCCGGCTGCGCCGAGCGGTCGGCGACGACCAGCACCTCGGTCGGGCCGGCTTCGGCGTCGATGCCGACCTCGCCGAACACGAAGCGCTTGGCCGCCGCGACCCACACGTTGCCCGGGCCGACGATCTTGTCGACGCGCGGCACCGACGCGGTGCCGTACGCGAACGCGGCGACCGCGTGCGCGCCGCCCATCTTGAAGACGCGGTGCACGCCGGCGAGCCGCGCGGCCATCAGGATCGCGGGCGGCAGCGTGCCGTCCGGCAGCGGCGGCGACGCGAGAAAGATCTCCGGCACCTCGACGACCGACGCCGGCACCGCGTTCATGATCACCGACGACGGATACGACGCCTTGCCGCCCGGGGCGTAGAGGCCGACGCGCGCGAGCGGACGCAGCCGCACGCCCATGTAGCCGCCGCCCTCCTCCTTCATCTCCCAGCTCGACGGGATGCGCTTCTTGTGGAACTCGCGCACGCGCATCGCCGCCTTGCCGAGCGCGGCGCGGTCGGCGGGGTCGAGCTTCGCGACGGCGCGGTCCCACTCGTCGGGCGTCACCTCGAGGGCGTCGAGCTTGGCGCCGTCGTACTTGCGGACGCACGCGAGCAGCTCCTCGTCGCCGCCGTCGCGCACGCGCAGCACGATCTTCTCCGCGGCCTTCTCGGTGTCGCCGCGTTCGCCCTCGCGGCGCCGCACCAGCTCGTCGAAGGCGCGCGCGAAGCCGGAATCGGTCGAAGACAGCGTTCGCAGCGAGAGCTTCGTGGAGCCGGACTTGGACTTCGGCCGGGCGGCCATGTCACCCCTCCTCGCGACGGATCTCGGCGCCGAGGCGCCGCAGCTTGTCCTCGATGCGTTCGTAGCCGCGGTCGATGTGATACACGCGGTTGACGACGGTTTCGCCTTCGGCTGCGAGCCCGGCGAGGATCAGGCCCGCCGAGGCGCGCAGGTCGGTCGCCATCACCGGCGCGCCCGAGAGCCCGCCTACGCCGCGCACGTGCGCGGCGCGTCCCGCGACCTCGATGTCGGCGCCCATGCGCACCAGCTCGGGCACGTGCATGAAGCGGTTCTCGAAGACGGTCTCGGTGACGACGCTCGAGCCGTCGGCCAGCGTGAGCGCGGTCATGAGCTGCGCCTGCATGTCGGTCGGAAAGCCGGGATACGGCGCCGTCACCAGCTTGATGCCGCGCGGCGGCGCATCGGCGCGCAGGCGGATCGCGTCGCCCTGCACGTCCACGTCGCCGCCCGCCTCGCGCAGCTTCTCGAGCGTCGCGTCGAGCAGGCCCGGATCGGCGCCGCGCACCGTGACGTCGCCGCGCGTCACGAGGCCCGCCGCGAGCAGCGTGCCGATCTCGATGCGATCGCCCCAGACGGTGTGATCGACGCCGCCGAGCGACTCGACGCCTTCGATCTCGATGCGGTCGCTGCCGGCGCCGTGCACGTGCGCTCCCATCGCGCACAGCACCTGCGCCAGCTCCGCGACCTCCGGCTCGCGCGCCGCGTTCTCGATGATCGTGCGCCCGCGCGCGAGCACGGCGGCCATCATGACGTTCTGCGTGCCGTTCACGGTCGACACGTCGAAGGCGACGCGCGCGCCGGTGAGCGTCGCCGCCGACGCCTCGACGTAGCCATGGTCGAGCCGGATCTTGGCGCCGAGCGCTTCGAGGCCCTTCAGGTGCTGGTCCACCGGGCGCACGCCGATCGCGCAGCCGCCCGGCTCCGACACGCGGCCGGTGCCGAGGCGCGCGACGAGCGGGCCGAGCACCAGGAACGACGCCCGCATCTGGCGCACCAGGTCGTAGGGCGCCTCGGGGTTCGACACGCGGCCGGCGCGGATGCGGAGCACGTGCTCGTCGTCCGCGTCCCACTCGCACGCGACGCCGAGCGCGCCGAGGATCTTCATCATCGTGCCGACGTCGCGCACGCGCGGCACGCCGCGCAGCACCGACTCGCGATCCGTCAGCAGCGCCGCCGCCATCAGCGCGAGCGTCGCGTTCTTCGAGCCCGAAGCTCGGACCTCGCCTTCCAGCCGGCGGCCTCCGCGCACGACGATGCGATCCATGCCGTCCCTCTCTACTCCATCCGCTCGCCGGAAGGAACGGCTTCGGCCGTTTGGGTCTCCCGCCGTGCGCCGACGACGCGGACGAGCCCGGCCGCGTCGCGGTGCGTGGTGATTTCGCCGAGCCCCGCTTCGGCGAGCCAACCGGCCACGCGCGGAGCCTGGGCCGGGTCGAGCTCGACGAAGACGCGGCCGCCGGGCGCGAGGAAGTCCGCGACCTGCTCCGCGAGCGGGCGCAGGACGTCGGTCCCGTCCGGTCCCGCGAAGAGCGCCGTCGCGGGCTCGTGGCCGAGCTCGGGCGCGAGGCTGGCCGCGTCGCGCTCCGCGACGTAGGGCGGATTCGAGACCACCAGGTCGAAGCGCTCGCCGCCCGCGGCGACCGGCTCGAACAGCGATCCTTCGCCGAAACGGATGCGATCCGCGAGGCCGAGGCGCTCGGCGTTGCCGCGCGCGACGGCGAGCGCCGCGGGCGAGAGGTCCGTCGCGACGACGAGCGCCTTCGGCCGCTCGCGCGCGATGGCGAGCGCGATCGCGCCCGAGCCGGTGCCGACGTCGAGCACCGCGAACGAGGCCTCGCGCTCGGGAAAGGCGTCGAGCGCCGCGGCGACGAGCGTCTCCGTGTCCGGGCGCGGCACCAGCACGTCGCGCGTCACGGCGAGCGGCATCGACCAGAACTCGCGGCTTCCGACCAGCAGCGCGACCGGCACGCGCGCCTGGCCGCGTTCGCGCACGAGCTCGCGAAAGCGCGCGCGCTCGGCGTCCTCGACGGGCTTCTCGAAGTCCACGTAGAGCCGCAGCCGGTCGCAGCCGAGCGCGTGCGCGAGCAGACACTCGGCGTCGAGGCGCGGCGTGTCGATGCCGCGCTCCGCGAAGTGCTGCGTCGTCCAGCGCAACAGGTCGAGCACGGTCCACGTCTTCGTGTTCGCCGCGGCGGCCATCAGTCGTCCTGTTCCGCGCGAGGAGCCGCCCTGCCTTCGGCGATCTCGGCGAGCGCGACGTGCACGCCGTCGAGCAGCTCGTCGAGGTCGCCGTCCAGGATGGCGGGCAGCTTGTGGAGCGTGAGCCCGGCGCGGTGATCGGTCACGCGCGACTGCGGGAAGTTGTAGGTGCGGATGCGCTCGCTGCGCTCGCCGGTGCCGACCTGCGAGCGGCGATCGGCGGCGCGCTCGGCCGCGGCGCGCGCCTGCTCCGCCTCGAGCAGCCGAGAGCGAAGGATCTTCATCGCCTTCGCCTTGTTCTTGAGCTGGGACTTCTCGTCCTGGCACTGCACGACGAGACCCGTCGGAAGGTGCGTGATGCGAACCGCCGAATCGGTCGTGTTGACGCTCTGCCCGCCCGGGCCGCCCGCGCGCATCACGTCGATGCGGAGCTCCTTCTGGTCGATCTGGACGTCGACGTCCTCGGCCTCGGGCAGCACGGCGACGGTGACGGTCGAGGTGTGGATCCGCCCCTGCGACTCGGTCGTCGGCACGCGCTGCACGCGGTGCACGCCGCGCTCGTGCTTCAGGCGGCTCCACACGCGATCGCCCGAGATCGACGCGACGACCTCCTTGAGCCCGCCCGAGCTGCTCTCCGACATCGAGAGCAGCTCGACCTTCCAGCGCCGCCGTTCGGCGTAGCGCGTGTACATGCGGAAGAGGTCTGCGGCGAAGAGCGACGCCTCCTCGCCGCCGGTGCCGCCGCGGATCTCGAGGATCGCGTTGCGGTCGTCGTTGGGATCGCGCGGGACGAGCAGGACGCGCAGCTCGCGCTCGACCTGCGCCAGCTCGGGCTCGAGCCGTCCGATCTCCTCGCGCGCCTCCTTGCGCAGGTCGTCGTCGTCTTCCTCGAGCAGCGCGCGGGCGCCGTCGAGGTCGCCGATCAGCTTGCGATAGCGGGCGCCCGCGTCGAGCAGCGGTCGCAGCCTGCCCAGCTCCTTGCCCGCCTCCGCGAACTCGCCCGGCTTGCTCATCACGTCGGGGTCCGCGAGCCGCTCCTCGAGCGCGCGGGCGCGGCCCTCGGACTCCTCGATGCGGCGCAGCAGCTCGGACATTGGAAACCTCGGAGCGGGCCGGTCCCGGCGTCGGGAGGCGGTCTGTCGGTCTGGGCGGAGGGATCGGGGAGCGGTCGGATGCGGACGAGGGCTCCGCGGCGCGGAGCCCGAGCGATGCGGCGGAGCTAATGCTCCGCGTGGCGGTGCACGCCGTGGCGATCGAAGCCCGACGAGAGGGGTCGGGCGCTGGGTCGGGCGGGGAAGAGCACGCGGAGGGGTTAGCGCCGCCGCCCAGCGCGGGCAAGCGCGCGCGTCGCGCAGCGCACCGCGCGGGCACGCGGCGGCCGCGCCCGGCCACGCCCCTTGGCGATCGCCGCTACGAGTTCATCGAGTCGAGGAACTCGGTGTTGCTGTCGGTCGCCTTGATCTTCTCGAGCAGGAACTCCATCGAGTCGACCGGATTCAGCGGCGAGAGCACCTTGCGCAGCACGTACATGCGGTTCAGCGTGGTGTCGTCGAGGAGCAGCTCCTCGCGGCGCGTCGCGCTCTTGTTGATGTCGATCGCGGGGTAGGTGCGGCGGTCGGCGAGCTTGCGGTCGAGCACCAGCTCGCTGTTGCCCGTGCCCTTGAACTCCTCGAAGATGACCTCGTCCATGCGCGAGCCGGTCTCGATGAGCGCCGTGCCCACGATGGTCAGGCTGCCGCCCTCCTCGACGTTGCGCGCGGCGCCGAAGAAGCGCTTGGGCTTGTGCAGCGCGTTCGAGTCGACGCCGCCCGAGAGGATCTTGCCCGAGTGCGGCACGACGGTGTTGTGCGCGCGCGCCAGACGCGTGATCGAGTCGAGCAGGATCACGACGTCGAGCTTGTGCTCGACGAGCCGCTTCGCCTTCTCGATCACCATGTCGGCGACCTGGACGTGGCGCGTCGCGGGCTCGTCGAAGGTCGAGGAGATCACCTCGGCCTTCACGTTGCGCTGCATGTCGGTCACCTCTTCGGGCCGCTCGTCGATCAGCAGCACGATGAGATAGACCTCGGGGTGGTTCTCTGCGATGGCGTTGGCGATGTCCTTCAGGATCATCGTCTTGCCGGCCTTGGGCGGCGACGTGATGAGGGCGCGCTGGCCCTTCCCGAGCGGCGCGATGAGATCGATGATGCGGCCCGTGACGTTGCCCATCACCGAAGACTCGAGCTTGAACTTCTCCTCGGGATACAGCGGCGTCAGGTTGTCGAAGTTGATGCGGTGGCGGAGCTGCTCGGGCGCGTCGAAGTTGATCGTCTCGACCTTGAGCAGCGCGAAGTAGCGCTCGCCGTCCTTGGGCGGGCGGATCTGTCCGCGGATCGAGTCGCCCGTGCGCAGGCCGAAGCGGCGGATCTGCGACGGCGACACGTAGATGTCGTCGGGGCCCGCGAGGTAGCTCTCGTCGGGCGAGCGCAGGAAGCCGAAGCCGTCGGGCAGCGTCTCGAGCACGCCTTCCGCGTAGATCTTGCCGCGGTTCTCGGCGTTGGCTTTCAGGATCGCGAAGATCAGGTCCTGCTTGCGCATGCCGGCCGCGCTCTCGACGACGAGCGACTCGCCGAGCTCGGTCAGCTTCTCCATCGGCGTGCGCTTGAGCTCGGCGACGTCGAGGCTCTCGCCGCACTCTTCGCCGTCGTCGAGCAGATCTTCGTCCGTCAGCTCGTCGGCGACGTCGAGGATGTCCTGCGGCGACGAGCGATTGCCGCGTCCGACGCCGTTGCTGCCGCGCGAGCGGCGCCGCCCGCGGCGCGGGCGTCCGCCGCCCATGCCGCCGCCTTGATGGGTCTCACCGGTTCGGTCCATGCTCACCTTGGGTCCCTTGTGCTGTGCGCGGTGCCGCGTGGGTCGTGGCACGGATTCGCGCTGGGTCGAGTCGATGGTCGAGTGCAGTTGCGTCGATTGGCTCGTGGGATTTCGGTGCGGAGTTCCGCCGGGCTGGCGCCGGCTCTGCGCCGTGCTCGATCGCATGCCGGCGACCGGGACAGTCCGGCCGGAACGCGATGGTCGTGGAGGGCTCGATCTAGTTCGGAGCGTCGGCCTCGCAGGTTGACCGATTTCTGTCGCCGTCCGTGCAGTCCGCTTCCGCAGTCTGGCTCGTTTGCATCCGATGCGCTGGAGACAGGATCGGTCGAGTGCCGTGAGTTGCCGAGACGGGCCGGGGTCGTTGGTTCCGACGTTGGGTCTCGGACGCCGGAGGAGGTCGCGTCGGCGTTCTCGGGAATCGCGAGGCAGCCTATTCCGGGCCCTCGGGCGTGTCAAGAGCCATTGCGGCGGTCGTCACGTGGCCGACCGCGCGGCCGCGATCACGTAATGGAACAAGCGCCCCGCGTCGGGGCCGTCGCGGCGATAGCTGTGGAACCGCTCGGCGTCGCACATCGTGCAGGCGTCGTCGACGATCGCGACACGCTCGGGTGCGAGTCCAGCGCGCACGAGATCGAGCGATGCCAGCGGCGCGAGCGCGATCTCGTGATGACCGGGACGCGTCTCGCGCAGCGTCGCAGCGACGGCGTCGCCGAAGCGCGCTTCGAGCGCGCGCACGACGGGCGCGTCGACTTCGTAGCAGCTCGCGCCGATGTGCGGACCGATCACCGCGACGGCGCGGTCGGCATCCGCGGCGATGCGGCCGAGCGCTTCGATGCCGGCCGCGATCACGCCCGAGGCGAGCCCGCGCCAACCCGCGTGGATCGCGGCGACCACGCCGGACGGCGTCGCCAGCAGCAGCGGCATGCAGTCCGCCGTGACGACCGCGATGGCGAGGCCGGGCGTGCGACACACGATGCCGTCGGCCTCCGCGACGAAGCCGTCGCAGCGTTGCGTCGCTTCGACGATGCGCGTGCCGTGCACCTGCTTCGCGCGCACGAGCCCGCGCGGCGGCTCGCTGCCGCGCGTGCCGAAGCCGTGCGGCACGCCCGCCAGCAGCGCGTGGCGCAGCCATGCGCCGCTTTTCGCCGTCACGTCGCGCGCTCGCGGCGCGCCGCCGCGTCGAGCGCCGCTCGGAAATCGGCGGGCAGGGGCGCCTCGAAACGCATGCGCTCTCCCGTCGTCGGGTGGCTGAAGCCGAGCACCGCCGCGTGCAACGCGGGGCGCTCGAGGCCGAGTCTCTCGCCGCCGCGACCATAGACGGGATCCGCCACGATCGGCAGTCCCGACGACGCCAGGTGCACGCGGATCTGGTGCGTGCGTCCCGTCGCGGGTCGCACCTCGAGCAACGCGACGCCGCTGCGCGGGTAGCGCCGAACGACGCGCCAGTCGGTCGCCGCCGCGCGGCCCGCGCGCGTGCGCACCGACATCCGCTTGCGGTCGCGCGGATGGCGGCCGATCGCGCGCTCGACGCGGCCCGCCTCCGCGCCCGGCGTGCCGCGCACGAGCGCGAGGTAGACGCGCTCGATGCTGTGCTGCTTGAACTGCGCCGCGAGCGCGGCGTGCGCGGCATCGTTCTTGGCGGCGACGAGCACGCCCGAAGTGCCGCGGTCGAGCCGGTGCACGATCCCGGGGCGCAGCACGCCGCCGATGCCGGCGAGGTCGCGACAGTGGTGCAGCAGCGCGTTCACGAGCGTTCCGCGCGCGTGCCCGGGCGCCGGGTGCACGACGAGGCCCGCCGGCTTGTCGATCACGACGAGGTCCGCGTCCTCGTACAGGATCGCGAGCGGGATCTCCTCGGCGACGGCCGCGAGCGGCTCCGGTGCGCGCGGCGACGCCTCGACGACGCTGCCGGCGGCGACCCGCAGCGACGCGCGCGCCGGCGCGCCGTCCACGCGCACGCGTCCTTCCTCGATCCAGCGCGCCGCCTGCGAGCGAGCGACGCCCGCGAGCTGCGCGAGCGCGGCGTCGAGGCGGCGACCCGCCTCGGCCTCGCCTGCGACGAACCGCATCGGGCGCGCCTCAGCTGCGGCCGAGCAGGCGGCCGCGCGGCTTGGCGCGGCGATGCTCCTCGTAGCGCGCGGTGTAGCTGCGCGCGACGTGCTGCGCGTCGAGCCCGAGGCAGCGCGCGTAGGCGCCGATGAAGCCGCGCACGTACACGGGCGCGGGCAGGTCGTCGAAGCGCTCTTCCTCGAGGAAGCGGATGTACGCGGGGCTCACCTTGGTCGCGGCCGCGACGTCCTCGACCTCGAGGCCGCGCATCAGGCGCGCGCGCCGCAGGCGCCCGCCGTTCCACTCCGCGTCGTCGCCGTCCGCGGCCGGCTCGACGTCGGCCATGCGATCGAAGGTCGGCACCTCGCGCGGCCGCGGCTCGAGCAGCGGCTTCGCGAGCGCCGCCTCGGCGATCGGCGCGAGTACGACGGGCTCGTCGTTCGACTCCGCCTCGGCGTACGGCTCGTCGCCCGACTGCGCGGCGTCGTAGGCGCTCCGCGCGTCCGGATCGGACAGGACGCGGTACGCGCGGTCGATGCGGTCGCGCAGCTCGGCGGCTTCGTCCGCTCCGAACATCGAGTACGTCGCCAGCGAATCGCCCGCGTAGGTGGCGCACAGCACGCGGTAGGCGCGCTCGATCTCCTCGGCGGTCGCGTCGGGCGGCACCTCGAGCGCGTCGTAGTGATCGATCTCGTCGAAGCCCTTCATGCGATCGGTCGCCTCGCCCAGCTGCTGGTGGAGGCCGCCTGCGACCGCGGCGCCGGGCGCCCGCCGCGGGCGCGGCGGGCGGCGTCGAGGAGCTTGCGTGCGATGCGCACCAGGTACACGGCCGCGTCCGAGCTCGGGTGCGTGACCACCACCGGACGGCGTTGCCGGATCGCCTGCGTGACGGCTTCGTCGTGATTGACGTAGCCGACGTAGTCCGCGTCGATCCCGAAGTACTTCTTGCACACGCTGCGCACCGCGAAGCCGAGCCGCACGTCCTCGGCGGTGCGCGCCGCGTTGACGACGATGCGCGGCCGGAAGCTCTGCACCGCGGTCGCGAAGCGGTCGCCTTCCTCGGGCGCGATCGCGCGCACCTCGCGCAGCAGGTCGAGCGGCGTGCGGATGCCGCGCTGGTTGCCCTGGTCCATCGCCTGGTGCACGAGCTTGCGCGCGGACTCGTTCGTCATCGCGAGCCGCAGCCGCCGGTAGAACGCCGCGCGCAGGAACGAGTACGCGTTCTCGACCGAGGTCGGCTCGGGCGTCATGACGAGGATCCCGTCGTCGCCGACGAGGAAGTAGTCCATCACCGAGGGGTGCGTGCCCGCGCCGAGGTCGACGAGCACGTGGTCCGCGGGCAGCTTGCGCAGCTCGGAGAGCAGCGCCACGCGCCGGAACGAGCGCGGCTGCGGCGTGCCGAGATGGCCGTTCGTGCCGGCGATCAGGCGCAGGCCGGGGATCGGCGTGTCGACGATCAGCCGGCGCAGATCGCTCTCGCGCTTGGCGACGAAGTCGGCCAGGCTGACGCGCGGCGCCGGCACGCCCAGCACCGTGTGCAGGTTGGCGCCCTCGAGGTCGGTGTCGATCGCCACCACGCGGCGGCCGGCCTGCGCGAGCGCGGCGGCGAGGTTGGCGGTGACGAGCGTCTTGCCGACGCCGCCCTTGCCGCCGCCGACGGCGAGCAGGTGCGGCGCCGAGGACGGCGGCTCGGGGCGCACCACGGGGCGCGGCGTGCGCGGGTCGCCGTACGGCCCCATCGCTAGCGCATCGACTCGCGCGCGGCGGCCGAGCCGTCGACGACGCGCAGGAAGGGGCGCCACTCCGCGTGGCGCGCGTGCGCGAGTGGGAGCGACGCGAGCGGCGTCCAGCGCGGCCGCGCGGGCGCGCGCAGCAGGCGCAGCCCCGCTTGCTCCGGCGTGCGGCCGCCCTTGCGGCGATTGCAGTCCATGCAGCTCGCCACGACGTTCTCCCACGTGCTGCGGCCGCCGTGCGCGCGCGGCACCACGTGGTCGAGGTTCAGCTGGGAGCGCGGCGGTCGTTCGCCGCAGTACTGACACGTGAAGCCGTCACGGGTCATGACGTTGACCCGGCTGAAGCGCACGTGCCGGCGCGGCATGCGATCGAAGACCGTGAGCAGAATCACGCGCGGAGCCGGCAGCGGGCCGCGACTCGTGCCGATCCAGTCCGAGCTTCCGGCGAAAGCGGATCGGGACGTCCACGCCGCCGGTCGCCCGTCGGCCGCCTGCGCGCTGCTGGCGATTCGCTCGTGCACGCGGCTCGCGCTCCACTGCTCGAAGTCGAAGGTGCGGTACTCGCCGTCCACGACCCGGGCGACGCCCTGGTACACCAGCGAAAAGGCTCTCCGTACCGACGTCACATGGATCGGTAGATACGAACGATTGAGCACCAGGACCGGCGAATTCAGCATCGCGGATGCGAAGTCGCACGGTACCCGAGTCCCCCGACGGGATCAACGCGAAATCCGATCGATCATTGCATCCAACGCCGACTCGATCGCGGCTTCGTCGCCGTCGAGCAGCGTGCGCGCGTCGAGCAGCAGCGCGCCGTCGGCGACGCGCGCCAGCACTGCGACGGGACCGCGCCGCAGCTCGGCCGCCCAGACGTCCGCCGCCCCCGCGTCGGGCACGAGCGCGACCGACGACGACGCGAGCTCGAAGCCCGGCAGCGAGCCGCCGCCCACCGGCGCGCGCGTGGCGCGCACGTCGAGCGCGAGCCCGGCGCGCGCCGCGATCGGTGCGAGCCGCTCGGCGAGCGCGCGTGCGCGCGCAGCGACGGATTCCTCGCTGGCGAGCAGCATGCGCAGCGCCGGCAGCTCGCGTTCCGCGCGTCCCGACAGCATGGCGTCGGCGGTCCAGTCGAGCGCGGCGAGCGTCATCTTGTCCACGCGCAGCGCCCGCGCGAGCGGGTGTGCGCGCATCGCATCGACGTGGCGCGCCGCGCCGAAGAGCAAACCGGCCTGCGGTCCGCCGAGCAGCTTGTCGCCCGAGAAGCACACGACGTCCGCCCCGAGCCGCAGGCGAGCGGGCGCGTACGAAGCTTCGGGCAGACCGTGCCGGCGCAGATCCACCAGCGTTCCGCTGCCGAGGTCTTCGACGAGCGGCAGGCCGTGCTCGCGCGCGAGCGCCGCGAGCGCGGGCACCTCGACCTCGCCGACGAAGCCGCGCTGCTCGAAGTTGCTGCGGTGCACCTTCAGCAGCAGCGCGCTGCGCTCGCCGATCGCGCGCCGGTAGTCCTCGAGACGGGTGCGGTTGGTCGTACCGACCTCGACGAGCCGCACGCCGGCCGCTTCGAGGATGTCGGGCAGGCGGAACGAGCCGCCGATCTCGACCAGCTCGCCGCGCGACACGATCACGTCGCGCCCGCGCGCGAGCGTCGCGACGGCGAGCAGCAGCGCGGCCGCGTTGTTGTTCACGACGAGCGCGCGCTCGGCGCCGGCCAGCAGCGCGAGCTTGTGCGCGATCTCGCCCAGGCGGTCGCCGCGCCGCCCGGTGCCGAGATCGAGCTCGAGGTCCGTGAAGCGGACGGCGGCGTCCCGTGCGGCGTCGGCCGCGCCCGCCGCCAGCGGCGCGCGGCCCAGGTTCGTGTGGAGGACGACGCCGGTGGCGTTCACGACGCGGCGGGGCCGGGGCGCGGCCAGCGCGGCGGCGTGCTCGCGCGCGGCACGCGCGAGCGCGTCGAGCTGCGG
>QEVM01000259.1 GCA_003576805.1 Pseudomonadota bacterium | reverse complement strand
GCGCGCGCTCGCCGCGCCACGCCGCGCGGTCGCGAACGAGGCGCAGCCCGGCGGCGCGCCGCGCAGCCGCTCGCTGCCGCGGCGGATCGAGCGGCGCGAGATCGATCCCGACGAGCGCGCGCGTCCCGGCCCGTTCGTGCTGCCGTTCGGCGATCCCCATCTCTCCGTGCAGGACGCCGCGGGCGTCGAGCGGCCGACCGACCAGGGCGAGGAGGAGGACCTCGACGCGCTCGCCGAGGAGCTCGCCGCGCAGGCCGAGGTCGCGGTCGTGCGCAGCGACGCGCCCGTGCGCGAGGTGCTCGAGACGGACGCCGCGGCCGCGCCCGCCGCGGCGGCGCCCGCGACGCCGTCCGGTGACGCCGCGACGCGCGCGTGGCGCTATCCCGAGTGGGACTGCCACGCACAGGCGTATCGCGCGGGCGCCGCGACCGTGCACGAGGCGCTCGCGCCGGCGGGCGATCCCGGCTGGGCCGCCGCGGTGCGCGCGGAGCACGCCGCGCTGCTGCTCCACCTGCGCCGGCGCTTCGAGGCGCTGCGGCCGCGCCTGCGCCGCGTGCCGCGCCGGGTGGAGGGCGACGACATCGACCTCGACGGCTGGGTGGACGAGTGGGCGGACCGCCATGCCGGCCGCACGCCGGACGGGCGCATCTACACGCAAGTGCGGCCGCGGCGCCGCGACGTCGCCGTCGCGCTGCTGGTCGACGTGAGCGGCTCGACCGACGCGTGGGTGGCCGGCCGCGTGCGCGTCGTGGACGTCGCGAAGCAGGCCGCGCTCTGCTTCTGCGTCGCGCTCGGCGCGCTCGGCGACCGCCACTGCGTCGACGCCTTCTCGGGGCGCGGCGCGCACGGCGTGCGGAGCTGGACGGTGAAGTCGTTCGCGGAGCCGCTCTCCGACACGATCGAGCGTCGGATCGCCGGGCTCGCGCCCGACAGCTCGACGCGGCTCGGCGCGGCGCTGCGCCACGTCGCCGCGCGGCTCGTGCGCGAGCCCGCCCACACGCGGCTCCTGCTCCTGCTCTCGGACGGCAAGCCCTGGGACGAGGACGGCTACGAGGGCGTCTACGGCGTCGAGGACGCGCGCCAGGCGGTGGCCGAGGCGCGCGCCGCCGGCGTGCGCGTCTTCTGCGCCGCGATCGACCGCACGGGTCCCGCGCACCTGCCGCGCGTGTTCGGACCGAGCGGCTACGCCGTGATCCGCGACGTCGCGCAGATCCCCGCGTGGCTGCCCGAGCTGCACCGGCAGCTCACGCTCTAGGGCTCGTGTAGGATCGCATCGTGGCGGCGCGCAAGAAGAGCACGGCGAAGCGGGACCGCGCACGGACGCCGGCGAAGCGGGCCGCGCGCGCGCGCAAGCGCATCGCGCCGGCGCGCGAGGCGCGCGGACTCGCGGCGGGCGAGATCGCGCTCGCGCTCGACGCGCCCGAGGTCGCGCCGCTCGCGGACGCGGTGCGCGCGGCCGGCGGCGCGCCGCTCGCCGCGTACCACGAGCCGCTCTCCGGCAAGCCGATCGTGCTGGCGTCGCTGCCGCGCGACGCCGTCGACCCGACGCCCTTCCAGCGCGACCTCTCGCCGACGCACGCCAAGCGGCTCGCGCAGAAGATCGAGGAGTCGGGCTCGTTCCTCGATCCGATCATCGTCGTGCGCGGCGCGCAGGGCGGCTTCTGGAGCCCCAACGGACGCCACCGGCTCGCGGCCGCCAAGGTGCTCGGCATGCGCCAGATCACCGCGCTGGTGTCGCCCGACGAGGACCTCGCGTTCCGCATCCTCGCGCTCAACACCGAGAAGGCGCACAACGTGCGCGACCGCTCGCTCGAGGTGATCCGCATGGCGCGCGCGCTCGCCGAGCGCGACCCGAAGGCGAAGGAGACGGACTACGCCGCACAGCTCGAGAGCGCCGAGCTGCTGACGCTCGGCGTCGTCTTCGAGCGCGAGAGCCGCTTCGCGGCCGGCGCCTACGCGCCGTTCCTGCGCAAGGTGGACCGCTTCTCGAGCAAGCCGCTGCCGGCGAGCCTGCGCGAGCGCGAGGGCTGGGCGTCGCGGCTCGTCGCGATCGACGCCGAGGTGCGGCGCGCCGTCGCGGAGCTCGAGCAGCGCGGCTTCCGCTCGCCGTACCTGCGCACCTTCGTGGTCGCGCGCTGCAACCCGGTGCGCTTCCACAAGGCCAAGAAGGGCGACACGGCGCCGCCGATGCCGATCACCGAGGCGCTGACGCGCATGCTGGCCGCCGCCAAGAAGTTCGACGCCGCCAAGGTGCGCCAGCAGGACCTCGCGCTGGTGGCCGCGGTCGCGTCGGACGCCGACTAGCGCGCCGCGCGGCGCGGCCTGCGCTCACTGGGCCGCTTCGTCGTCGAGGAACTGGAGCACGATCTGGTGGAAGCGCTCGGCCGCCTCCGCCATCACGAGGTGCGCGGCGCCGGGAATCGTGACGAGGTGCGCGTCCGGGATCGCGGCCGCCAGCGCGCGGTGCAGGGCCGGCGGCGTCAGCACGTCGTCCTGTCCGCACACGACGAGCGTCGGCTGGCGGATCTCGTCGAGGCGCGACTCGGCGTCGTGCGCGAGGCAGGCGTCGCATTGCCGCACGAACAGCTCGTCCGACATCGGCAGGCCGTCGCGCAGCAGGCCCTGCAGCATGCGCTGCACGAGATCGGTCTGCGCGAGCGTCTCGTCGGACAGCGTCCACAGCATGCGCTCCTGCGCGAGGATCTCGAGCGGCAGGCCGTGGCGCATCATCGCCTTCCACTTCTCGAGCAGCATGCGGCGCTTGGCGTCGGCGCGCGCCAAGGTGCCGACGAGGACCAGCTTCTCCACGCGCGCGGCGTGCCGCAGCGCCAGCTCCTGCGCGACCATGCCGCCCATGAACGCGCCGAGCACCGAGACGCGCTCGAGCCCGAGCGCGTCGAGCAGGCGGGCGGCGTCGTCCGCGAGGTCTGCGGTGGTAAAGGGGCCGCCCGGGTCGGCGCTTCCGCCCACGCCGCGGTGGTCGTAGGTCACGACGCGCAGGCGCTTGGACAGCTCGGGGACCTGCAGCGCCAGCCAGCCGCGCGACGAGCCGCCGAGCCCCATCACGAGCAGCAGCGGCGTGCCCGGATGGTCGCCGTGGATCTCGAAGTGCAGCTCGGGACGCGATGCGGGGCGCAGCATCGCGCGAGTCTAAACCAGACCCGCGCGGGATCGCCGGTGTCAGCGCGCCATCTTGCGCAGGTCGGTCAGCACGCCCTTCGCGACGGCCTTCAGCGTCTCGAAGACGCCCTTGCCGACGGTGGCGCACGCCTCGAACTCCGGCGCGCCGCCCGGGTTGAGCAGGCGCTGCATCTCGTCGAGCGGCGCCGCGTTCGGCAGGTCGCGCTTGTTGTACTGGATCACGTACGGGACCTTGCCGAGGTCGTAGCCCTGGTCGCCGAGGTTGACGCGCAGGTTGTCGAGGCTCTCGAGGTTGGCCTCCATGCGCTCGATCTGCGAGTCGGCGACGAACACCACGCCGTCCACGCCCTTCAGGATCAGCTTGCGGCTGGCGTCGTAGAAGACCTGGCCGGGCACCGTGTAGAGATGGAAGCGGGTCTTGAAGCCGCGGATCTGCCCGAGCGCGAGCGGCAAAAAGTCGAAGAACAGCGTCCGCTCCGTCTCCGTCGCGAGCGAGATCATCTTGCCCTTGAGGTCGGGATTGGTCTTCGCGTAGATGTGCTGGAGGTTGGTCGTCTTGCCGCACAGCCCGGGGCCGTAGTAGACGACCTTGCAGTTGATCTCACGCGACGCGTAGTTGATGAACGACATGGCCCCTAATCCGCGAACAGCTTGTCGATGTCGTCGTCGGTGATCTCGGCGAACGGGCTGGTCGCGCTGTTGCGCGCGCGCTCGCTCTTCTTCTGGATCTCTTCGAACAGGCGCGCCAGCTCGCTGCCCGCCTTCTTGACGCGCAGCCGCACCAGGCCGAGCGAGGAGCGCTCGTCGAAGATCACGACCAGGATGATGCGCTTCGCGACGACCGTCATGTGCAGGTTGTCGCGCTGGCCCTGGTGGAAATGGATCGGGAACTCCTCCTCGCCGATGATCTTGGCGAGGCCGCCCGTCGCGGCGATGGAGCCGGCCGTCAGCGATGCGAGGCTCGTGGTGTCGAGCCCGCGCACGTCGCCCGCCTCGGCCATCAGCTGACCGTTCTTGTCGACGACGAAGACGCCCTTGGCGTGCGCGTCGCGGGCGAGCCGCTCGCACACCGCGAGCACCTTGCGGTAGTCCTCGTCGAAGAGCACGAGCTGGGTGTCGACGAAGGGCATCTGCGCTCGTAAGTCCCCGACTCGGGGTGGAGATCGGATGTGGGAGAGCGGCGACCCGCGGCCGCCGCACTCTACCCCGCGCGACTCACGCGAGGCAACACTCCCCGAGTCCTCCGAGCCCCTTCGGCGTGTGCGCGGCGCGGCTTGAGCGCGCATCGGCGCGGCGTGCGCAGGACTCGCCGGGCGCGACTCAGTCCATCTCGCGCCGGTGCGCGATCGAGCGCCCGATCGTCACCGGGTCGGCGTACTCGAGGTCGCCACCGAGCGGCATGCCGGAGGCGATGCGCGTCAGCTTGGCGCCCGCGTCGCGCAGCCGTTCGGCGAGGTAGTACGCGGTCGCGTCGCCTTCGGCGGTCGGGTTGGTGGCGAGCACGATCTCGCGCACGCCGCCGCGCCGCACGCGCGCCTCGAGGTCCGCGATGCGCAGCTCCTCGGGGCCGATGCCGTCGATCGGCGAGAGCGCGCCGCCGAGCACGTGGTAGCGGCCGCCGTAGCCGCCCGCGGCCTCGATCGCCGCGAGGTCGGCGGGCTCCTCGACGACGCAAATCTGCGACGCGTCGCGGCGCGCGTCTCGGCAGATCGCGCACGGCGAGGCGTCGGTGAGATCGAAGCACTCCGCGCAGAGCACGATCTCCTTCTTCAGCCGCACGATCGCCTCGGCGAGCTCGTGCACCTGCGCGTCGGGCGCAGAGAGCAGGTGGAAGGTGAGCCGGGTCGCCGACTTCTCGCCGATGCCCGGCAGCCGGCGCAGCGCCGCGACGAGCCGCTGGATCGGGGCGGACGTCCGCACCTACGGCGTGCCGCCCGGCACCGGGATCTGCATCGACGCCGCCGCGCGCTGCATCTCTTCCTGGACCAAGCGTTGCGCGTTCGCGAGCGCGGCGTTGACGGCCGCGGCCACCAGGTCCTGGAGCATGGCGCGGTCGCCGCGCGCGAGGAGCGCGGGATCGATCTCGATCTCGAGGATGCGCAGCTCGCCGCTCGCGACGGCTTTCACCAGCCCCGCTCCCGAGGAGCCCTCGACGCGGCGGCGGGCGAGGTCGCGCTGCAGCGCGGCCATGCGCTCCTGCATCTCCTGGGCGCGCCGCACGAGCGCCGCGAGGTCGTTCATCGCGTCGCGCCGCCGTCGCCGCGCGAGCCGTGCGGCCGGATCTCCACCACCTCGCCGCCGAAGATCTCGAGCACGGCGTTCACCGAGGGGTGTGCGAGCGCGTCGCGGCGCCGGCGGCGCACCGCCTCGTCGGCGCTCGCGCTCGCGGCGCCGGCGGCGTCCGCGTCCGCCGGAGCGGCGAGCTCGACGCGCGTCGGGCGGCCGAACAGGCGCGCGCACACCGCCTCGAGATCCGCGCGGCGCCGCTCGAGCCGGTGCCGCGCGAACGACTGCGGGATGCGCAGCACGAGCCGGCCCTCTTCGCGC